>CAZEKF010000012.1:0-58872 GCA_964512765.1 uncultured Methanosarcinales archaeon
GCCAATTCATCTGCGGGTCTAACAGACCTGCAGTATTCTTGGCGGAGAATAAATTTCCTTTTCAACAGGATCTTTCGCAGATATATGCACTCTATATTTCATTGAGGGATAATGAATTTCAACACATTATTCTGCAGTTCAGGGGTAATAAACCCAACAATGCCAAAGTCAATAAAATATATCTTTCCTTTATCATCAACTATTAAATTAGCAGGGTGCGGGTCTCCATGTACTAATCCTAAATCAAATATTTGATAAAAAATAGCTTCAAACCCGTTATATCCGAGCTTTTTCAGGTTATGTCCTTTTTCTTTAACTTTTTCAATTTCATTTAAAACAATACCGTCTATATATTCAAGAACAAGAACTTTACTGGTTGAATAATCAACGTACGGTCTTGGTATGCCAATTTTTTTCCATTTTTTAAAATAATCATGAAATTTGTTAATATTTCTTAATTCATACTTGAAATCCAGTTCACGTTCAGTATATTCTTTAAACTCATCAACAATCAAGGTTGGTTTCAAACTTTTAAACTCATCATGTTTTTCAAGTAAGTTTGCAAAGTATTCCATAATATCAATGTCAGCTTCCATAACATTTCTTATTTTAGGCCGTTGTACTTTAACAACAACTTTCTCACCTGTGTGTAATGTTGCTTTATGAACTTGGCCAATGGACGCAGCAGACATTGGCTTCTTAGAAAATGATTTAAACAGTTTAGAAATGGGTTTACCAAGTTCTTTTTCAATTATCTTTTCAACTTTATCATAAGAAAACTCAGCAACATGATCCTGCAACTTTTTAAACTCGTCACAATATTCGTGCGGCACTAAATCTGATCTTAAGGACAATAATTGTCCTAGTTTAACAAAAGTCGGACCTAATTTCTCAAACAATTTTCTTATACGTTCTGGTTCTGATAATTCTTCTTTTGATAATGCTTCTTTATGTTTTAATAAATGTCCTAAATCAATTTTATGCACTAAATAATGAAACCCTTCCTCTCCAAGAACAAATATAATCTTTTCTAATCGTTCAATGTCACGAATCTCTTTTTTTAATTTCAACAGGTTCATTAATATTTTTCTAGCCTATGAAGTATATATAATTTTTGTATAGAATTGAATTAATTTATTATTACGTAAACAACATCATTGGCACAGACGGCCATTGCTATGCAATGTCCTATTCCACAAACCATAACCCTCTACTGTGTAGAGGAACATGGTTTGTTACATCTGGCCAATGTTATTTACTTATTTACAAACAATATCTTTAGAATTAATGTATTCGTATGCTGCGTACGCGGCAAAAACACCTTCAGCCACACCAGTTATCGCTTGCTTAAAATGCGTGTCAACAACATCACCTGCTGCGTAAAAACCTGGTATGTTAGTTTCTGATTTTTTATTTATTATAACTTCACTTTTTTTATTAAGTTTAACACCTGCGTCTTTTGCAACATCGGATAAAGGAATATGGCCGATAGCAATGAAAACACCTTCAAGTTTAAGCTCAGTGCTTTTTTTATATTCTTTATCTAAAACAACACTTGTAACACCTGTTTCATCGCCTTTTATTTCACTAATATTTGTGTTATGTATTATTTCAATTTTAGGCTGTTTTTTCATCCTTGCTAAATTAATTGGTTCAGCTCTAACTTCGCCTTTTCTGTATATGATAAATACTTTTTTAGCATGTTCAGCTAATACTAAAGCTTCTTTAACAGCACTGTCACCGCCGCCAACAATTGCAACAGTTTTACCTCTGTAAAAAAAACCATCGCATAATGCACAGTAATGAACACCTTTATTCTTAAACTCGTCATGTCCTGGAACTTTTAATTCTCTGTGCTTAGTACCTGTTGCAAAGATTACTGTTTTTGATTTAATTTCTTCGTCTTTAACAAATACAGAAAAACACTCTTTATTTTTCTTTATTTTAGATACTCTTGCATCTTTTATTTCAACAAACTCTTTATAATCAAGAGCATGTTCTTTCAGATTATCAGCTAACTCTTGCCCTGTTAATTTCTTAAACCCTGGATAGTTTTCAACAGTGTCTGTCAAAGTAATTGTACCTCCTGGCGTGTCTCCTATAATCAAAGTTTTCAATCCTAACCTGCCAGCGTACATGCCTGCGCCGTATCCAGTTACACCGCTTCCTATAATAACAACATCATACATATGATCATCACCTAATAGAAAAATAAACTTGTTTTGTTTATATATATTTGGTTAAAGTGAATTAATTAACTTTCTCGCCCCACTTCCTTATCCTATGCATTGCTTCTAAAGCTTTCATTAAATCATCTTCATTAATAATAAAAATGTGCTCGTTACCGCATATAACACCGTCTATTATACTTAAATCACTTAAAGCTAATTCTCCAGCTAATGCAGCAAATACACCAGGTGTGTTAGCAATTTCTTTTTCATAGACTAAACTAATCTCACCTAGTTTTTCTTCAACAGAAACAATATCTGAAAACATTTCTTCAACTTTAGATAAATTACTCCTATCAATTATCAGTTTAATATACTGGCTTACTTCTAATATCCTAATAACTTCGTTCTTAGAAAAATCTATTTTATTGTACAGCTTAACCAGAGCATTTCTAACATCTGCTGTTTTTTTAAACAAAACAGAAACCATTCTTGTCCTTGAAGATACTTTTGCAGCTGCTATTAACTCATAGCGTTTTTTAATATCTTCTTTTGGTTCTTGTTTTTCTTCATACCTTCTTATTGCACTAATTACTGCGTCTATAGTACATGATAACTGCAAATTCTTGTAAATGTATTTTGCTAAAGATCTAGTATTAAGAAAACCACGTGATAAACCTCTCCTAATAGAAACGTCTTGTTCAATGAAATTTGTCACTTCTTGTTGAATATTTGTCATAATTGACAAAAAAATGAGAAGTGTTTAAATAATTAACTAAGTGCTTTCTGATATCTCTTCTCAACCTCATCCCAGTTAACAACATTCCAGAACGCTTCAACATACTCCGGCCTTTTGTTGGTATACTTGAGATAATACGAATGTTCCCACACATCTAGACATAATATAGGATATCCTTTACACTCAGCAACATCCATAATTGGATTATCTTGGTTAGGTGTTGAACAAACGCATAGTTTACCATCATCTTTAACACATAACCATGCCCAACCTGATCCAAATCTTGTTTTAGCAGCTGTTGAAAACTCTTCTTTAAAGGCAGCAAAGCTGCCAAAATCCTTGTCAATAGCTTCTTTTAATTCTCCAGAAGGTTCTCCACCGCCATCAGGGCTCATAATTTTCCAAAATATTTTATGGTTAACATAACCTCCACCGTTATTCTTAATAGCTGTTCTATGTTCTTCTGGAACATTTTTTAGATCTGACAAGATATCTTTAGCACAGTCTCCTGTTATTCCAGCTTTTTCTAAAGCAGCATTAAAATTCTTTGTATATCCAGCATGATGCTTACTATGATGTATTTCCATTGTTTTTGCATCAATGTGAGGTTCAAGTGCGTTATATTCATACTTTAGTTTAGGTAGCTTAAACATTTTTTAATCACCGAGAATTAAACAAATTATTGTGTTTATAAAGATGATGTTTAACTAAAAATAATTAAAACGGTTGACAAACGTCGCAAACAGTATATTTTTTAGATTCAGCGTATCTTTTAGAACCAATTATTTTAACATTATCTTCATCTTGAACAGTTGAACAGTCTGTTGAATGAATAAAATTATCGTTTGTAAGAACATAAGATTTAATCTCTGGCTTATTTTCTTGTTCTGGATTATCTTTTACTATTTCAGTTTCTTCACTATTAACTGGTTTATACTTTTTTTCACTGACTTTCATTTGATGCGCAACAAAACTAACAAGAATACCGGAAAGTATCACAATCAAGTTAAATATACTTGAATAATACACAAACATTTTAACATAAACAATGTTAATAATATACAACAACACTTCTGCCATTACTAAGTACATTAACCAGGCACCGATTTTCCAGTATGGTTCCAAACTTAGAAATAAAAACAGTGCAAGATTAAAAAACAATAAACTACCGATTAAATAAACACTTCCACCTCTTAAAAACAATAATGATGAAACTAATAACTGGAATAATAACACAAACATTATTGTCAAACAACGTTTCATGACTCTAGAGTAAATATTGTATTAATTTAAAGATTGTGGGTATAATTATTTAAATTAACGCATTTCCTCAAAAGAATAAATGATCCCTGATAAACAAATCAAAGAAATAAGAACTGCATTAATCAATTCAGCACGACCTTTGATTTTCTTTGACGATGACGCAGACGGGTTATGTTCGTTTTTACAATTTTACAAGCTGAACCCTGAAGCAAAAGGTGTTTTATACAAAACAGCAGGTCCGTTAGATAACAGGTTTCTAAACAAAATTGAGCAATACCAGCCAGACACTGTTTTTATATTAGATATACCAGAAGTTGCACAAGAATTTCTTGACAATGTTAAGAACGTGTACTGGATAGATCATCACACTCCACAAAAGAAGAAAAATGTTAAGTATTACAATCCAATGATCTTAAGCAAAGGCATGGATCACAGACCAATAAGTTACTGGGCAAGTAAAATAACTCAAAATAGTAAATGGTTAGCGTTAACAGGATGTGTTGGTGACTGGTTCTTACCTGAAGATTTAAGAAAAGGTTTTGAATATAAAGATTTACTTCCAAAATCAATAAAAAAACCTGAAGATGCTTTGTTTAAAACTGATGTTGGTAAACTAGCAAAAATATTCAATTTCATATTAAAAGGCAATAATAAAGAAGCAATGACTTGTGTTAAAGTTCTAACAAGAATAAAAGATCCATACGAGATACTTGAACAAACAACTTCCAAAGGAAAGTTCATTTGGAAGAAATTTCTTAAAACAAATTCAATATACAATGAGTTAATAAATTCTGTTAAAGTTACAAAAGATAAAATAATATTATACATATACACTGAAACACGAACATCTTTAACATCAGAATTAAGCAATGAAATCTTGTACAAAAATCCTGACAAGTTCATAATAATTGCCAGAGAAAATAATAATGAAATGAAATGTTCTCTAAGATCATCAAAATATGAAGTCTTGACAATATTAAACAATGCTCTGAAAGATGTTCAGGGATACGGTGGCGGACATTTACACGCGTGTGGTGCTAACATTAACAAAGATGATTTTGACAGGTTTCTGGAAAGTGTTAGGAAACAGCTTTAACTAAGATATTCAACTTTTTCTAATCCCTTAAAGTGTTGATCACCTGTTACTAATTTTGCCTTGTTCAGTAGAGCTGTTGAATAAATAAGTGAATCTCCTAGTCCAATTTTTAGTTTATGATTTATCTTTGCTGATTCAACTGCAATTTGTGTAGAAGCAAAGATTATAAAAGATGAGTCCATAATAATTTTAAGATATGTTTCAGCTTTCATTAAACCTTCTGTTCTTAATGCAAACTTGTAAACTTCTGCAATATTAATTGAACTCGTTAAAATCACATTATCTTCAATCAACATATTCTTTATTTTTTTTCCAATCCTCGTTCCTTTAAAAAACTCAATCCACGCCCAACTATCCATCAAATATTTCATTTTTTATATAATCTGTCCTTTGGATCTCTAACAAATTTTTCTTTGGTTTTCATCATTCCAAAATATTTATTCACATCAACTTTTTTTGATCTAACTATAACCTTTTTAATTGTTTCATCAAAAGTGCCAGAGTTTGTTTCCACTTTCATTATCTTCAACATATCCATTGTATCATCCTGAACAGCAATTGTTGTTGCCATATACATCACCTTATAACATTATAAAATATAGAATTATAATTTATATTTAAATCTTTTGGAAAGCTTTTAATATAAGGTTCTTGATTGGAAAGTTTATGGGGGGTTTTAGTGACAAATCCAATTATAATAGCTGATGGTACGTCTGCTTCTGGTAAAAGTGTTGTTGGAGAAGGTTTAGAAGAGATATTAAGAAAGATACATGATCCAAAATGGACTCTTCTTCCAAGCGGTAATTTATATCGTGCAATTGGTTTATTTTTTGGTTCTGTTCCTGGAAAATCCTATGTACAAGGAGGTATTCCATTAGCTAGACTAGTTGAACAAGAAGAAACTAGGCAATCAGATTTGAATCAAACACTAAGCATGATTGTTGAAGAAATGGACAATATAACTTTAGAATTTGGCGAAGATAACAGATCTGTAAAAGTTACTTATGTTGAACCTAAGCAAGGAACGACCATTCAAGGGTTTTATACTAACGAAGATTTAAACCAACCAGATATGTCTGTTGTTTCAGCAAGATTAGGTAAAGTAAATGCTTTAAGACCTAGTATTGTTAGACTTGAGCAAGAAATATCAGAAGAAGGTTATTGGATTATTCATGGGAGAGATGGCAAAGTAGTCACAGATGGCATGGAAGATATTCTTCCTATCTTGTTTTATACTTTTTGTTGGAAACCAATTAGAGCATTGAGAAGATCTAAACAAAGAGGCACACCTTATTTGGAAATTTATCGTCAGATTTCAAAAAGGGATAGTGATGATACAGATCCTCACGGAGCTAATTTGCCTAGAAATCCCTTTTTTGCCTGGCGAAGAGGATATAGACACTTTATTAATACTACAATCCCAAGTATAGAAAAAATGTTATACAAAGCCGCGAGAATTGTAGTAAATGAACTTGAGATTAATATTTCACAAAATGAATTAAGAAGCGTTGTTAGTGAAGTTGCTTTGAACTATTAAACAGATAGTATTTAAAATTTAGGCACACCTTTCATACCTTGGAACTTTTTCATCATTTTATCCATATTTTTCATAGAACCGCCTTTGCCTTTAAACATCTTCATCATTTTTTTAGCTTGACGGTATTGTTTGATTAAATCGCGGACTTCTTTTGGGTTACATCCTGAACCTTTTGCAATTCTATCTATTCGTGTACCAGAAATAATCTCAGGATTTTCTAATTCTTCTTTAGTACAACTGTTCATTATATATTTCCATTTTTCTAATTTTTCTTGCTGAATATCCAGAGCACCTTTTGGTAATTTCATCTGTCCCATGCCAGGTATTAATTCTGCAATCTTAGAAAGCGGACCCATTTTTTTCATTGCCTGGGTTTGTTCATACAAATCAATTAAGTTAAACTCGCCTTTCAAGAATTTTTTACCAAGATCTTCAGCTTCTTCTTCAGAAATAGCATCTTGAGCTTTTTCAAGCAATGCTTTAATATCTCCCATACCAAGTAACCTAGAAACAAAACCTTCAGGGTTAAACTCTTCTAAATCATTAATTTTTTCACCAACACCTACAAATTTAACAGGTGCTTTTGTAACTGCGCATGCAGATAACGCACCACCACCTTTAGCAGTACCTTCTAATTTTGTAATAATAACTCCTGTTACATTACATGTTTCATGAAACTTAGCAGCTTGTTTTTCAGCAGCTTGTCCTAAATCAGCGCTAACAACTAACAATCGTTCATGCGCTTTAACAACTTTGTTAATTTTATTAAGTTCATCAATTAATTCATCAGAAAGTGCGTCCCGACCTGCTGTATCTACTATTACCAAATCAAACTCTTTTAGTTCTTTTTCAAATTTCTTGTAAATCTTAACAGGATCTTTTAATTTCTCATCACCAAAAACAGGGACGTTAATTTTTTTACCTAATTGTTGCAATTGTTTAAAAGCTGCAGGCCGCCACATGTCTAATTGTATCATTGCAATACGACCAGCACGTTTCTGAAAAAATTTAGCAAGTTTACCAGCGGTTGTAGTTTTACCACTCCCAAAAAGACCAACTAACATGATTTTGTAAGGTTTTTTATCAATCTCTATTTTATAACCTTCACCACCCAGAAATTCAACAAGTTCTTCATATAATATATTAATAATATGCTCTTTTTTAGTGATTCCAGCAGGTGCTTTTTCATCCAAAGCTCTTTTCTTAATTTTATTAGAAAGTTCAAAAACAAGTTTAACATTAACATCACTCTGTAAAAGAGCTCTCTGGATATCTTTAACAAGTTCATTAATTAGTTTTTCATCTACAAAAACTGAACTTGCAATCTTTTCCAAGGTTGATTTCAACGAACTTCCTAACTTATCAAGTACCATGGACTAAAAGAACCAAGAACTTTTTATAAAGATTACTAAATAAACGGGGTTTTTAAGGGGTGTCCCCTTAATAAAATATTATAATAATTTTAAAAAAATTAAACTAACTTAGCCAATTTATCAGCTCTGTAAGAACTTCTAACCAATGGACCAGATTCAACATGTTCAAAACCTAATGAATAACCAACCTCTTTAAACTCTTTAAACTCGTCTGGTTTGTAATATTTTTCAACAGGAACATGTTTTTGAGTTGGCTGTAAATATTGACCAATTGTAAGAAAATCAACATCATGATCACGCAAATCTTTCATTGTTTGAACAATCTCATCTTTAGTTTCACCTAACCCAATCATCATTCCAGATTTTGTTTTTTGTTCAGGATTAAATGATTTAGCTTCCTGTAACAATGACAGTGATTTGTCATAATCACCTTTTGATCTAACATTAACAAATATTCTTCTAACAGCTTCAATGTTGTGTCCATATACTTCTGGTTTTGCACCAATAACTTTCTTAAGATTTTCACCAGTATAATCCGGTGTAAGAACCTCAACACCACACTTAGCAATTGAATGAATTTGTTTAATTGTTTCAGCAAAAATTGATGAACCGCCTTCATCTAAATCATCTCTGTCAACAGATGTTATAACTACATATTTCAAGTTTAATTGTTTAACAATCTTTGCAACCTTTCTAGGTTCATCAGTATCAACTTTACCTTCTGGATCACCTGTTTTAACATTACAATATCTGCATGCTCTTGTACAAGTATCACCAAGTATCATAAACGTTGCAACACCGTGGCCCCAGCATTCTCCAAGATTAGGACATTTTGCTTCTTCACACACTGTGTTTGTAGATGCGTTATTAATCATAGACTTTAATTTAGAATACGCATTTACATTAGGCAACTTAACGCGTAACCAGTCTGGATGACGTCTCAATAATTACCACCTACAACATAATGTTGGGTTTCTAGCAGCTGTCACACCATCCAATCTTCTGACAGGAGTTTTAGTTGGTGCATTTTTAACCAAATCTGGTGTTGACTCTGCTTCTTCCCTTATTTTAATCATGACTTCAATAAACTTATCCATTGTTTCTTTACTTTCTGTTTCATTAGGTTCTATCATAATAGCACCGTGTACAATTAATGGAAAATACACTGTTGGCGGATGGTAGCCATAGTCTAACAACCGTTTTGCAATATCATTTGTTGTAACTTCATTAGGTATACCTTCGTCACTCAAAACAAACTCGTGCTGGCATATCCTGTCATAAGCTAATTTGTAATGTTTCATTAACTTGACACGCATATAATTTGCATTCAACACTGCGTTCTCTGCTACATTTCTAATTCCTGATGCTCCAATTGCTCGCATATATGTATAAGCTTTTACCATAACATTAAAATTACCATAAAAAGCTTTCATTCTACCAACTGATTTGGGAATATTGTAATCAAATTTATACTGATCACCTTTTTTAACAACTTGTGGTTTTGGCACAAATTCTGCTAAATGCGATTTAACACCAACTGGCCCTGACCCTGGTCCGCCGCATCCGTGCGGTGTTGAAAAACTTTTATGCAAATTAACTTGGATAATGTCATATCCCATGTCACCAGGTTTAGCAACGCCCATGATTGCATTTAAATTAGCACCGTCGCAATAAAACAAACTACCATTAGCGTGCAATATTTCAGCAATCTTCATAACATTCCTGTCAAACAACCCAAGAGTGTTAGGATTAGTAAGCATTAAACCTGCTACATCTTTTGACATTTTTTCTTTTAAATCATCTAAATCAACTTCTCCATGTTCATTACTTTTTATTTTTACAGATTCAAACCCGCATAATACAACACTTGCTGGGTTAGTACCATGAGCTGAGTCAGGTATTAAGATTTTAGTGCGTTTCTCACATTTATCTTCAAAATATTTTTTCATAATCATGACGCCTGTTAACTCACCATGCGCACCAGCTGCAGGTTGTAAAGTAACAGCACCCATACCTAATATTTCTTTAAGATATTCCTGTAACTCAAACATTAACTGTAAATTACCTTGCGAATATTTTTCAGGTATGTATGGATGTAAATTAAAACCTGGTAATCTAGAAACATCTTCATTAATCTTAGGATTATATTTCATTGTACAACTTCCTAAAGGATAAAAACCATTGTCAACACCAAAGTTTCTTCTTGATAATGCAGTGTAATGCCTAATAATATCAACCTCAGAAACTTCTGGCAATTTTAACTCAGACCTTGTTTCAAACTCAATGTCTTGTTCAGTAACATCTAATTTTGGTAATTCAACAGCTGATCTTCCAGGAGCTGAAATTTCAAATATTGTTTTCATGTTAGCACCTCCACCAAAGCATCAATCTGTTCTTTAGTCATCATCTCTGTAACACAAACAAGCAAATGATTTTTTAGTTCAGGATAATATTGTTCTAGCATAACACCTGGTACTATTCCTTTATTCAAAGCAGTTTCAAATTTATCACTAAGATTATCAATTTTCAAAACAAACTCATTATAAAACTTGTTACCAAAAACAATTGTATCTTTAAACTGTTCATACGCATAATGCGCTTTGTGGTAATTAAGTTTAGCAAGGTCTTTTAGTTTAGGTCCCATGACAGATAAATAAACAGTAGCTGCTAACGCGCATAATGCTTCATTTGTGCAAATGTTACTTGTTGCTTTTTCTCGTCTAATATGTTGCTCGCGTGCTTGTAATGTTAACAAATATCCTTTGTTACCTTCAGTGTCAACTGTCTCACCAACTAACCTGCCAGGTATCTGTCGCATGAATTCGTTTTTAACAGCCATTATACCTAGATACGGTCCGCCAAAGTTAATTCCGTTTCCAAAACTTTGTCCTTCTCCAACAACTATGTCAGCGCCTTGGTTACCTGGTGAATCTAACAAACCCAGTGAAGTTGGATCTGTAATACCAACAACAAATACACTCTTGTTATCATGCGCAATCTCTCCAATTCCTGTTAAATCTTCGATCATGCCAAAAAAGTTTGGACTTTGTACAATAACACCTGCAGTGTTTTCATCAACTGCTTTTTTTAATTTATCAAGATCAGTCACGCCTTCGCTAAAATCAACTTCAATAACATCCATTGAATTGGCTCTGCAATATGTTTTAACAGTTTCACGATATTCAGGATGCACTGTTTTACTTATTACAATTTGATTTCTTCTTGTTTTAATTTTAGAAATAATAGCGGTTTCTGCCATTGCACTTGCACCGTCGTACATACTAGCATTTGCAACGTCCATGCCTGTTAAATGACATATCATTGACTGGTATTCAAAAATAGCTTGTAATATTCCTTGTGACAGTTCTGGTTGATAAGGTGTGTATGCAGTGTAAAATTCACTCCTAGAAATAATATGATTTACCACTGATGGTATAAAATGATTATAAGCACCTGCTCCTTGGAATGACGTCATTTGCTTGTTCTTATTAGACAAGTCAATCATATGTTTTTTCAGATCAAGCTCAGACATTGCTTCTGGCATTTCCAACGGTGTTTTTAAATGAATAGAATCTGGCACGTCAACAAATAACTCTTTAACATTATTAACTCCAATAACTTTTAACATCTCAGTTCTTTGCTTGTCTGTATTTGGAATAAAATTCATTTTATTTGCACCTTTAATGATCTTCTTTGATCAGTTCATCATATTCATCAGCAGACATTAACTTGTCTAGCTCAGCTTTGTCTTTAACTTTGATTTTTACCATCCATCCTTTACCAAACGCGTCTTCATTAACAAGCTCAGGATGATCATTTAACTCAGTATTAACTCCAACAACTTCCCCTGAAACTGGTGCAAACACATCTGAAACAGATTTAACAGATTCAACTATCATGAACGGTCTGAATTGTTCAGTCTCAATACCTTCAGCAGGCAATTCAACAAACACAATATCTGTTAACAGTTCCTGTGCATGGTGTGTTATGCCAACAGTTGCAACATTTTCTTCTAGTTTGACCCATTCATGTTCTTTTGTATATCTTAACTCTTTTGGATTATCCATTTTTATTTACCACCTTTGTAACCATATATTGGTTTTTTAACAATCTTTGCTTTGTATAATTTATTTCTAATAAGAATATCAATTTCAGTGCCTGGTTCTTTGTAATTAAACATTACAAAACCTAAACCTAGGCCTTTTTTAAAAGTTGGCGAGAAACTACCTGAACTAACTTCACCAATTTCAATATTGTTCTTAAAAATCGGGTAATGCTCTCTTGGAATTGCTTTATCTAACATTTCAAAAGCTACATTAATTCTATCAGGACCTTGTTTTTTTTGTTTCAAAATAACATCTGAACCAATAAAATCTTTTTCTCGAACTAGCCATGATAAAGATGCTTCAACAGGTGTTGTATTATCATTAAGTTCATGGCCATATAAACTATAACACGCTTCTAACCGTAACGTGTCCCTAGCACCTAACCCAACTGGTTTCATACCTAATGGTTTCCCAACCGCTAATAATTTGTTCCAGATTTGAACAGACTTTTCAGAATCAAAATAGAGCTCAAATCCGTCTTCACCAGTATAACCTGTTCTTGAAATTTTACAATTAACATTATCAATTTTTGTGTCAACATAATGAAAACGTTTTAATTCGTTCAAATCAGAATCACATATCTTTTGCAATATTTCCTGTGACAACGGACCTTGAATATCAATTTTAGCAGTTTCATCACTTATATTTTCAATTTCAACACCTTCTAGTTTATGTTTCAACATCCACTGAAAATCTTTGTCAATTGTTCCAGCGTTTGTAACTATCATAAACTTATTTTCTTCTAACTGGTAAATAAAAATGTCATCAATCACACCGCCGTTTTCATTGCAAAACATTGAATATTGTGCTTTCCCAATTACTAGTTTATTAATATCATTCAAACATATTTTCTGTAAAAATTCTTTTGTATTTTTACCAGAAATAATAAACTCTCCCATGTGACTTATGTCAAATATTCCAGCTTTTGTCCTGGTAGTATTATGCTCGTCAATCACATTAGTGTACTGGACAGGCATGTTCCAACCGCCAAAGTCTACCATCCTCGCACCTAGCTTAACATGCTCATTAGCCAAAGGTGTTTTTTTCAAAGTCTGTCCACTATCCCCCATACACAATAACAATTCAAGAACTATTTATAAAAGTATTGACACATAGTTAAATTAGTAAAATTCTAATATAATTTTTAAAAAAATTATTTTTTATTAGGAGGAACATTTATTATGATCATGTTTATGAAATCTATGTCCTCCTAATACCTCCTACCTTTATTATTTTTCTAAGGGGTTATTAAGGGGCCTTTGAAAACAAGAATAATTACATAATTAGAATGCCCCTTAACGAAATATCTCAAAAATTAAAAAAAATCTATTAATTATTTTTTCTTCTTTAAAGAATACGCAGGTTTCTGAACTTCTTGCAACCACATTAAACCTATCCGCATCATGTCTTTGTTAAACTTTTCAGAGATACGATAAACTTTATTGTAAAGATCGTAATCAATCAGACCCATGCTTTTCATTGGAGTAAGAATTCTATCATAAAACTGTCTTTTATTATAAGAAATCTTAACTTTTTTACCTTGGTACGGTGGCTCGTCAATCTCCCCCACTAATTCACCATCGTGTAATCTAGTTGCGAATAATGACATCTCAGTTTTAGTAATTTCTGCATCATTTTGTTTCATGTAATTAATAAGAAGTTTCCCAACTATTTTTTGTTGTTTTGTTGCAAAAATTATTTCAAAAACATCCTCTGGTAAATTAAACCTATCATACAATATTACCATGTAAACCCCCGAATACTATACAAGGAAGTATACAGAGATTTAAATAGTTTTCCTTAATTTAGTAAATGTTGATTATGTATACATTTATAAATTATAAAATCCTACTTGTTCCAAGATGGTAGACTTTGATAAAAAACCTGAATTAAGCAAGGATGCTGAAATTATCACAGGTGAATATGATAAATATAGTGATTGGATAAAGGATCCTAAAGGTTATTTTTTAATCAGAATCAATAAAGAAAAGCAAGTTATTGAACTAGGTTTTTGTAAAGATGATAATGTTATTGATATAGTAATTACAGGTAAAATCCCTCAAGAAATTTATTACACAGCTGTTGAAAAAGGTTTACTTACAAGGCTGGAACATGCTGCATATTTAGGTAAAGAATTAGAGAAAGCATACCTTGCTCTGAAACATGATCTTGATTATGTGCAAGATGAAGAATTAAACATTTCTTAATCTTATTCTTTTGTTAATCTCGATTTACTACTAAATAATAGCAATTTTAATAAATAACCAGTTTTTTTCATTAATTTATGAGAGATGGTGAAATATCTGACTCTGGATGGACAGCTAGAGTTAGAGCTATTGTAAAAAGAGATAACGAAACTTGCTACTCAGATTTGGACCTTGTCGATCCTCATATACTTGGTGGAAGAACATCTCTTGATGAAAAAAATTACAGCTAATCAATTTTACCTTGCAATTAGTAATCTATTAAAATACCGTAAAGAATGGTTAAAAATTGCTGCAGGTGGGATGGGTCCAACAGACAATAATTTAGCAACAAAATATCAACATATCTTGGACATTACTGGTTCGGATGGAATAAAACTAGAAAAGATACTAATTAAAGATGAGGTAGTTGAAACACTCACAACAATGGATGATGAATATGTAGCTCACCAAGCAGAACTTGTATCAGATGGAATAGAATCACGTTTTTACTTTGGCACTATGGAAAATCATAATAATCATGCATCTGTTATTTATCATTCAATTTACTATTGTTCTAGTGTGATAAAACTAGCTATAGATGATACAACAATTTCTAATGAAGAAAGAAGAAACAAAATACTTTTCCTGTTATCCGCTAAGTTTGTGACTTGTAGTAGTAAAAAAGATTCAGTGAAACAAATCGAGGGATTAGCCACATTACTTCATGGTCATTGTTATCAAGAAGACGGTGAAAGATATAATATTCCTACTTTCATTACAATCTTTGATGAAGAATTAACAAGAAGAACTGAGATTCCAAGTCTCTTTGATCAAACACAAATTGGTTATTTTAAAACTAATCCAAAAGGAGAAGTAGAAAGAATATACAAATAAGAAAAAAAAATTAATTTCAAACCGTAAACTTCATCTCACGTTTCTCAATATTTTTCTTAAGTTTCTCTAACAAAGCATCTGGTTTAACACCAAACTTAACTTGACCGTCTAATGTCCTAACTGCAACAGATTTATTTTTAACTTCTTTTTCACCAACAGTTAACATGATAGGTATTTTCTGAAGTTGTGCATCTCTTACTTTTTTAGGTATTGACTCTGCCCTATTATCCATTTCAACTCTTAGACCTGCGTCAAAATATTTTTGTTTGATTTCTTCAGCATATTTGCCAAACTTCTGCGATATTGTCATTATTCTAACTTGTTCAGGCGCTAACCATAGCGGAAATTTACCTGCGAAATGCTCTATAAGAATTCCCATGAACCTTTCAAGACTACCGTAAATTGTCCTGTGTAACATTACTGGCCTATGATTTTGGTTACCATCTTCTGCCATGTATTTCAGGTTAAAGTTTTCAGGCTGTGCCATGTCTAACTGTATTGTACCGCATTGCCATGTCCTGCCTAAACAATCATACAAATGGAAATCAATTTTTGGTCCGTAGAACGCACCATCACCTTCATTAATTGTATAATCCATTTTTCTTTTTTCTAATACTTTTCTCAGTGTATCTGTTAAAAACTTCCATTGTTTATTAGTTCCAATAGACTTTTTAGGTCTTGTTGACAGTTCAACATGATATTTAAAACCAAATTTACTATACATCTCATGAGAAAAGTCAATTAAAAAATCAACTTCATCACTCATCTGGTCTTCGGTCATGTAATGATGCGCATCGTCTTGTGTAAACACTCTCACTCTAAATAATCCAGCTAACACTCCAGACATTTCATGCCTGTGCACTTTTCCAAGTTCACCAACTCTTAAAGGCAGTTCTTTGTAAGAATGTACTTTCTCGTTATATACTAACATACCGCCTGGACAGTTCATTGGTTTTATTGCATAATCTTCATTATCAATTTTCAAAGTGTACATGTTTTCTTTGTAGTTAAACCAATGTTTTGACTGTTCCCATAGCTTCCTGTTTAAAATAATTGGAGTTTCAATTAAATGATAATCATACTTTCTATGAATGTCTTTCCAATATTTAATCAATTCATCTTTAAGAATAACTCCTTTTGGTAAAAAAAAAGGAAACCCTGGCCCTTCATCATGGATACTAAATAGATCCAGTTCTCTGCCCAATTTTCTATGATCTCTTTTCTCTGCTTCTTCTAAAACATGCAAATACTGTTTTAACTCTTTTTTATTAGGAAACGCAACACCGTATATTCTTGTTAACATTTTATTTTTTGAATCTCCTCTCCAGTATGCGCCTGCAATTTTTGTTAGTTTAAACGCTTTAAGATACGATGTATTTGGCACGTGCGGTCCTTTACATAAGTTATCAAACTCGCCTTGCTTATACATACTAACTTTACTACCTGGGACTGCGTTACATAAATCAATCTTATACGGATCTTTTTTATAAAATTTCAAAGCTTCTTTTTTAGATATGTTTCTTTGTTTTATATCTAATTTTTCAGATACGATCTTATGCATTTCTTTTTCAATTCTTTTAAGATCTTTTTCATGTAATTCTTTAATCCCATAATCTTGATAAAAACCATCGTCTGTTGCCACACCAACGCCTAAGCCAATATTTTGACCTTTAAAAACTCGTAAAACTGCTTGAGTCATTAAATGCGACGCACTGTGCCAAAAAATATCTTTTCCCTCAGGATCTTTGAATGTAATAATCCTTATCTTTGCATCTTTGTTTATTTTCGAATGCAGATCTTTTACTTCCCCATTTACTTCAACTGCAAAAGCAGCTTTAGCTAACCTATCTCCAATATCTTTTGCAATATCATACCCTGATACACCTTTATTATATTGTTTTTTTGAATTGTCTGGGAATTGAATTTTTATCTTTGCCATTATTATCACCTTGTAATTTATTTTAATATATTTAGTATAAATAATTTATCTAAAGAACAATGAATGACCTAACAGGTCGTAGTCGTAGTTGTATTTAGAATTAGAAGAATGTACTCACTTAATCTATCAACATAATTTAGTTCCATTGTATTGTGTAATTCATTTATTATATTTAAAAGTTGTGTTTAATTATTCTTTTAAGCTCTTTAAAATCTTTACTTATCTCAAGTTTATCAACTTCTTTTCTATTATCCAATTCAGTCATACTTTCAGGCAATTCTGGATAAATGCCTAGTTTGTTTAGTTCTTTAGGAAACTTGGCAGGGTCTGCTGTTTCAAGTGATATTATTGGTGTTTTTTCATCAGGATATTTTTTTAGATATTCTTGAACACCTTTCCAAGCAACTGCACCGTGCGGTTCTAGTATTACCTTGTATTTACTATAAACCTGTTTAATAGTTTCAACAGTTTCTTTATCATTAACACTTACAGCAAACATATCATTATTAATTTCTTCCATGTCAGGCATTTTATGTATCACGCCTTTTTCATCAATATGTCCTCCATAAACGTCTATCAGTCTTGCTAAATTACTAGGATGGCCAACGTTCATTGCACTTGACAAACATTTTTTAGAAGGTATGATTGGTTCATATTTCCCTGAATTAATAAATCTGACAAACTCATCATTTTTGTTAACAGCTACTATAAACTTTTTTACAGGAAGCCCCATTTTTTTTGCAATAATCCCACCCATTAGATTACCAAAATTACCAGAGGGTACTGAGAAAATAATTTTCCTTCTGTTCATTCTTGAAAATGCGTAGAAATAGTACACTGCCTGAGGAATTAATCTTCCAAAATTAATTGAGTTAGCTGAAGATAAATTATTAAGATCTGGATCTCTAAAAGCATGTTTTACCATTGTTTGACAATCATCAAACTTACCTTTAACAGCAACTGCTTTAATGTTTTTACCAAGAGTTGTCATTTGTTTCCTTTGCCTTACACTTACTTCTTTTTTTGGAAATAAAACAATTACACTGATATTATGTTGTCCATAAAACGCATCTGCAACTGCTCCACCTGTGTCACCAGAAGTAGCAACCAAGATCAATAACTTCTTATTTTGCTTCTCTAAAAAACGATTCATTAACCTTGCCATCATCCTGGCTCCAAAATCTTTAAAAGAAGCTGTTGGTCCTTGGTCAAGTCTCATTATATATATATTATTGCTTACACGTTCAAAAGGCACAAAAAAGTAATAAGAATCATGAATGATTTTTTTAAGAGTTTCAACTGACACTTCATTTTTAAAAAAACAATTCATTATTTCAAATGCTATCTGATTATAATTCTTATTTCTAAAAGAAATAATTTTTTCTGTTCTAAGTCTAGGAATATTCTCAGGCATGAACAATCCATTGTCAGGTGCAAGGCCCATTAACATAGCTTGTTTTAAATTTACTTTTTCAGATTGTTTATTTGTTGAGTAAAACTTCATTTTTTTACTGCTTTAACAAAATCATTAATATTAAACAATGGATCTCTTAACCTAAAATAATCCAATATAATATCCGCGTACTCTTTATATTTTTTGCTTCTGAAACTTAATAAACTTGGATAACATCTTTTCAATGCATCCATATTTTCTTCTGTGTTTGTTTTGTTAAATGAAGATCCCCAATAAACAGGTCTAGGATTTTCTATATATTTTTTTAACATCTCATCTTTAACTGAATCTGGCACTCCCAGGTTAATCACAATACTTATTTTTTTTAGTTTTTCCATGATTTGAGCGCCGGTATATACCACACTACCTGTTGTATCAATCACAATATTTTCTTCAGTATTTTGTTTTTTTTCTAATTTATTTAATATCTTTTTCATTATTTCAATTTCAAAAAATAAGTACTTCTCACTGTTTCTTGGATATCTTTTGTCATAAGGCTGGCCCATCCATTTACTAACATCATTAATTCCTGAAAAACCGTGTTTTTTAAGGTAAGGTTCGAGGTTTTGTTCAATCATACCATCACAATCAAACCTAGTGAAACCTAGTTCTGATTCTAATAATTTTGACCAATGCGTTTTTCCAACATTTGACATGCCTATTAATGCTATTATCATTTTTTTTATATTTCCATTAAGATCTATATTACCCGGTGATACCCAAGTAATTTAATAGAAAATGACCTGCCTTAGCAAGTAACCGTGATCGTAGAAATATCTGAAAGTATGATTTTTAACAATTCTACGATTTTCATTTTTCATAGTTATATTTTAGGTTATATAAATAATTATTGAAAATAGTTAAGGATGCGGTTCAATAAAATTCTTAAATTCACTTAATAATTTAGGATCATTCGTAGGGATAAGCTCTTTGCTTATATAGAATTCTACAAGATGATCTATTAAAGCGTCAAACGAGTGTAATTCTTTTTTTTTAAATTCCAAACGTGCTTTTGCCTGGATTAATTTAGAGTAAGTATCAGGTTTTAACTTGATAGTTTTTAAATCATAAATTGTGTTATCTGCCATTGATATCATCATTATCTGGTGTTTATTAATTTATTAGTATTGTTGAGAAAAGTTCTACATTTTCTCTCTTCATTTATTTATTATAAGTTAACTTTTCATCTAAAAATCCATTTATATCTGATACTCCTTTAATAAAGCATTTATCAATAATTGAATCAGGAATTTTATGATCTTCTTGACCTGTCAAGTAGCGTACTATTACCTCTTGATTATGTGGTTCTAACATTTCATCTATCCTTATTACATCGTAATCATGTGACTCGGGAATTGAAATACTAAGGTTTAGGTCAAGCAATACTATTTTAGGTAGATGGTTTGGTATGTGTGTTTTAATATAACTCACTGCTTCATCAAGATCTTTAAAACCAATGTAACCTGCTCCTCTAGATGTTGTCATTTCCCTCAACATATCAATCCATCTATCTTCATTTTCAACATGTAGGACAGTCGGGACTGAAGCATGTTTCAGTTCTTTAGATAGTCTTGGTAAATTAACATACGTATCTCTTTCAGCCCAATCATTCTCTTCTGCATAATCACGAATCTCATGCAATTTTTCCATAATAACTGGATATCTTGAATCATCTGGTTTTTGTGCATAAAGCTTTAACATTAGTCTATCTAACTGTTCCAAAAATAAAGATTTATGAGCATCCAGAATTTCATCTTTATTCTTAACTCTATCTTGAAATAGCGCTACTGCTTGAGCAGGTATTGTAACATGCAAATACATTTGATTGTATTCATCTAATATTTTTCCAAAATTAAATACCA
This sequence comes from uncultured Methanosarcinales archaeon, assembly GCA_964512765.1. GTDB lineage: Archaea > Nanobdellota > Nanobdellia > Woesearchaeales > GW2011-AR15 > GW2011-AR15. Next base: position 20,617 of record CAZEKF010000012.1, read on the forward strand.
TTTTATCACCATTTTAGTTAACAGTAAAATACACTTTCCAAGATTTTTTTTATTTTGACATTTTAGTAATCCTTCAGAAAGTTCTCAAATAATGAATAATGTAAATCATACACAATCAGATATGTCTTCCGCAGGAATTCTTTCCCTAATTTTCTCAACTGAAAACCCTAAAGCTTGAAAATTATCTAGTACATATGGTGGTAAATCTCCATACACTGTGAAAGTAACTTCTCTCCCATCTTGCACTCCACATGCAAGTACTCCCAGACGTCTTTGAAAATCAACAGTTTCATCAGTCAAATTTGCAAAAACCATACCTTCTGGAATTTTTTCTTTTAACTCATATATTGGTCCTTTATATTGTTCTAAATATGCGCTACCACTACCTTCAGGAGGCCAATCTCCTGGTTGATACGGTTGAAAATCATTATCCATTGTTCATTACCTTACATCAGAGAAATCCTCCACCATTTCTCCATATTCAAGTAGCAAGAGGTACAAGCAAGGAATATTTAAATATTATCATTATATTATAATAATCAGTTATAATATTATAATTTCTTAGAAAAGTTTATATATTAACTAATTCTACTGAAAATCATGAAACGAAAAGTATCTCGAATTGGGCCAAGTACTTTAATGGTTAGCTTACCAAGTAAATGGGTTAAAAAGTACGGTGTTATGAAAGGGGATGAGATTGATCTAGAATCAAAAAACAATTCAATAGTATTAAGAACAAAAGCCATTGCTGAAGAAAGAAAAACAAAAGTTGAGTTATCTAATCTTACTGAATCTTTGATTATTAATAAAATCCTGAGCGCCTACATCAAAGGATTTGATGAAATCCAACTTTATTTTACAAATACTGTCACAAAAAAAGAAAAAAATGAAATTGAAGTGATGAAAATCATTGAAGGTATGGTTGATCTATTAATCGGAGTTGAAGTGATTGAGCAAAAAACAAATTCATGTACTATAAAAGATCTTTCAGGAACATCTATTGAAGAATTAAAAAAAATACTTCAAAGAACTTTTTCTCTATTGGAAAATATGGGTAACGAATGCTATGTTGGACTTAAAGATAACAAGAAACAGCTACTCCATAATTTAATATATACAAAAAGACATGTTCGAAAGTTTCTTTACTTTTCTTATAGGTCTCTCAGTAAAATAGAATACAAGGACTATCAATCTTCATTAATTCTAAATAACATGTTATCACATTTCGAAACAATATGTGAAGTTTATAGAATTATTGGTAAAGAAAACACTAAGATCAAAAATAGCACTGAAAGCGTATCTTTCCTAAATAAAGTAAATAAGTTATTCTTACAATTGAAAAAAATATACTTCACATACAACGAAAAAGAAATCATGCAGTTAAAGATTGAAATTAAGATATTGTACAAATCAATCAATGAATTTTATGAAACCTCTCGTAATACTAAAGACATTTTATTTGTAAGTAGACTTACTGTTATTATTAATTCAATTGATCAAACAACAAAATTACTAGTGTTCCTTCAATAATTGCAAACAACCATGTTCACGTAACTCTTTGTAAATTTTAGCGCTTCTTTCATGAAGAAATTCGGGCGGAATAAATTCTTCATCAAATAATTGATCTAACTTTTGAATAGTTGGAAGATATTGTTGAGAATTAGGACTTAATTCACTAGATTCAATCTCTTTAAGTCTGTCAATACATTCTCTTGCAGCCACATAGTGATGGACCATCTTAACTTCATAAAATCCACTATGGCTTAAAACTGGTGTATCCTTTGCTTTTGCTATTTTACGCAATTTACCAAACACATTATTAGCAGTCTCAAGATGCAACCCAATAGCTAACAAATCATATTCAAACCAGAATTCCGTTGCACTTACAAAAGAGTTATTATGCAAATAATTAAAATAAAATGTGTCGATCATCGCTCTGTTCGTAAGTATTGTTTGCTTCCTGCTGTGTTCTCCAAATTGACCCATAATAGCAGAAAGTTCCAATTCAACTGGATAATCAAAATATAGCCTTCTTTGAGTTCGTAAATCATCATATAAATTAAAAATTGCTTCTGCTTGATGGCTGATATTTGCTCTCTCACAGTCAGAAGGCAAAACAATAACTTCGCCTGTAATAGGATCTATGAAATCAAAAATATCTTCATCATATGTTCCTAAGTTTAAAACAAATTCACGAGTATGAATAATATTTTTGATTACACCAGAATATATTTCCATGAACCTATTTCCAGAAAAAAATGGACTTAAATTTTGGAACCTCTCCACATAATTTATTCTATCTAAAACACAGTTACCATTAGGATCAAAAAGATATCTCTGTCCAGTACAATCCTCTGCCTCGAGTACTTCTTCTCCACGAGAATGTATATCAGCAAAAAAACCAAGTGGATTATTGAACGAACCAAAACCACTACATAGAAAATCTCCAGAAGCTTTTTCTAACCAGTTGAATACATTTATATTACACTCACTACTTAACAAACTCACTCTAGATGATGAAACAAGACCATCATACAGTTTTCTTTTATATCCTGGTGCTGTAAGTTTTTGTGATCTACCTATACCATATACTAGCTGTGATACTCTATGTTCAATCTCTGCAGAGGATTTCCCTTGTTCATTTGTTATTTTATCAGGCCTTGTGTTTAGTTTTAGAGCCATGTCTGGTCTTAACTGGCTTTTCTGATCATGTTCTAGGTCTTCAAATGAATCATAGAAACTTAATCTATAGAACGAATTTGAAGACTCAATATCTGTTTGCGAAATTGAAAAAATAATCTGTTCAGACATATCAGAATCTTGAAGTTCAATAACATATGCAGTTCCATCTTCATTAAACCCTATGTTCCTAACATTAACTGTTTCATAGGATTCTAATCTTGGAACTCCTACAGGATGAACTAAATGATATGTTTCATAAACAGCTAGTAATAAATTAGCAAATGTTCTTTTTCCTAAGTTATTTAATAAAGGATCCTCTTCTGCAACCAAGTAACCAGCTTCATAAAAAAATAAAGAGCTATCATCTGAATTTCTAATAAGGTTTAGATTTGACGGATAATCATGCTTCATTAGTGCTATTACATCATTCAATTCTCTAATATGTACCTCGTTATACTGAGAAAAAACAAATTTTGTCTTAACAAAATATTCCCATACTTTAAAAAGAGTATCTTCATCTACATCAAATATACCCCTTACTTGTAAAAGTCTGAGATCTTCAAAAAACCATTTATCAATATATGTGGCAGTTTCAGAATCACTAACTGCTTTAGCTGTCTCTCCTAACCTAGTAAAACCTTCAATTAACTTGTCTAAATCTAAACTAGATGGATCATAGAAACCAACAAAACCCCTCAATATTTCAGATAAAATTTTTTTTCTATCAGGTGAGTAAAAATTAAAGGATAACTCTGAATAGGATTCTGTAAATGAAGAAAATGCTGGACCCATTAAAAAAGTCTCACCATCAAAAAAAACATGAGAAATATCAATATCTTCTATACCATATAATGCAACAAAAGCTAGTAACTGACCAACTTGGTAACTATAATTTGCTGGATTTTGCTCAATAAGTTCACGAGCCTCATGTAATTTAGTTACTGGTTTTTTAGACGCTATAACATAGCTTATTTTACTGTGGTTATCTGATTCTAAATCAAGAGAATCTAATCCAAAAGCTCTTATATGTTTGATAAAAGTAAGCGCATTGACTGCACCAACTTCTGAAGTATCAACTGTCACAACACTATTATCATCTTGTGTCATATAGAGGAGACTCAGAATCATTATTTATAAATCTTTCCATATTTCACCACCCAACAATAGTAATATAACTCAAAACAAACTTTTATATACCAATTCTTCATTAAACTTATCCATGAAACTAAAAATAGGTGTAATGGGATCTTCTGCTGAGGTTAAAGATAAAATTCTTGTTCAGAAAGCAAGGAATGTTGGTAAAGAAATTGCTAAGAACGACTGCATTTTAGTAAATGGTGCAACAACTGGTATGCCTAATGAATCTGCAATTGGCGCTGCAAAAGCTAAAGGTTTTGTCATGGGCATTAGCCCAGCTAGAGATATTATTGAACATGTTAAAGAATACGAACTTCCTGTTAAGAATTATGATACTATCTTGTTCACAGGCTTTGGATTTAATTTAAGGAATATTGTTAACATTAGAACTTCAGACGCACTAGTTTTCCTGAGAGGATCATTAGGAACATTGAACGAGTTCACGATTGCGTATGAAGATGGTAAAATTATTGGTGTTTTAAAAGACATGGGCGGTATTGCAGACTTTTTTGATGAACTTATCCAGATAACAAAAAAAGAAACAGGTGCAACAATTATTTATGAAACTGATGCAAAAGTTTTAATTAAAAAACTTATTCAAGAAATTAAGAAAAGAAATGGTATATCTAGAAGAGTTAAAGCAAAAGGCTGAATCTACAGGTAACATCTTATGCATGGGCATTGACCCTGTTATTGATAAAATACCATATAAAGATTCTCCTGGTAAAGCAATCAGTAAATTCTATTTAGAATTATTAGATGCAATTGAAGGTGAAGATGTTTCTTTTCCAACTATTAAACCTAATATAGCGTTTTTTGAACAATATGATTTTGAAGGTTTACTTGCATTAAAAAAAATCATAAAAGAATACAAAGAAAAAGGTTTTCAAGTTATATTGGATGCGAAACGAGGCGATATTGGGAAAACTGCAAAAGCGTATGCAAACGCTGTTTTTAATGTTTGGAAAGCTGATGCTGTTACTGTGCATCCTTATTTAGGTTATGATTCAGTAGGACCGTTCTTAGATTATAAAGACAAAGGTGTTTATGTGTTAAACAGAACATCTAACAAAAGCGCTATTGAACTCCAAGATTTAAAAGTTGATGACATTCCAGTTTACGAAAAAGTTTCAAATTTAATCATTGACTGGCACTCGCCTGGTTTAGGTTGTGTAATTGGTGCAACATATCCAAAAGAGCTTGAACATCTCTCTACTAAATTTGTTAATTCAAAAAAACAAGTTCCAATGTTAATACCTGGTGTAGGTGCTCAAGGCGGATCTGCTTCTGATGTTGTTTCTATTCTTAAAAAGACCAATAACCCGTTATGGTTACATAGAGTTAACAGTTCATCAGGAATTAGCTACGCATATCTTAAACAAGATAGTGATGATTTTACAGGTTGTGCAGTTAAAGAGATTAAAAAATTAGCAAAAGAATTATCCATCTAAATATTTTTTTTTAATATAATTAACAAAAGGTTTTTCATTTTTCTCAATCTGATATTTGTCTAAAACACTGTAATACTCTTCCAAATCTTCAATTGGTATATCTACTAGCGGATATCCCTTTTTCCATAATATCCAATTCATTAGCAACCTTGATAACCTACTATTTCCATCTACAAAAGGTTGTATAGATATTAATCTCAAATGAACTAAGGACGCTAACTCCAAAGCATGTAACTTTCTATTTTCTGATTTATGCCATTTGAAAAAATTATTTAGTTCTTTCTCTAAAACCTCCCATTTAGGTGGTGCATACGATGTTCCTGCTATCTTTACATTTCTTTTTAATTCATATCTAAATTTACCGGCAATTGAATCATCAACACCTAAAAGTAAAATTTTGTGCAGTTTTTTAATAAAATTACTATTCAAAGTACCTTTATACTGTGTTATTGCAAGGATTCCTTTTTCATGGTTCTCAATTTCCTTTATTGTCTTAAGATCTTTTATTTTCTCAGGAACTAAACTTTCTTTTAAAATCAAAGAAGTTTGTCTTAAAGTAATATCAACTCCTGATAGTTTACTGCTGTCATAGGTAAATCTAATAGCAAATTCTTCAAAATGTTTTTCTTTTTCTGTTGGACTAAAATTATTAACTTCACTAACGTACTTTGTTTTTTTATTCTCTATTTTTTCTACATCATCTGATTTAAAATATTTATATTTTTGATCATTTATTTCTTTAAGAAACTCTTTTTTTAGTTTCTCTAATTTTTCTTTTGAAGGAAGTTCTTTTCCAATATACTTAGATTTATGTGTAATCTTCCCATTTTTTCGTAGTGTGTGGACTAACTTAAAATATATTTTTCCCTTTACATTGATTTTCTCTACATATACCATAAATAAAAGTTATGGGCTACAAATATTTAAATGTTTTGGTTATGGGCTACAAATATTAGAAAAAAGAAATGGGCCCAAAGAGATTTGAACTCTCGACCACTGGCTTTCCTAGATAAATTTTGTACCAGTAGAGGTCATATAAGACCAGCGCTCTATTGTCCGCATAATGCTCCAGACTAAGCTATGGGCCCGATGCTATGGGTGAAATGAAATTTATTTTATATACTTTACTAAACAGACTATTTCTTTTTAGATTTTTTATTTGGTTTATTATTAAATTTTATTTTTAACGCAAGCAAAATTACTAAACCTAATAAACATATGAAATAAATATCTTGATACAGAATGTTTTGTTTGATAGGATCTTCCACTGCTAGTTGTGGCTGCTCTACATTTACTGTGTCTCTTTCTACAACTTCTTCAATTTCATCAATGTTACTTGGTTGTTCATCTTTTGTAATATTCTCTTCATTTTCAGATTGTTCAACTTCAGGTTCTTCAATTATTATATCGTCTGAACCATTGCTTACAATAACTTCACCACAATCAACTGGGCAATTATCTTGTTCTGACACGTCACAGACACCGTCACCGCATATCCTGTTTCTTGCACTTTGTTGAGACGAAGATTCTGAAGAAGAGCTACTTTGCGTTCCTCTAATAGCAGAATATTGCAGATTCTTTACAACAAATCTCGAGCCAAGGTCTATACAGGTTATTCCGTCAATTGTAACACCTGTACTGTTTCCAATACATTCAACAAAATCATATTCTGCTTCACCAACACAAGTATCAGTCATTTCAGATATGTTATTGATTTCTGAATCTTTCACGCATAACTCAGTAAAATCATCATCTGTAAGGTATAATGTTTTATTTCCTGATAACTGTCCAGAATGATTAACTAAAATATATGATGAGTTACGTTTTATTGTGATGTTTCTTAAATCCAATATTCTTGCAGTGAAGTTATGCGTGAAGTTAATTATCAAATTTGAATTATCATAAAACAATACTTCTTTTGAATCATTAAATGTTGTTAAATTACTACTTCCTCCAACTGTAATGTCTAAACTAGTAGTACCGTTCTGTGTAATGTTACTCTCGACACCGATTAAATTATCAACATCGTCATGCGAACTATCACTGTCTAAATCTCTCCAATCAGGTATAAAACCTCTGCCAGAAGGATCATTAATATTACTAGCGTTGTCTAGACAACTTACATTCCACACATAATCTGCCCATGTAAACCCGTTTATTGTTTCTAAACAATCAGTATTGTTCGTGCACAAGACATTTGGTTTCACAACTACATTATTAATTGACAAGTTGCATAACATAGTTAATGCAATGTTATCAGTAACTGTCCAGTTAAAAGATATTTGAGTAGCGTTTGTTCTTAAACTTGTGCTTGGATAGTTTAAAGTAACACTTGGTGAAGTTGTATCCATCACAAACAATGTTGACAAAGTTCTGTTATTACTAGCTGCGTCTTGTGCAAACATAGTTAAGTTATATGTTCCGTCAACTAAATCTGAAGAATTTATTAAATCACGCCATGAATGTGACGTTGTATTGCTTGGATAGCTGGTTGAGTTGTATAAAGAAGTTGTTAAAATACTATAATTAGTATAATTCAATGTTAAATCTTGTATAACAACGTTCATGCTATAGTTAGAGTTATAATACATTTTTTCAATAGGCGGTGCAATGAATTGTATGGACGGGTTTTGGTTGTCTAACAGGAAAGTGTTATTAACAGAATACGAATTACCTACTGTATCGTTAGCTGTTACTTTAAATGTCACGTTCCATTCTGCGTCTGCGTAACTTGAAGAGTTCCATACAGCGTCCCAGTTACTAGTAGAATTCAATGAACCATTAGCAAGAATATGAGATGAATTTGATACATTTAAAATATAATAATTAGCAGTGTCAATGTCTGTCAAACTGTCAGAAATGTCTGTATAGACGTATATATTATACCCAAGAATATCATTTAATCTTGGAGTTGTTATTGTTACAGAAGGCGCAACTTGGTCAATGGTTATTGTTCTTGTAGAACTTGTATTACTGTTACCTGCTGCGTCTGAACAATTAACATACCATGTGTGTGTTCTATTATTAAGAGATGATGCGTTCAATGTTGTACTAGCTCCGGAAGTTACACTAGTGTTAGTGTTAATAGACTGGTTACCAACATATCCTAATTTGTCCATGAACAAAGTACAACTAATGCCTGTTGCGTCAGTTGCATTAATAGAAAAATTTTGGTTTGACACAGATGAATTAAAACTATCAACAGGTGCCAAAACTACAACTCCTGGAGGAGTGGTATCAAGCACAATTGTTCTTGTTACAGTGGATGCATTATTACTTGCTGTATCGTTTGCTGTTGCATTAACATAATATGTTCCTTCTGGAAGGTTTGTATATGTAACTGTGATTGAATCACTGTCAATGGTCGTGTTAACTAGTCCTGTTGAGTTATAAAGATACGTTGTAACTGTGTCAAGATACTCATCGTTTGCAGTTACTGCAACTGTTATGGAAGATTCCGAATAATTACCTGATGCAGTGGTCAAACCAGAAAAATTAATATCTGGCGCAAGAACATCTGTACCTTCTCTTAAATTAAGTATGTATAAAGCACCTTCACCAGATTCATTATTTTCATCAATGTACGCGCCAACTGCCAAATCCTGGACACCGTCTCGGTCCAAGTCACCAATGTTTGCAACAGATATACCAAAACCGTCCCAGTTACCCAGACCATCTGGGTTAAACCCTGCAAGTCCGTCTGTTATTTTTATGTTATTAACAACACCGCCTGACCTGTTCATGTATAAAATATAAATTGCGCCTTCAAACGGACTTAAATACATATCTTGCCTTGCTCCAACTACAAGGTCCTGAACACCGTCATTGTTTAAATCGCCTGCGTTTGTAACCCCGTTTCCAAAATTATCTGACATATCTAAACTATTGTCTGATAGTCCATTTAATCCATTAGAAATCTTAACATTACTGTTAACTTCACCAGATCTGTTCATAAACAATATATATATAGCACCTTGCGATGACTGGTTGTTTTCGTCTCCGATAGCACCAACTGCTAAATCCTGTATACCATCTAAGTCAAGATCTCCTATATTTGCAATAGAAGAGCCAAAATAATCTCTTGAGCCTAACCCAGATGGATAAAAGCCAGATTCTCCGTCACTAATCTTCACATGGTCTTTTACTCCACCTGATACGTTTAAAAACATAATATAAATTGCACCTTCTGCATTTTCTTCATCTTCACTGTCATCTGTTTTATATTCATCACCTAAAGCTCCGACAGCAATATCCTGAACTCCGTCTCCATCTAAATCTCCAATATTTGCAACACTCCAGCCAAACATGTCATATCTATCTAAGCCTGAAGGTGAAAATCCTGAGAGGTCATCTGAAATCTTAACATTACTCTTTACTCCACCTGACGAATTCATAAACAAAATATAGACTGCACCTTCTCCACTTTCTCCTGTTTCATCTAAAAGGCTGTCACTCTCATCCCAGTATGCTCCAACTGCTAAATCTTGAACATCATCGCCATCCAAATCTCCAAGGTTTGTAATAGACGAACCAAACCCATCAGACCTTCCTAAACCGCCTGGATCAAATCCTTCACGCCCGTCTGATATTTTTACGTGGCTTGATACTCCTCCTGATGTATTCATGAATAAAATGTAAACTGCTCCTTCATTAGAATCACTCTCCTCATCTCCTTCTGCTCCAACTGCCAGATCTTGTACTCCATCTCCGTTCAAATCACCAATGTTTGCAACAGATCTTCCAAAATAGTCGCTTAGTCCTAAATCTTCTGGGCTAAATCCTGCTAACCCGTCCGAGATCTTAACATGACTTTTTGTGTTGTTACCGCCTGCATTAGGACTTACCAACACATTCCTAGTTAGAGTTGAATTACTTCCTGTTGAATTAAACGCTGTTGCATTAAAATAATACACTCCGCCAGTTAAATTAGTATAATTAACAAAAAACGGGCTAGAAGTTCCAGTTGAGGAATTAATAAGGTTTTTTGAAGAATTATACAGATACACAGTAACATTTTCTCCAGTGAAGCTGGTATTAATTGGAACGAAATTTTGCATTATACGAACATCTCCTGACATTGGTGTTTGTACAGAGAAATTAACAGTACAGTTAGGAGTTATTACTACTGGAGGTTCTGTATAATTAATAGCAACAGTTCTATTACTTGACCAGTCAGAGTTACCAGCTGAGTCATACACAAGGCAGTTCCAGGTATAGTTACCATTAGCCAAGTTCAATGTCCAATTTGCATTATTTGATGTTCCAGTTACGTTTGTGGTTTGGTTCAAACTAAAAGATTGATTGCTTAAGTTAGTTAAATACAAACTAATATTGGACAATCCTAAATTATCAGTAACTGAACAGTTAAACGTTATATTAACTGGGTCTGATGAATCATTGTAATAATCTTCATCTGGCAAGTTTAATGTTACATTCGGCGCAGTGCTGTCTATTGTTACTGTTCGAGTTTCTGTCTGGTTTGAATTACTTGATAAATCAGTTGCAATTGTGTAATAACTATAAGTTCCTTCGTCTAATCCAGTTGTCGCATTCTTACTCTGGTTTACGTACAAATGCCATTGCGATGAATTAACTTTGTTAAGATTAGTAACATAATCTTGATAAATTTCATCTACTGACAAACATCTGTCCCACATTCGTACTTCATCTATTGTTCCGTTAAACCTAATACTCATTGTAGTTGTTTTTCTTGCACCAATATAATAATCAAGAGGATCTGTCAAATTTTCAACTCCTGGAGCAGTAATAGTGCTTTTATTTTCTCCATTAAGATATAATGTCCAAGTATCTTGTTCATTGGTTAACGCAACATGAGTCCATTCATTTGCTGTTATATTATGGAAGTTAAACCGACCCCAGTTAGCTGGGCCTATATCTGAATACAACAACATAGCTGATGAATTAAATCTTTGAAGTTGGATTCTTTGATTAGTATTATTCCATAATTGAAATATTGCTCCGTTATCATTTGGATCTTTTTCATAAATCCATGCACTGAATGAAAATTCAGTTAAGTTAAATGGAAAATCTCCAGTAATATAATCATCTGCACCGTCAAACTCAAATGCTCCATTATATTTTCCAGATGAGTTGTAAGTTGCACCTTCAAAACCGGTTCCATTATTACCATATTTGCTAACGTCAACAACGTATGTATCGTTTTCATTTAAATCAGAAACATTGTCAAAATTAAACATTAAAATCAAAGAATCATTGTAAATTGTGTAATTAGTACTGTTCCAGTTATATTTTATTTCATCAAGGTTCAGTTCATTAATAGAAACATTAACTTCAACATTTGTGTCTGATTGTGAAGTTCCATTATCTAGTGTAGGTGATGTAAAATTTAATACAGGAAACGTTGCGTCTGTTGAAACAACAACAGTTCTTTGTTCAGTGTTGTTCCAATTATTGCTTGAATCAGAGACAAAAGTCTGGTATGTATATGTACCATAATCTAAAACATCTGTAGCGTTCTTGCTTTGGTTAACATACAAATACCATTGCGTTGAATTGAATTTATTGAGGTTAGAAACATATTGTTGATAAATTTCAGCTTCAGTTAAGGTCCTATCCCACATTCTTAATTCATCTATTGTTCCATTTAATGCATTTCCAATAAGCAAATCAACTGTTTCAGAATAAGCACTGTTACTATCTGTTGAATCAATTACCAATAAGCCATCTAAATACAACTTAATTGATCCGCCAACATTAATATCTGCGTATACATGGTGCCATTCCGTATCCACTACAGTATTAGAACCACTATTCCAATATGTATCGTGCGTGTTACCGTTCACCCAAATTTGTGTTTGATTATTTCCATTTAATCCGATTGACCATCCGTCCCAAACATGAGCTGCTCCTCCGTATTTCATAAAAAAATTTCCTGTACTATCATTGTATCTTTTTTTAAACCAAAAAGAAGCATGGACAGGTGGAACTAGATCAGAGTTATGGCTTATAGTAATCTGTTCTGAAGTCAGTACATCTATTGCAGAACCGTATTTTCCGTCCAAAACAATTTCATCCCCACTTCCAGACACTGTGCCATTATTACCATTTCCGCTAATATCAAAAACATGAGTATCATTTTCTCCCAAACCTGAAACATTATCAAAATTCATCATTAAAACCAAAGAATCATCATACATTGTATAATTAGTTCCGTTCCAGTTATAGATTACTTTATCCAAATCTGGTTCTGTTATTGAAACATTAATTTCAACAGCTGTGTTTGTTGTGTATGTATTATTTGAGAATGTTGGATCAACAAAATCTATTTGGGGAGTGGCTAATACAAAAACAGTTAAAACTAGAAATGCAAATAATACCAGTAACTTTTTTCTGGCTTCAAGACTATTTCTTTTTTTTCTTTTCATAGAAATCCATTAACTTTGATAAGATCTCGTCAAAAGTGTCTTTTCTAACAAAATCCAGGTTCTCAATCCTTTCCTTTGTAGATTTTTTTATTCTAATTGTTGTAGACTTTGTAGACATTGTATATTTTATAGACTAAATTGTTTATATAGTTTTCTATTTTACAATTTTATTTTTTTTCCTCTTCCATTTATATTTTTTATATTTCCCTATAGGATGTTTAGTATAATGATCATATACAAATGTAATCATCATAAGTATAGCAAATAATAAAAGCATGTTCGTGAACGAATATGTTCTCTTGTCTATCTTAGTTTTCTTTTCTTTATCAGGCACAATGATTTTAATTGGCTCTTCTTCTGGTTCTGGTTCTTCTTCAACCACAGGTTCTTCTTTTTCTTCAACAATTTCTTCAACGCATTCACCACAATCTACTGGGCAAGTTGTACAATCTTCAAAACTATCACAAATTTTATTTCCACAATCTTTTTCGCCATACATGCGTTCAACTGAACTAGTTGTTGTAGTCGTGGTTGTTGTGTTTGTTTCATTAGTAGAAGTACTTTCTTGCGTACCTCTAACTGCTGAATACTGTAAATTTTCTAACCTAATCCTTGACCCTTCATCAACACAAGTAATGTTGTTTAAAGTAACATTACTACCAATGCAAGTTGTAAAATCTGTTTCATTTGCAACGTCACATCCTGAACTAACTTCACTAATTGCACTCACTTCAGCGTCTTTTACGCATAAACTTATGAAACTATTATCAGTGATATACAAAGTCTTATTCACTTGCAACTGTCCTGACATGTTAACAATAAGATAAGTTGTATCTTCTAAGATAGTTATATTTCTAAGATCTAACACATTTGCAGAGAAATTGTGCGTGAAATTAATAATTATATCAGACGAATCATAGAACAACACTTCTTTTGTATCATTGAATGTTGTTAAGTTAGCATCACCGTCTACTGTTATGTTTAAACTAGTTGTACCTTCCTGAACAACATGGTCTTCAGTTCCAATTAAATTATCAATAGAATCGTGTGCATTATCATTATCAAAGTCTAACCAATTAGGTATAAACGCTCTTCCAGCTGGAACATTTGCATTTGTTGTATTGTCCCAACATGTCACATTCCAACTATAATCTGCCCATGAAAATCCGTAAACAGCATAACCACATGCAGAATTATTAACACATCTAATATTAGATTTCACAACATCATCATTAACTGTTAAATTACAATTCATTGATAAAGCGAAGTTATCAACTGCGACCCATAAAAATGTAATGTTTGTTTCATTAGTTTTAAGATTACTGCTCGGGTAACTTAATGTGACTGAAGGTGAAGTATTATCATAAACAACTAACGTAGATATGATTCTTGAATTTTCAGCACCGTCTTCTGCATACACTGATAAATTGTAAATTCCTTCTGTAGTAATATTAATATCATCATTCCATGAATGTACTGTTACATTAACATAACCGGTTGTGTTTGAAAAATTAGTGTCTGAAATATTGAAATATGTGTAATTCAAGGTTGAGTCTTGTACAATTATGTTCAGACTGAAATTAGTATCATGATAGGTTTTATACACAGGCGGTCTTATTAACTGAATACTAGGATAGACATTATCTAACTGGAAAGTGCTATTAACATCATAACTATTTCCTAAAGTATCGTTAGCTGTAACTTTAAATGTGACATTAAACTGTTGTTCTGAATAAACTGAAGAGTTCCAGACAGAGTCCCAGTTACTAGTTGAATTTAATGATCCATTCCATAGTATTTGTGAAGTATCTGTAGCATTTAACATGTAATATGTTGCTGTATCAACTGCAGTTAAACTATCAGAAATGTCTGTATATATGTAAACAAGATATCCAAGCAAGTCATCTACTGTTGGTGTTGTAACAGCAACTGCTGGAGGGATTTGGTCAACTGTTAATGTCCAGACATCACTAATATTACTATTATTCAACAAATCTGAACAGTTGATAAACCATGACTGTGTCCTGTTGGTTAACGATGACGCGTTTAATGTAGTACTAACTGAAGAAGTAACGCTTGAGTTAGAGTTAATGGACTGGTTTGTTATATAACCTTCCTTGTCCATGTATAATATGCAGCCAGCCAGATGATCATCTGTTGCATTGAACGAGAAGTTATAGTTTGACAATGTTGTGTTAACTCCATTATTAGGAGATAATAACACAATGATTGGCGGTGTCGTATCTAGTTCAATGATTCTAGTACGGGTTGAGTTAGTGTTTCCAGATGTATCACTGGCTGTTGCATTTAAATAATATATTCCATCAGGTAAACCTGTATAAGTAATTGTGAACGATTCACTATTTGTAGTTGTATTGACAAGTGCGCTTGAGTTATATAAACGTACTATAACTGTGCTAAGGTTTTCATCTGATGCATTAACTGCAGCAGTTATGTATGATTGTGATAAATTACTTGCGATTGTTGTTGATATATTGAAATTAATTGAAGGCGGTGTTGTATCATTTGTTGAATAATTTACTATTACACTTCTGTTAATAGTAGCAAAAGCAGAGTTACCAAAACTGTCAAAAGCAATACAGTTCCATGAGTAGTTACCTCTTGACATCTGGACTGTCCAGTTAACTGTGCTGCTTGTTCCTGCCACGTTTGTAGTTTGGTTCAGTCCAAAACTTTGGTTGCTTGGATTTGTCATGAACAAACTAATGTTAACAAGTGCTAAGTTATCAACACCTGAACAGTTAAAAGTTACATTAATAGGACTGCTTGCTGTATCATTATAAAACCCTGCGTCTGGCGCGTTCAAAGTAATGTTCGGTGAAACACTGTCAAGCGTGAATGTTATTGTTGCATTGTTCATGTTACCTGCACTGTCGTTAACCCAAATAGTGATGTTATGATTACCGTCCGGCCACGTAACAGAAGTTATGTTTGTACAATTAACTAAAGAAATGTTAGCTTCTTGTGTCTCATTCATATACCAGCAATTGTTAATGTTTGAATCATTAACTGTGTATGTAATATTAAGACTTGAGTCTGACACACTGGCATTATTACTTGGATTATTTATGTTAATAGTTGGATTGACATTATCCAAAGTAATTGTCCTAGTTACAGTAGTGTTTTCATTAGCAGCAGAATCTCTGTAAGTGACATTATAATAATATACTCCATCTGATAATGAAGTGAAATTAATGTTTCTTATAGTTGCTTTTTTTGTTGAACTGTTTATCTCAGACATGCTTTGATTGTACAATGAAAATGTAATGTTAACTTGGTTAGTATCACTTGCTGATACATTAAGGTATACATTATCTTGGGCCAAATAAGAGTTATTGGTAGCTGTACCTGTTGAATAACTAATGCTCGGAATTGTTGCATCTAAAGTTATTGTCCGTGTCGTAGTATAATTAATATTACTCAGTGTATCGTTTGCTGATGCATTAAAATAATAAACACCATCAATTAACCCAGTGATGTTATAAAACAATGGTGAGGTTTGGCTTGTTGATATATTAATCAAGACAGAGCTTGAATTGTAAAGACTAATATTAATTGTGTCCAGTCTAACATCAGACGCAGTAACATTTATTGGTATGTTACTGTTTTGGGAAAAATAACTTGATGATGGAGTTATTGTGTCGAAATCTATTGAGGGTGCCGTAATATCTAACTCAATAGAATATGTTTCAGACGAGTTACATCTAGTGTCGTCGCAAGCAGTTGCGTTGTAGAAGTAAACCCCATCACCAAGCCCAGTGAAATTTACTGAATAAGGTGAACTTGCTCCAGTACTTTGGTTAACTGAACTGGTTGTGTTGTAAACATTAATTATAACCTGGCTAAGACTTGTATCATTTGCACTAACATTAACATATATCCATGACCTTGAATAATTGCCTGTATCAGGATCAATAATTTCTATAGATGGAAACAAGGTATCGTCAACGCCAAACGTAACGTTTGTAGTGTTAGCGTTACCAGCAACGTCTTCAGCGTATAACAACACAGTGTACGTGCCTAATGCTACTAAATGACTACTATTTAAAGTTACATTGTCAGTTGTATTTGTTGAATTATAAATTAAAAATCCTGAAAATGTTGTAATGTTCAAATTAACAATATTATTATTGTTCTCAGTTACTGACCAGTTAATGAAAACTGAGTCATAACCAAATTCTAAACTCGAATCATTAGCTGATAAAGTAACAACAGGGTTAACAAAGTCAAGGAACACTGTTCTGATAGGTGTAAAGTTCAAATGACCATAACTGTCATTAGCAGTTGCATTGAAATAATATGTACCTTCTGTTAAACCAGTTATGTTAAAGGTTAAATTAGTGTCAGAGACTGATGACGTGTTAATCAAATCATAGCTTGAATTATAAAGATTAATTGTTAAGGTGTCAAGGTTAGTGTCTGATGCAGTGACATTAACAAAAATAAATTCTTGCGAATGATTACCTGCAATAGTTGTGTCAGTGCTTAGTGAAATTGTTGGATTAGTTCTATCAATTGTGAAATTACCAAGTGTTGTAACTGAGTTAGTTGCGTTATCTGAGCAAGTGATACTATAATTGTATAGTATTTCACTAAACCCACCCATTGTATAGTTACAAGATGTTGCATTAACACAACTTAACTCTTTTATACTATCTCCTACATTAAGGTTACAACTAAGCGCTGTAGAAATTGTATCGTTAACTGTCCAGTTAAACAATACAGTAGTTGCGTCAATGTATGATCCATTATCAGGCGAGTGAACAACTATTTCTGGGTCTGTCCTGTCCATGACAAACAATACAGATATGTTAAGTGCGTTATCAACAATGTCCCTTGCATAAACTGTAATGTTATAAGTTCCGTCAGCGGTTGCGTTAAACGTGTCATTCCAGGTATGGTTACTTCTAGCTGGTTCAAACGATGTAGTATTATACTGTATCTGCGCACCTGCTTTTGTTATGTTATAATATGTGTAATTAAATGAATTATCCTGGATGTACACTGACAAGTTAAAGTCTGTGTTGAAATATGTTAGTGCAGACGTTGGTCTGATAAACGAAATCGCAGGTCTGGTATTATCCAAATAAAACGTAACATTCTTACTCGCAAGGTTGCCTAATGAATCATTTGCATTAACATTCAAAAGAACTGTCCAGTACACGCCTGAGTATTCTGACGAGTCCCATGACGAGTCCCAGTTACTTGAACTATTTAATGTTCCATTTACTAATTGCTGGCTTGTGTTAGATTTATTGTACAAGAAATACCAGCCAGAATCAACTCCTGATAACTCGTCTATTATTTCAGTGTTAATCTGGACAAGGTAACCAAACGTGCCGTTCGCAGTCGGAGAATCTACTGTGATGTCTGGACCAGGAGTGTCAACTGTTAAAACTCTTATCTCAGTTTCGTTTGTATTAGTCGCCTGATCAATACAGTACACGTACCATGAATAGTTCCTGCTAACAAACCCTGCAGCGTTCATTGTTGTAATAATTCCAGAACTTACAGATGCGTTATTAACAGCAGTAACATAGTTAACTGAACCTGTTTCATCCCTGAACACTGTACAGTTAGTTGTTGAATTATCAGTTACTGTAAATGTAAAGTTAATGTTAGAGTTACTTGTGTTAAATCCATCAACAGGTAATGTAACATTAATCACTGGTTTAACATTATCAAGGTTAATTTCTCTCGTACCTGAATAACCAATGTTGCCACTTTCATCCATTGCACTCGCGTTCATGTAATACGTGCCGTCTGTTAGGGTTGTCATTATATAATACACGTTTGTAGTTTCTGTGAATGTTGTGTTAAGAAGTTCAGTTGAATTATACAAGTAAGTTGTTAAATTCTCAAAATATGTATCAGATGCACTAATATTAACAATTATTTGAGTTACGTTATTAAATCCTGCACTGGTTGTTGGATTGTCAAAGGATACAACTGGCGCTGTCAAATCTAATATTGTAACGTTCCAATGTATTGTTTCATTATTAATGCTTAAATCTGATGTAGTGTTTGCATACGCGTAAAATTCATATGTTGTGTTCAGTCTACCTGTTGCATTGACCCAGAACGTGACTACTTGTGACTGTGACTCGTTAAGGTTAACAGTGTACGGGTTAGAAGAGATGTTTGTATAGAACGGTATTGTACCTTCAATTGTAGATACTATTGACTTTGTTGAGCTAATACAAGTTCCATCTGAGTATGATAAACAAATATCATCCAGACTTGCTTCACCATGGTCACCTGTCCCACCGTCGCCAGTCCAAACTTTTATCCTAATACTTTTATCTTGTAAACTTGCATTAATCGGGACAGTTTTATCAATGATTGCAGCTGGATTATAAATAGTATTATCATTACACCCTCCCCACACATCATCACTAGCAGACCAACTGCCTGTGTAAGGACATCTGTATTCTAATAACTGGAAGTTGCCTGTCTCATTACCTTCTTCATATATCATTAAACCATAGCCCCATTCGTCGTACTCGTCGCCTTTGAAACTATAAGTAATGTAGTCTGCGTACGCAGGAAACTCTTCTGAGTAAATGTACGCTTTCCATTGCGTATTACCAGAACCGCCATAAGTTGACTTGAACTCTAACCAGTTACCTTTGTCACCGAACGGGTTTGTACTTGACGTGGTCTGTGCACGTTCATAAGTACCATCTGTAACTTCATAATATGTCCATCCTGGTATGTTTGTACAGTTACCGTCTTCACCGCTACAATCACCTGACTGGCTAAAGTCACAGTTTGTAATGCCACCGCATTCAATGCTATTAGCAGGATCCAATGTTAAATTAATGTCACCACAGTCATAGTCAAGACATGTTAAATTAACAGTTACATTAAACCATTGGTCCTGTGAAACATTAATATCACCTGTCGGATAAATAGTTGAGATTCCTAAAGCAGGTGTTGTTAAAACAATTGTCCGAGTAACTGTATTGTTAAGATTACCAGAAGTATCGTTAGCAGTTGCGTTAATGTAATAGGTACCATAAGGTAAGTCTGTCAACTGAAGAAGAGTTGAAGTTGTTGTGTTCATTAGACTAGTTGAGTTATAAACCCTGATTGTTAAAGTGTCAAGGAAAGAGTCAGAAACACTAACATTAACAGTAATGTTTGTTTGCATATTAAAAGAGCCATTAGCAGTTGTTGTTGCGTCGTAGCTTAGACTTGGAGATGTCAAGTCAAGAATAGTAATGTTCCATCTTGTACTTTCTTCAGAAACATTGATAGGAAGTCCTGTGGTGTTAGCGTACACAAAAAATTCGTGTGTTGTGTTCAGTCTACCTGTTGCATTGACCCAGAACGTAACTATTGAACTTTCATTAACATTCAATGTAATATTGTACGGGTTGGACGTGTTTGTCCAGAACGTGTTTGATGACGAATTATCTGTAATTAGACCACTTTTAACAACACCTTCTGCATAAATTGTAACATTATCAACCCATGCTTTGTCACTTCCTGAGCTAGATGAAGAGTCTTTTGCATAATACCATAACAAGGTATGATCTCCTTCCGGAAGTTCAATCTCTGCCAGGGTCCAGTTCACCTCTCCGCTAATAGGCGTAATGTTTCCTTCACCACCTTCTGCTAACTTACGACATCCTACGTCACCATAGTCCATGTCAACGCAGAAACCTAAGATGTCATACAAAGATTCACTGGACACTTTCCACATGAAACTTAAAGTGCCGTTACCTCCTAACCTTACTTGTTGCTGAAGAATGGACTGTTGTGAATGCGTTATCCCGCCAGACTGTGCAGAATAACTACCTTCATAAACTTCAGAATCTTGCACTGTCCAGTTTTCATGACCACTTAAAGTCCAACCAGACATACTACCAGTTTCAAAGTCACCGTTAGTAATTGATTCAACAACTGGATCTAAACTAACATTAATCTCGCCACAGTTCTGGCTTGTACAACTTACATTCACGCTAATGTTAAACCATTCACCGTATGACACATTAATAGATGTAATCGGGTACACTAAAGAAATGCCAATATCCGGCGAGTCAACTGTAAACATTGTATACTGTGTATTGTTCCAGTTCATTTGCGAATCATTACAATACACATTAACTGTATAATTAGTACCTTGGACAACTGATAATGTTGAGTTAAATCCAGTAAGTGAAGCATTACCTTCCATTGTAATATTATTCACTCCTGAATCTGTACTGTAATAACACGTCGTGTTTTCAGTTGTTGTAACTGTTAAATTCACTAATGAAGTTGTATAATTAAACAATGTACCGTTTGTTGGATATGTAATGTTAACTCCTGGTTTAACAACGTCTTGGTCTGTTACATTAACATAAAAACTAACATTATTCTCATTACCTATTGTATCGTTCGCAGTAACAGTTATCCAATATATACTTTCATTCAGAATAGTATTATTCTGCAACCTACCCTGACAATTTATAGTAAACAAAGTTGTATCATTAACACTGAAGCAACTTATTCCGCTCATGTCAGTTGCATTAACATTATATTCAAAATCATAGCCATAAGATATAGTCTGGTTTTCAATGTTGTTAAACTGCGGCAAGGTTGTGCTTGTAACGTTCACCCATAAAATAATTGAATCTTGATTATCGTGAGTGTCGTTAACAGTAATGTTCAGCGAGTAAAAACTAACATTCAAATGTGTATTATTAGTTAGGACACCTGAAGAATTAATAGCAAACGCTGTAGTATTAACAGTAAAACCTTCAATGTCATTATAATCTGTTGCGTTAATGTCATGTGACAGAGCATATTGATATTCAATTGTTTGGTTACTAAAATCTGTGAACACTGGCAAAGTCATGTCTAATATTGTTACGTTCCAAATAGAAGTTGTGTTTCCAACTGGGACGTCAGATGTTCTGTTCGCATAAACGAAAAATTCGTGTGTTGTGGTTGTACTTGCATCTCCAGACGCGTTCACGTACCATGTTATTATCACAGACTCGCCGTTAACAAGTGTAATGTTATTAGGATTAGTTGTATTAGTATAAAACGGTGTTGTGCTTGAATTTGTTGACATAGTACCTTTCCCAGCTGGAATTCCTGTTACACTAACATCATCAATGTACCATCCGTCTGTGTCAACTGATCCATCTGCACCAAAATGAAACCTAATGTAAACAGTTTCATTATCTTCATAGGCACTTAAATTAAACACTGCTTCAGCCCAACTGTTACCTGAACCTGCATAGTCAGGTTCCCAAGTACCGTAACCACTACCTGGATAACCACCGTTTGGATTAATTTTTGTCCAGGTTGAATTATCAGCTGAAGCTTCAACAATACCACCGTCGCAACACGTTTCTGTTAAATACCAGTTCATGAATGATAATGTAACATTTGTATAACCAACCAAACTAAACACAGGTGATTTTAACCAGTATTTACCGCCACCATATGCATAATCACTCGCCAGTTTTGTTGCCCAAACATTATCGCCTGAATATGCAGACGCTCCGTGCGTTGGTTCGCCATGCTCCCACTCATCTCTTGTTAAAGAAATACCGTGCGTCCAATCACCTTCACCACTTTCAAAATCATCTGAGAAAATAACAGTTGTACTTTGCGGATCTAGTGTAACATTTATTTCACCGCAACCATTGTCAACGCAACTTACATTCACTGTCACGTTGAAAAAATTGTGCTGTGAAACATTGATATTGCCTGTCGGATAAATCAGTTCAACACCCAATCTACCTTTATCAGTTATATTAACCCACATTAACCGCGAATTTTCATTCCCTGCAGTGTCATTAACAGTAATGTTAAGCCAGTGTAACATAACATGGCTCTGATTAAATGTAACATTATTTTCAAGATGTCCTGAACAATTTATTTTGAAATTAACAGTATCATTAACTTTGTAACAACTTACATTATACACGTCTGTTGAGTTAATACCATACAAGAAAGAATCATCTTCAAACGTTGACTGATTATTAATATCTATAAACACTGGCGCAGCAGTATCAATAAGAATTAACCTTGTTTCTGTACTGTTCTGGTTTGACCGTAAATCATTAACAATTGCCTGATAAGTATAATATCCCTGGTCTAATGTATTAGACGAATTCTTTGACTGGTTTATCCACAAGGTCCAGTTAAATGTTCCAAACCTGTTTAAATTTGATAAATAATGTAAGTTAACTTCATCAGCTGTTAAACTTATGTTCCATATTCTAACTTCATCAATCATGCCTGTGAAATAACTATTGTTTTCATACTGTCCTATTATGACTTCACCTGAATTGTTATGGATTGGTAAATTTATAGTATCAGTAGTTACTGAACCATTAACATACATTGTTCCTGACGAATTAACATAGTAACTCCATACATTGTTTTGTTTTAACCACATTGAATATGTAATAGCTCCTGGCAGTCCGCTAACATTAATGAAATCGTCAGAACCGTCAAACTCATACGCGCCTTCATACCTACCCTCTGTCAAATTCAAAATCGCGCCAGAGACTGTTCCGTTATATCCATTCTCTGTAACGTCAACAATATGGGTGTTATTTTCACCTAAAACAGAAATATTATCAAAGTTATACATTAAAACTAAAGAGTTATTGTAAATAGTCAGGTCTGTGTCAGTTGTGTAGTTCCAGTTATACACTATTTCACCAAGATCTTCTTCAACAATTGTAACATTAACAATGAACGTTGTTTGTGATTGTTTAGTGTCATTGCTAGGAGTGTCTGATGCAAAACTAATCTGAGAAGCAACAGTATCAGTAACATTCACCCAGATAATTGTAGAATTATCATTACCAACAGTATCGTTAACAGAAATGTTTAACATGTGTAAGCCAAGACTGAGCAAAGTATTGTTTGTGAAATATCCAGTACAATTTACATTGAAGTTAGTTGTGTCGTTGACCCAGTAACAGCTTACATTGTTAGAATCATTGGCAAGTATTGTATAGTTCAGGTTAACTTTATACTCTTGTGTCAAGTTAGCAATTGTTGTGAAATCCGGAGCAAGTGTATCTGTTATATTAACCCACATCAAACCCGAATATTCGTTATTAGCTGTATCATTCATTGTGACATTTATCCAGTACAGTCCGTTTGCTAACCCAGTATTATTTGTTAGATAACCTGAACAATTAATTGTGAAGTTAAACGTGTCACTAACATTAAAACAACTTATACTATTGTTATCAGTGGCATTAATATCATACGCAACACCGTACGCGTGTTCAAATGTCTGGTTTGTAAAATTAGTGAACACAGGCAAGGTCCAGTCAATTATTATTAGTCTTTCAACTGTGTTGTTAGTGTTATTATAAATGTCTGAAGCGTGAACATTATATGTGTAGTTACCTTCTCCCAAATCAACTGTTGCGTTCTTACTTTGGTTCACATACAGTTCCCAGTTAGTTGAGTTGAGTTTCTTTAAATTAGAAACATATTCCTGGTATACTTGATCACCTGTAAATCCAACATTCCATATCTTAATTTCGTCAATGCTCCCATTGAAATATTCATTTGAACCTGCAACATCTCTTCCAATTTGTAATGGATTGGATGAATTTACATTATGCGTTGAAACATTAGTTATTTTTAAGATTCCGTTCACGTACAAATACGCGTTTCCACTATACCTTGTCATTAATACATGGTTCCATTGGTTCAAATTTGAACTCACATCAAAATTTGTATCCATAACAGTAGTTGAACCTGACTGTTCAAGATATGCATAAATATCTCCGCCTGAATCTATTTGTATTTCATAGTTTCCACTTCCAGCTACTCTTTTACCAATCAACTCTTCAGTTGCAGATACTGCACCTGTTTTCTTAAACCATAACGATACTGTGAATGGATTTGTGCCAAAGTTCAAGGAAGAGTCTGTACCAGAGTTAATAAAATCACCGTCACCGTCAAAGTATCTACAATATCCAGACCTACAATCTGTTGTGTTAACTAATGCATTAGTAACAGTCCCATTGTTACCATACTGGCTAGCGTCAACTACAAAAGTATCATTTTCATTTAACGCAGAAACATTGTCAAAGTTATACATTAACACCAAAGAATCATTATACATCGTGTAATTGGTTCTGTTCCATTCATACTTTATATCTTCAATCTGTGATTCAACAATAGACGCATTTATAATAAACGAATCTTCAGGTTGTCTTGAATCATTATCCGGAGTTGGATCAATATAACTTGTCTGTGGCGGTGTTGTGTCCAGTGTAACAACTCTTGTTGCTGTTGTATTACTATTACTCGCAGTGTCAGTTGCTGTTGAATTAAAATAATAAGTTCCGTCTGCAAGGCTTGTGAAATTACTAAATCCTGGCGAAGAAGTATGTGTTGCAGAAGTTACCAAACCACCAGTTGTGTTATAAATACTATGCACTATAGTTGACAAATGCGAATCTATTACAGTTACATTTATAGTAATAAAATTCTGCGCATACGTAGTGTCGTTAGATAAAGTAGGTTCCTGATAATTAATAATAGGTGTTGTGTTATCAATTATTGTAACGTTCCATGTGCTTGTTATATTACTTTCTGACATTCTGGATGTTTTGTTTGCATAAACAAAGAATACGTACTCCTGGTTGCCGTTACCAGAAGCGTTTACCCAGAAAGTAACAATTTCACTTTCTCCAGCATCAAGCGAAATATTGTACGGGTTTGTAGACATGTTTGTATAGAACGGTGTTGCTGAAACATTTGTTTCTATGATACCTCCTTTGTTAGCTGTGTATGTAACATTTTCTCTTACATAAACATAATACCAGTCAGCTGCGTTTGGCCCAGCAACTCTCATTTCACTACCTATCCCGCCTTCCCTAGTGTTCCAGTCACCGTGCGCGTCAGTGGACGTAGAAAACACTGCACGATCATTTGCATCTCCGCCAACTTGACCGTCACCGTGCCATATTTTTATCCAATCATTATCAAAATACGATCCTGACCGGTTATAACTCGGATAATTCCCTCTCAATCCCCCATCCCATGAATCATTACCATTATTATTTCCAGGATCAGGACCTGTCAAATTAATTAGTGCATCATAACTCAAATTAAGATGAGCCATAATTTTCCCGTCTGTACTATAATTAGATTCTAACATCAGGTCATCCACTGGAACTGTGTCATAAGCAACACTTTTTCCTTGAGTTGTTTTGTTAACAGAATCAATTGTTGATCCTACAGTGAACCATCCTGACCAAGTAGATTTAAAAGTAGTATTCGAACCAAGACCAGCAAACACCATTGTCCAACCACCGTCATCTGTTGTCATGTCACAAAATACTTGGGCAGTGGTTGCGTTATTGTACGGATATATTGTGTACATACCATCTCCAACACTGTTTCCTACGTCAAGGATTTCTTTGCAAGAAATTGGTGTGCTTGCAGGGTCTAATGTAACATTAATCTCTCTACACGCTGCAGAACTTGGACAACTGACATTAACTGTTACATTAAAAAACTCATTCTGAGTAACGTTCACGTGCGTTAACGGATACATAAGTTCTAAACCTATGGTTGATTCCAATACAGTTGACCATTCAGTTGTCTGGTTAAGGTTTCCCCATGTATCGTTAAAGTACCATGTCCAGTAAACAGGACTAGAGGTGATGTTTTTTGTAACCTGAATTTCTTCACCGTCTGTGTATGAAACAGGCGTGTCGTTTATCCATGTTGTACCATTAAAGAAGCTAAATATGTACTTGTCAGGATTAGTTTCATTAACAGTTATGTTGAAATAAACTATTGTGCCAAGAGATATGTTAGTTGTTAAATCTGTTTCATTGTTAAACCATAACGGATCAGTTGTATCTGGCGGAATTATTGTCATGTTCCATTTTGTTGTTTCGTTTGAATTCGACATTTTGGTTGTCTTGTTAGCGTAAACATAAAATTCATGAACAGTATTCTGCGATCCTGTTGCATTCACCCAGAATGTTACTATTTCACTTTCTCCAGAGTTCAAGGAAATGTTATAAGGGTTAACAGAAATATTCGTGTAAAAAGGAGTTGCACTTGTATTTGTTGACACAAGTCCTGATTTAACAGCACTTAACCTTATTATTCGTACGTACCCTGCTCCAGAATTCAGTCCTGCTGTATTATTCTGGCTACCGCCTGAATTGTAAGAACCTCCGCCGCCTGCTACACCGTTGCTATTAGTACCTCCGCCACCTGAATAACCACCTCCAGCTCCTGTTGCACCTTGGCAGCACCATTCACCGCCTGACCCTCCGCCAAAACCACCGTCGCCACCGCCAGCTGCGCATGCTCCTCCCTGGCCGCCTGTGCCACCGTTTACAAAAGCTATACCTTCGTCACTTGTACACGACGTAGAGTTACCTTTACCGTTGAGACCTCCGCCACCGCCTGAACCTGCACTTGCCTGGCCACCATTACCATTTGCGCCACCAGCAAAAGATCCTTGAGACCCTGTCCCACCTGAAGTTTCGTTTGACCCTGACTGACCGTTTGCTGCGTTACTGTTTCCGCCGCCTCCGCCACCTCCCCCAGCAACGATTAATGCAGAGTTATTGGCTAAAGTAACAAACGACCCTCCTCCTCCTCCTCCTGCTTTATAAGAACCTCCGCTACCTCCTGTCTGGCCAACTAATATCTTCAAAACATCTCCACCTGTCAGGTTAAAGTTCCCAATCATTCGTGCGCCTAGACCGCCTGTGTATGAACTACCTGGCCCGCCTGCTGCGCCTGCAACTTCAATATTATATTCACCTGTGTTAGGAACTGTCCAGTTCTGGATACCGTCACCTATTGTTACAAGACTCTCCAATGTTGTACCTGAATAATTAGTGTCACACAATGATTGGTTAGGCCCTGTCATTCCTGTAGCTGTACAAGTTGTAAAAGTATAATTTATCACTCCTGACGGGTCTAATGATACATTAATCTCACCACAGTCTATTTCACCGTAACAGCTCACATTAACAGTTACATTAAACATGTAATATTGTGTTATATCCAGATTACTGCTTGAACTTATTAGTTCAAGTCCAATAAATGAATCAAGCGTCATGCTCCATACTGGTGTCTGGTTAAGGTTACCAGAAGTGTCGTTAAAGTACCAGGTCCAATTAATTGGGGTAGCTACTATTGTCTTGTTAACTTGAATTTCCTGGCCGTGCGTATAACTTTGAGGAGTATCGTTTTGCCATACACTGCCATTGTACCAGCTAAAAGTGTATGTGTCAGGGTTTGATTCATTAACAGTAATGTTAAAATAAACAACACTCCCTATAGCTGTAGTACTGGTTAAATTAGTTTCATTGTTTCTCCAGAATGGGTTGGTTGTATCAGGTTCAACAATTGTTAAATTAAACCCAGATGTAATGTTAGAATCTGACATTAAACTTGTCCTGTTTGCTGTAACATAGAACGTGTACGTATTGTTAACAACACCTGTAGCGTTCACCCAGAATGTAACCAATTCAGTCTCACCTCTGTTAAGCGAAATATTGTACGGGTTAGAACTCATGTTTGTATAAAACGGCTTGGTTGGCGCATCTGTTGAAACAATTCCAGTGTTACCAGATGCTAAACTTATTTTAATTGTATCCCATGCAATACCATCAGTTGGCCATGCTGTGTTATCATACTGTGTAAATTTAATCTTAAAATTCTCATCAATTGTACCACAGAAATCCGGGTCAGATGTTATGTTTATTTGTTGCTGTGTCCATGAAGTAAAATCACCAGGCGCGTCTACTAAATGATACCAGTACGTGCCATTGCATGTGTAATAAACAGCGTCAGAATTATGATGTTCTGAATGATCTGCACCTGCGTTAAGATCATCACCGTCCGGAGCTTCTCTCCAGTAAAAGTCTAAGTAAACATAATCGTAACCAGTGAAATCAAAGTTAGTTATAAGCTCGTTAAGGTTAGTATAGCCGTCTGCTGTATCAGCTAATACTGAATAATTAGCTGAGTGGTTAACAGCACCACTTACTCCAATGTTACCGTTCACTGCATCACTACTGTAAGTTGTCCAGAAATCTTCAGCAAAACTTCCAGTGTCAAAATAATCAAACACATACTGAGATTCAGTGTTCAAAGTAACATTAATTTCACCGCAATCAACACCACCAATACAACTCACATTAACAATTACATTAAATGAATTATTTTGAGAGGCGTTAGTGGTTGAGGTTGGTTCAACAAGAACAATACCAATGCCAGATTGTAAGGTAACTTCCCAGACAGGTGTCTGGTTAAGGTTACCTGCAGTGTTATTAATGTACCATTTCCAATAAATAGGACTAGCAGGAATTGTTTTGTTAACTTGAATCTCCTGACCATTGGTATAACTGTTCGGGGTGTCGTTTGCCCATGTAGAACCGTTATACCAACTAAAAATATACTTGTCAGGATTTGTATCGTTGAGCGTGATATTAAAATAAACTGTGCTACCAACATTAACTGTACTAGTCAAATTAGTTTCATTATTTGACCATGACGGATACGTTGAATTTATTGATATGGTTCGTATTTCTGTCTGGTTTTCATTATTTGATGTATCCTTTGCATATGCATAATAAGTGTATGTTTCTTCATCCAATCCAGTGGTTGAGTTTTTACTTTGGTTAACATATAAATACCATTGTGTTGAATTGAATTTATTCAGGTTTGAAACATATTGTTGATAGATTTCAGAAGCATTCAAAGTTCTGTTCCATATTCTTAACTCATCTATCATACAATCGGCATGCCTTGCTGCGTACCCACCTATTTGTGTTATACTTGATGTAGGTGTAAGACCTGCTCCAGTTGAGTCACTGTACACAGATACTCCGTCTATAAACGCTTCTGGATATCCGCTATGGTTAACTGTCATGGCAACATGATGCCATCCTGTTCCAATTGCATCGTTTGTATCAATCCATCTTGCGAATTCATAAAGCAAAATTAAATCATTTCCTGTATCATCGTAGTTTGTACTTCCTACACCAATGCCAAATCCAGTGCCACCGTCACCAATCTTTACAAACGCTCCACCTTCAGATACTGAATCCAAATTAACCCATAAACTAACTGAAAAATTACTTGTAGTAATACCAAATGTTGAAGAAACATTTATCTGGTCATCACTACCGTCAAAATCAAACGCTCCGCCATACATACCTGTTGAATTCCAAACAATAGAACCAAAAGCAGTGCCATTGTTCTCAACACTAGTCATATCAAACACATGCGTATCATTTTCTCTCAATGCAGATACATTATCAAAGTTCATCATCAGAACCAAAGAATCATCGTACATTGTGTAATTTGTAGTGTTCCAATTATATTTGATTTCACTTAGATTTTCTAATGATACTGATACATTAATCTCAACACTTGTTGCTGATTGAGATGTTCCATTTGCAGGTGTCATTGATGTAAAATTAATACTGCCTGTTGCGCCAATCGCACTCATTGAATAAACAACTTCATAAACTTCAGTTGATAAATGAGGTATTGTCCATTCAATGTAATCTATCAAACTGTTTTGATTATGATCGTAAGGTGTGAACTCAACAGTTTCTTTTGTGTCCCCTTCAACATGAACCAATTCAACATTCTCAAGATGGGTGTCTTCAATCTCAGAATAAGCTAGAATATTTGTGTAATGTTCATCTGACGATACTGTTATCCTTTTCCCGTTTTCTGTGTTTTCAAATAATGCGTCTGGACCAGGTGTGTAATATTCGATCTCAAGCTCATGAAACTTGTCTTTAATCAACAGTTTTCTATTAGAAGCTTGAACAGAACCCGGATTCTTAGAATTATTTTTCTTAGTCCTAACTGATTTCTTGTCTTTTTTAATGACTGAATAATTAATTGCATTTGACAAATTAACTTCATAATTTTCTAAAACTGTATTTGACTTTATTGTCTTAAGTTTTTTAACAGGTTTCAATATTTCCACTCTACCTACTATTTCATCTGTAACATTAACATCTTCAACAGGTGCAAGGACTGAAAAATTAACTGCATGCGAAAACGGTTGATAAACAATTGTTTCCTGGTTAATTATTGTTCTTTGGCCAGGGTAACTAAGATTAAGCAGATATTCAGCTGGAATAATGAATGTAGTGTTAAGGTCAAACTCAACAAAACCTATTTTGTCTGTTAGTTCAGTTTCTTGTAATGTCTCATCTAGAAATAATGAAACTGGTTGGTTCGGGATAGGTTCATCATCAACATTAACAAGAACTGTACTTATCTTAACATTTTCACCAGAAATAACTGATAATGCACTAACAAAAAAGTCTTTTAATCTCATAAGTATATTTTTCTCTTGAGGTTCTATTTCTTCAACAATGACTGGTTCTTCAATATGTTCAATTTCAACAGGAGCATCTTCTTCGACTGGTGGTTCTTCAACAAACTCATTTGGTTCAATACTTTCATTAATTTCAACTGTAATGTTGGGCGTAGAATTAGTAATGTTTGTTGTATTTTCAGTTTGTGTCGTGTTCTCTGTTAGATTTAATTCAGAAATAGTGGAATCATTTTGTGGTGTTTCATTAACTGAAGAGTTTAATTGAGTATCATTAATTGAGACATTAAAAAGAGTTTCATTAACACTCAGATTTAAGCTGAAATTATTAGAAATTGTGATATTATCAAGATTTGTAAAGTTAGTAGAATTAGTAAGATTGGTTTCTGCCAGGACTATATAGATACAAATAATTGAAAGAAATATGATAGTAGTCACCTTAGTTACACTACTATCTTTTGCATTTGTATTACTCTTACAACGCACCCCTTGTCAACCCCTTTTTTACTATTCTAAAAGGTAGTACGTAAATTAATACGACACCCCGAATCACAATCTAGAAAATGTGGAGTAGTAGTCATATAAATACTTTACGATATTTTAGCGTCTAAATACCCTCTAAAAACTGCAAATTAATAAAAAATAGTCCAAAAATTATCTTAATATTTCTTTTTCCTTTTCTAACTTTTCAACAAAAAACCTTAAACAATCCAGACCGCAAAAATTAGCTTTTTTCTTAAAATCATCTCTGCCAAAGATTAGAGTATATCTTGGCTTTGACTCAACATTACCACAAGTAGGGCATAATGCATCATGTTCAAACTTATTCAACCTGTCTTTGATTAATTTCCCAATGTTACCTTCATAAAGATCCTTTTCAATAGCTTTTAGTTCTTTGAATGGCATTGAGTTTATAATTGTGTTAAGTTTATTCATTCTACACCTTTTTTCAATTTAGTTAATACATTATCTTTGTCTGATACAATAAAGACTTTTTTTATAATTGAAGTAAAATATTCCTCTTTATGCTTTACTCCATTAACAAACTCATTTGGTTTGTGAACATAAGCCTTAATCTTGTATGTTTTATCTTTAAAAGTGATTTGTTTTTCATTCAAATAATGTAAACTCTCAGGTTTGTCATCAATAACAACAATCTCCAACTCATGTCCTCTTATACCTAAATAGCCTATTGCATTAACATTTTCCAAATTAAACTGACTATAAAGCTTAATCAAAACATAAGGGGCATACTGATCATTAATCAGCCAAACATTAAAGAAAAACAATGAATCATTATCCAAACTAAAGAGTTTTTTACCAGCTGTTAAATTTGTTGCAAGAATCATGTAAGCAAACTGTTTTTTTAATGAATATCGTTTCCTGGGTTTGCCTTTAGCTATGTTACTCAACCTTTGTTTTTCAACAAAACCAAGTGCTTCTAACAACCTAATCTGTGTGCTAATGTTAGCCATTGACGTCCCTGTTCTCTTAGCAAGTTCACTAGGCGACAAAGGCTTGTGAGATAATTCTGTTAAAATACGCCATTTTGAGTCAGAAAACAGTGTTTCTACTTCCATAAACACAATAAAAACGAATATAATATTTAAATCTTTCTAAAAGCATTAAAGTTCTTTAATTAAAGAAGTTAACTAACCATTTAATTAGATGCATAAATTACGTGATTTATAGAAACATTTTTATAGCCGACTGAACCAACTCTAAATTATATAGGCTTTCATGAAAGTGGGAAAAAGAGGTGTGATTTTGGTGAAGAATGGTCTAATTTGGGGAATATTATTATGAAGATACTTATGTTTGGGTGGGAATTTCCTCCAAATAATCGAGGCGGTCTTGGTACTGCATGTTATGGATTAACAAAAGCCTTAAGCAAAAAAGGTGTTAATATTAAACTAGTTCTACCTAAAAAAAATCCTGACCATGACCATCTTACCATTATCACAGCAGATGACGTTGACATCGGAAGTCTTGACATTAAATTTGTTGATTCATCTCTTGTTCCTTATGTAAGTGTAGAAGAGTATAGTATGCAATATTCTAATAACAATCCAGAGCTTGAATTATACGGCAGAGATTTAATAAACGAAGTCAAAAGATATGCTAAGAAAGCCAAAATCATTGCAAATTCTGAAGATTTTGATGTTATACACTGCCATGACTGGATGACGTATAAAGCAGGTATTGCAGCTAAAAAAGCCTCAGGAAAACCTTTAGTTGTGCATATTCATGCCACTGATTTTGATCGTACAGGAGGAAATCCAAACCAGTTAGTATATGATATTGAGAAACAAGGCATGCACCATGCTGATAAAGTTATTGCAGTAAGCAATTATACAAAAAACATGGTGGTTAAGAAATACGGAATTCCAAGTAGTAAAGTGCACGTTGTTCATAACGGTGTTGAAATGGGCAATATGGAAAGTCCAATGTTTAAAACAAAAGATAAAATTGTGTTATTTCTTGGGAGGTTAACATTACAAAAAGGACCTGAATATTTTATTGAATCAGCAAAAAAAGTCTTGGATATGATGCCTGACGTGAAATTTGTTGTAGCTGGAAGTGGTGAAATGTACGGGAAAATGATTGATAAAGCAGCAGATTTGGGCATTGCAAAAAATGTATTGTTCACTGGTCATTTAAAAGGTGATGATGTTGACAAAGCATACCAGATGGCAGATCTGTACGTGATGCCGTCTGTGTCTGAACCATTTGGAATAACACCTTTAGAAGCTCTAAGAAATAATACTCCTGTTTTAATTTCAAAAACTTCTGGTGTGTCAGAAGTCTTAACAAATGCATTAAAAGTTGATTTTTGGGACATTGATGAAATGACTAACAAGATTGTATCTGTCTTGCATTATGATAATCTTAACTCGTGTTTAGTTGAGCACGGATTCACTGATGTTCAGAAAATAACATGGGACAATGCAGCTGAGAAATGTGTTAACTTATACAAAGGTGTTGTATCATGAAAAACGTGTGTTTTTATTTTCAAGTACACCAGCCGTATAGGTTAAAGAAATATAGAGTGTTTGACATTGGCAAACACAGTGATTATTTTGATGATAATCTTAATAAAAAAATCATGCAAAAAGTTGCAAAAAAATGTTATTTACCAACTAACAATCTAATGTTAAAACTAATCAAACAGCATAAAGGAAAATTCAAAATCGCTTACTCAATCACTGGCGTTGCAATTGAACAGTTTAAGAAATATTCTCCAGAAGTGTTAAAAAGTTTTATTGCGCTTAATAAAACAGGTTGTGTTGAGTTTTTATCAGAGACGTATTATCATAGCCTTGCGTTCTTATATTCAAAAGAGGAGTTTAAAGAACAAGTAAAGATGCACAAGAATCTAATAAACAAATTGTTCAACCAATCTCCAAAAATATTCAGAAATACTGAATTAATTTTTAACAATGAATTGGCACATCATATTGAAAAAATGGGTTATAAAGGGATCTTAGCAGAAGGTGCTGACCATGTTCTCGGACATAAATCACCAAATTATTTGTACAAAGCAAAAACCACTAAAAACCTAAAATTATTATTAAAAAATTATAAACTAAGCGATGACATCGCATTTAGATTCTCAAACAAAGGATGGAACGAATGGCCATTAAAAACTGAGAAGTTTGTGTCATGGCTAGACTCAGCTAATGGAGATAATATTAACTTATTTATGGACTATGAAACTTTTGGTGAACATCAATGGGAGGATACAGGTATATTTAATTTCATGACAAAACTGCCTGAAGAGTTACTTAACAAAAAAATTCAGTTTAAAACACCAAGCGAAATTGCAAAAGATAAACCTGTTGAAGAGCTTGACATACACCATCCTATTTCATGGGCAGATGTTGAACGTGATCTATCTGCATGGCTTGGCAATAAAATGCAGCAGACTGCAATAAAAGAACTATATGAGATGGAAAACATCATCAAAAAATCTAAAAACAAAAAATTATTAGAGGATTGGAGAAAACTGCAAGTAAGTGACCACTATTATTACATGTGCACGAAATATTTTAGTGACGGTGATGTTCACAAATATTTTAATCCGTATGACACACCGTATGATTCATACATGTCGTTCATGAACATATTAAATGACATTGCAAAACGCCTTAACAAAAAAGGAGATCTAAACATATCTGAACAACCGAGTTTATTAGTGAAAAATGCCTAAAAAAACAATAAAAAATGCTAGCCCTGAAAAATATTTTGTACTTGTGACAGGAGTTCCTTTAAAAAATTTAAAAGAATTAGCTAATGCGTTTGAAACAATGAATGACTGGGTTTTTGATCATCATGTTAATGGTAGCAGGAATGATTTTGCTGACTGGGTTAAAAATGTGTTAAAGGAACCAGAGCTTGCAAAAGACCTAAAATTAACAAAAAATATAAAAGAAATGGAATTAACAATATTTAGGTACATAACAAACAAATACTTATGATTACAAAAAAAGAGGTGGGAATAAATGAGTGTTCCTTATGAAAAAGCTTTTGTATACAAAGGCAAACGAATAATTAACCTTAACGAACTTCTTTATGAACTTAAACATATGAATGATAGTGATTATTCTAATTATGTAAATGATGATAATAATTATTTTACTGACTGGATTTATCATGTCATGGGTCTAAAAGAACTTTCTGAAAAACTTAGAAAAGCAAAGTCAAGAAAAAACACAATAACTTTTTTAGAAAAGTACCTTGACGATCCAGACAAAGCGCCTCAACCAGACATTGACGTCATGATTAAAGGTATATCAAAACAAGACACTAACAGTTTGTTATGGAAACATTTTTCATGGGATCTGGCAAGAGAGTTCATGTACGGTCTTGCAATAGGTATCTTAATAGGACTAATAATGTCGAGGATATTACTACCACAATGACAGCTGACTATTTTTTTGAAGTGTCCTGGGAAGTTTGTAACAAAGTAGGCGGTATTTACACTGTTATAACATCAAAGATTCTTCCAATGCTAAAATATTATTCAAATTATTATGCTATTGGCCCATATTTTCCTGGTAAAAACATTTCTGACAAGTTCCAGGAAAAAGAAATACCTGATTTTATAAAAGAAATATTTGAGAATCTTCATAAAATAGGTATAACCTGTCACTTTGGTGTATGGTTAACTGAAGGCGAGCCAAACACAATTTTGGTTGATTATTCAAATTATCAACATAACTTAAATAATATAAAAAAAGAAAACTGGGACAATTACAAAATAGATTCATTAGACACTCAGTTCCATGATTATGACGAACCAATATTATGGAGCACGTGTGTAGGTATGTTACTTGAACAAATAAAAAACAAACTTGGTGAAGCAAAGATAGCTGCACAGTTTCATGAATGGATGGCAGGTGGTGCACAGTTATATTTAAAGTCGAGACAAGTTAAAATTGGTTGCGTGTTCACGACACATGCTACAATGTTAGGAAGAACCTTGGCAACTAATAATGTTGACCTTTACGGTCAGATTGATAAACTAAACCCTGAAGAACAAGCTTACAAATTTAATGTCCAGTCAAAGTTTTACACTGAAAAAGCGTGCGCGCATAGTGCAGACGCGTTTACAACAGTATCAGAGATTACTGGGTTAGAAGCAACGCATTTACTTGGTAAAAGTCCAGATGTTTTACTACCAAACGGCTTGGACACTAAATCATTTCCTACATTTGACGATGCGTCTGTCAAACACAAACTGTTAAAAGATAAGATAAAACGGTTCTTGATGTTTTATTTTTTCCCGTATTATCAGTTCGAGCTTGATGACACTTTGATATTTTTCTTAGCAGGAAGGTACGAGTTTCAAAATAAAGGCGTTGACATATTTATTAAAGCTTTAGGCAAATTAAATGAAGAACTTATAAAAAATAAATCTGAAAAAACTATTGTTGCTATTATCTGGGTTCCAACTGGTGTAAAAGAAATTAAGCCAGAAATAATGGAAAATAAAACTTTGTATGAGGACATTGACGATTCTGTTCATGACATTGTTGAAGAACTGCGTAGTAAAATTGTGTATGGTTTGATTGGAAATAAAGAGTTAAATGCTGAGTTTTTATTAGGAAAATCTTTAGTTAAACAAAACCAAAAACGGATTGCCCGTTTCAAGAAACAAGGTAAACCACCATTATGTACACATAACCTGTACAACGAGCATGATGACATTGTGTTAAAAACCATGAAGAGATGTAAATTAAGTAATGATAAAGATGATAAAGTTAAAATTATATTCTATCCAATTTATTTAACTGGTGCGGACCATTTAACAGATTTAAATTATTATGAAGCTATCATGGCTAGTCATTTAGGTGTGTTTCCGTCATATTATGAGCCTTGGGGGTACACGCCAATGGAAACTGGCGCATTAGGCGTTGCGTCTGTAACAACAGACCTTGCAGGGTTTGGTAGATATATACAAAAACAAAGCGCTGATAAAAAAAATCCTGGTATTTATGTTCTTGAAAGGCAAAACAAACCTTACGAAGAAATTGTGCAAGGATTAACTGAAATATTTAAGAGGTTCACTGACGGTAATAAACAAGACCGAATTGAAAATAAATTAAAAGCTAAAAACCTTGCAGATACAGCTGACTGGAGTGTTTTAGCAGAGAATTATAAAAAAGCGCACGACCTTGCCATTGAACGTAATGGATAGTTGTTCTTATTCCACAGATAAGAAAAATATAAAAACTAACTTTTATTCTCTGAATGATGTGTCGAGGTTACGAAACCTGACATAATTAAATGCCGCGGTCGCATAAAGCACAAATCATAGATTTGCTGTCATGCAACCTTGGCGTTCGTAAAAAAACTCATGCCGCGGTCGCATAATCTGGTATTGCGCAGGATTGCTAATCCTGTTCCTTACGGAATTGTGGGTTCAAATCAAGCCTTTAGGAAATGCCTAAGCTTATGAAAGTCCCACCCACGGCGTTTTCTTTTTTTATTTTTTAATAAAATTTATATACCCAAACTATCCTAATTTTAATAAGGTGATGTTAAATGGCATCTGACGCAAGAATCGACCAAATTGATAAAAAATTAAATCTTATTATTAATAAACTCAACACAGTTCTTAAAAAAGAAGACATACTTGAACAAGAAGAAGAAAAGATTGATGTAGTGCTTCATAAATCTGTAAAAAATGAAATAAGGGGACACCCCTTATAATCCCCTTCCGCTTCGCTACTCTGCG
>CAZEKF010000013.1:0-51572 GCA_964512765.1 uncultured Methanosarcinales archaeon
TAAGCCAATTCATCTGCGGGTCTAACAGACCTGCAGTATTCTTGGCGGAGAATAAGTATCGTATAACCGATATCGGATAAACGATGTCCGGAGGTAAAAATGAAAGAATGTAAAATTGTATGCGATGACAAAGAAATCGCAACCTTTGACTGTGATGAAAACGGATTTTCAGTTAAATTTACAGAACAAGGTAAAAGTATGTGTAAAGAGTTCAAAAGCAGATGCTGCTAATATTGCAGCATTTCTTATTTCACAAATCAAAGTCATCTATAAAACTAATTATAGATTTATAACGCTCTAAATATTTAAACCCTTTATCAGTTAAGGTAATGAAACGTTTATTTTTCTTATCTTGAATTTCTTTAACAAACTCTTTTTCTAACAATTCTTTGTAATATCCAGAGAATCGTTGTGAAGATAAATTAGAATATCTAAGTAAAGGCGTTGGTTTTATTGAATTCTTATGTTCCTGGATAATTTTCAGGATGTCATAAATAACTTCTAACCTATCTCGTTTTTTTGCCATGTTTTGATGACCTTTTAGAAACTCTCCATAGGATTACTAAATATAATATTGCAGATATTGCTGTTACAATTAACCTAAATCCGTGCATAAACTTAGGAATTTCAATTGAAACTAAATCTAAGATCCAGATTAAAAATATTAACAGATATACAAAAGTAAACGAATGTTTTTTCTTTGATTTAAACTTCTTCACAATACTGGTTAATAATGTAAGCCCAAACAAACCAGTTATTACACCAATATGTACAAACGGATTTCTTTTGATAAAATCAAGTATTAATACAAACAGTGCTATCGCATTAAACAAAACAGTAACTATCTTTTCATCTAGTTTAACTCTTTTCCATATTAGACTATATAATAAAAACAATCCTGCCATAACACTAGTATAAATAAAAATATGATTTCCGAACAAGTGAGGGACTTTGCCTGGTTTAAACAACCAATGGTTTTCCATAATAAATCTAAAAAAAAATCTAAAAAAAAACTTAAAAAAATGTGCAATTGTGAAAAATAAGAACGTATAGCTAAAATATTTAATACCGCGATGTTCGGTTAGTTTGTACATTTCTCGTGTTTTCAAGTAAATTAAGAAAACAAACAACGTAACAATAGCAGAATAAATAGTTTCAATCCAATAAAAACGCATTCCTATTAGCATTGGTAAGTTCATTGTAATTACACCAAGACTAAAAACTATATAAAAGTTTATAAAAAAAGTGGACCAATGATGCACATTTTCAGTCGTTCTTCTTTATAAATGATTAACTGGATCATATTGTATGAGATTTGTTAAGAATCTCTATAATAATGGAGGAAAAACGAAAATGAAAAGAAAAACAATATTTGCGCTGTTGGCTTTAATGTTAGTAGGCATTGTAGCTGCAGCTGGTAGTGCAAGTGCATTTGGATGGCACAAAGGAGTAAGTGAAGAGGACAGGGAAGAAATTAAACAAGCAGTTGAATCAAATGATTTTGATGCTTGGAAGTCTCTGATGATGGAAAAACTAACTCAGGATAATTTTGACAAGTTAGTTGAACATCATGAAAACAGAGCTGAACATAGGGAAAACATGGAAGCTGTAAAAGCAGCCATTGACTCAGGAGATTATGATGCTTATTTAGAAGCTTCTGATAATCTGCCAGAAGGTCATGAAGTAATGTCAGAAGATGTTTTTGACATTGTTGTCCAGATGCATCAGGCTAGACAAAACGGTGACCATGAAACTGCTAAAGAACTTAGAGAGCAATTAGGCGATGATTTTCCAGGTCCAATGGGCAAAGGAAAAGGCATGCAAGGTAAACGTGGAAAAGGTTTTGGCAGAGCAAGATTTGATTTTGGAGAAGAGTAAACTTCTCCTTATTTTTAATTCATAATAATTCTGCCATTACTCTGATCTGTTCACATGTCCAGGAATTACTTCTACCAATTTGTTTACCAATTTGTTTACCAGTGTAAGATAAGGTGTGACCTGTTTTTTCAATTGCTAATAGCCAAACTTGTGCTTGTTCATATGATAACCCTTGTATAGGTTGTTTTCCTATTAGTTTTAATCTGGGATTATTATAAGAAACTAGTTTTCCAGAGGGTAAGAAATAGATAGAATTACATCGCGCAGAATTAATTTGTTGCCATAGGACAGATTCTCCTAGGTTATGGTCATTACCCTTATTTAAAAAATAATCAATCACTCTGTCTACCCCAGAAGCAGGCGCTTTTCTTTGAATACCCCAGAAGTCTGCAAAACTTTGTAAGCTGTTAAAATCAGATGTGTAACCCATTGCTATAAATCCGCACATTTGCTCAAACCAACTAAGTCTTTGAAAACCAGATGCAATCTGTGGTAGTGGTATTTTTTCTAATGTTCTTGATATCCTAATATGAGCTTTTTTCTTTCTTTCTTGATCTTGTGGAGTAAATAAAAATTTGGAGGAAGTTGGAGGGTCTAGTCCATAGCAAACTCTCTTATAAGCTCTTAGTGATTCGTTTTCGTTCCAGTGTGTCGGATCAGCTAAATGTGACACAATTAATCTATGAAGTCCTGTAAAACATTCACCAAATGTTGTGTCCCAACGGCCCCAAACCATCCAGGATATATCATTTTTTAAGATTTCAGCAAGTTCTGATTTATCAGAATATAACATAAAGCTTTTTCTTTTTGCAACATTCTCTGCATAGAAATAATACATAGTTTCCAGTGCCATGATATTTGCAATGTATTTGCGTAATTCTGTTTCAGTTAAGTCTACATTGCAATATGATCTTAAATCAAATAAAACATCTTTTACGTCTTGATCAGTACTGATAGGTCGGCGCCTAAACCTTGATACGCGCCTGCAAGACGGGTGTATTTTTTCAACGGTTTCGATTGGATAATATTGATCTTCAAGACCTGTCATGTAATTCCAGATTGTACTTAACTCTCCTCTAAGAATATCTTCTGATAAATCTTGATCATCCCACCATCTGAACTCAGGATGAGCATTTTCTAAATTTACAAGAAGCATATAACATATTACTTATATTTTTGATTTAAATACATTATGGTTTCAAATATAAGCTTCAACTTCAATTAAACTCAAAAATATGTTTATATACTAAATATGTTTTTCTTATGTTTGGTGAATATAAAAATGAAGAAAATATTATTAATATTGAGTTTGGTTGGGTTAATGTTTTTAGTTGGATGTGCTGAACAACCACAAGTAACTAATTTTGAAGAGTGTGTTGCAGCTGGCAACCCTGTTATGGAAAGTTATCCGAGACAGTGTAGAGATCCTGTATCAGACAAAACATTCACTGAAGAGATTGAAAACGTGCATTTCTGTACAGAAGAAGAAAAAGCAGCTAATATCTGTACAATGGAATACGCGCCTGTTTGCGGTGATAATGGTAAAACATACGGTAATGATTGCAGTGCATGTTCAAGCAATGAAATAGATTCATACACACAAGGTGAATGTGTGGTAGAAGAACTAATGACTGAAGAAGATGCTAGGAACATTGCATTAAACAGTCAATGTGTTGATGGAGCAACTTTAGCAGAAACTGGTATGTTTAATGAAAATTCAGAAACATGGTGGTTTGACATTGAAATGGACGAGCCAAGACAAGGTTGCAATCCT
This sequence comes from uncultured Methanosarcinales archaeon, assembly GCA_964512765.1. Lineage (GTDB taxonomy): Archaea > Nanobdellota > Nanobdellia > Woesearchaeales > GW2011-AR15 > GW2011-AR15. The sequence continues at coordinate 3,653 of CAZEKF010000013.1, forward strand.
GCATGTGTTGTCTATCAACAATCCAAAGCAGTCGAGATCAACTGGAGATGTACAGGATTAATTTAATTTTTTTTATTTATTGAACAAACACCGCCTGGGCACGCAGGCATTTCTTTTGGTTTTTTGATTATTCCAAGGTTCATTAGACCATAGTACATTTTACAACCTACACAGATTCCAAACGCAGATTCTAACCATAGTAAGGATAAGCATACTATGCAAACACTAAATGGTAAGGCACCTCTTGTTTGGAACACCATTGATATAATTATCATTGAAACAGCCATTAATAATCCTAATGACCATGCAAACCTTTTCTGGATTGCGCCTGTGTACTCAGGTTTCTGATTTTTAACCATCAAACTTCCTAGAAAATAAAACGGTGCATAATGTGGATCAATAACTCTAATAATAAATTCAATAGTGAATAGTACAACAGTTACGTACAACAAGTCAAGCGATCTAAGAACCAATGCCCTGGTGAAAGCAAACACCGCTAATACTAACATTAAACCTGCGCCAGCCCTTGCATCTCTCTCATTCAATACAGGATAATTAACTGCTTTACCGTCAATCTTTAAGTTGATTATGGTTTTTCCGAACGTCATTTCAAGATAGAGGAAACTAATTGTTTATAAGGATTAGGGAATAGTGAAGAATAATTTATTTAAAAATCACAACATATTAAATATTACATAACAATACCTTTTGAGTTAATGAAAAAAAAACAAACCATTAGAATTTTTATTAGTGGAATTTCATTGATACTTTTACTTTTGATATTCTTCTTTTTGCAACAATTCTTAATACCTTTAGTGTTGTACATAATCTGTTTGATTTTCATGATAAAAATAGGAGCGCACATTCTTTTTGATTTTGATCCAGTACCGTTTTCTGCTTTTTTAGTATTATACCTTTATAGTCCATTGAACGCACTTTATTTTTTAATTATTGCACTACCTTCTATTGACATGGTCTCTGGTAGATTCAGTCATTTTAGTTTCATTAATTTTATTTCTGCTTTAGCCACTATTTTGATATTTGGTTTTTTATTTCCTAAAACATTATTATTAATCTATGGAATCTTATTTTTTAATTTAATAAGAATCCTAATTACATTATTTTTAGGTTTAGGACCTCAAACAGTTGCATTTTCACTAATACATGCGTTTGTGTTTGCAGTTATGGGTAGTGTATTTAGTTTGTTTTTTTAGGATAAATTTATAAACTAATTTCTATTTTTATTAATAAAAAAGTAAATAATTTCCTAAAATATTAATAAAATGTCTTATTATTTAACATTCCAACAAGTAAAACAACTGATTAATTCTATTAGTAATAGTCGTGATAAACAAATGTTAAGAATATTGTATGAAACTGGCTGTGATGTTAATGAACTAGTTAGCATTAAAGTTAAAGACATTCTGGGAAATAAAATACACATTAACAAAAGGTTTCCAATGATATCAAGCAAGTTAGCCAAAGACATAAAACTATACATCAAAGGAAACATGTTAACAAAGGAATCGCATTTAATAGCGTCTTCAAGAGGAAAAATGTCTGTTAAAAGAGTAACTCAATTAGTACAAACATACACAGAAAAACACTTTAATAAAAAACTAAATCCGCAACAGTTTAGATACTATCATATTCTTCATGCATACACAAATGGAGTTTTATTAGAAAATATAGCTCATCAACTTGGAATAACAACTTATAGAGTGTTTCAAATAATTGATAAGTTAAACATTAAACAAAGAAATAATTATGGTCTGTTTCTAAGAAAAAATTAAATATTACAACTATTTAGTAGAAACAAACAAAAAGTTTATATAACCTTACCATTTTTCCTCGATAAAATGAGTAAAAATGTTCTTGAACTAATAATTGAAGCAACACTTGAACATGAAAGTTCTAAAAAAAGGATTTCACTTAAAGACTATGTCGAATTTGTTGCTGAAAGAAGAAAGGATCTTGTAGATTATAAACAAGATTTTCCTTATTTAGCTATGATTGAAGAGAGTGTTGCAGCTGCTTTACACTATTTGCAACTTAATCAAGCTGGTGAAGTTCAAGGAAGTGGATTAGATTTAACATTTACACCAAGACTAACTAGAGGCCTAAAAAAATATAGCCAACCAGAAGATATTGAACAAGTACATGATGCAATAATACAATCTACGGTTACAGTAGGTGAAGCTGGGGCTCGTGAGCATAAAGAAGTTATTATGCAATATTTATCTATAATGCTTAATCTTGGGGTGGAAGAATGTGCACCATTTAAAAGCGCTGATTTTAACGCTTACTTTCAAAAAATCTATGGAGCAGAACCAAAAGAAATAGTTGATAAACTTAGAGGTCCAAAAAAAGAACTAATAGCAGAAGGGTTTCTTATTAGAACAAAGGACCATGATTTTGTTTCAACAAGAGGAAAATATGGTGGAGTGGTGTTTGAATTACCTCGAAGACAAGACGTGGTATTTTATGCACTTGAACGTAAAGGAGCTACTCCAGTGACTGATCAAGCGCGAGAGTTAACAGAAAAGAAGGTTTATAAAAGAAAACATAAAAGTAGAAAAACAGGCTGTAAAAGAACAATAGATACAGGAAGGGCACCTCAAGTTTTATCAAAACCATTTACACCAGATCCGAAGCCTGAACTGGAAACTACAGAACTAGAGGTCGCTGAAGCTCAAGAAACACTTGAACAAAGAATGCTTAAAGATAGTCTTAAAATATTATCTGTTGGTCTTCCTTTTTCAAGAAGGCACATTGGGTATAAACTAAAAAATGAATATGAATACCAACCTAAAGAGATAATTGAAGGTGAAAGGCTTCACAGTGTTTTATATAAGGCAGGAGATTCACCTGATTTAGAAAAACAAACAGAGTTTATTAAATTAGAGGACAGTCCAAAGGACAGTCCAGGAAAATCCTTGTATGTATATTCTTTACCAGTTGCTGAAGATACAAACCCAATCATAACACAAAGGAAATATATAGACCTGTTACTCTATTTAGTTAATTTTACAGAAGACTCTGTTTATTCTACTGAAGAAACTCTAGGATTTTTAAACAGTTATGATTCAATTGATCCTGAACAACAAGAGATTCAGTCAGAACACCTAGTTAATTTAATAACACATATGCACCAGGTAGGTTTAGCAGAGTTTACTGATGAAAAAAAAGAATCATTTACTTTCTCAGAAGAAATAGAATTCTGTTATCGATATTTACAACATAACGAACCGTGGTATGATCCAATATAATAAAAAAATTAATCATCAAAAACAAAAACCTTATACTCAGGTATTGGCTCGTCTCCTTCTTTTGTTTCTGACTTAGGTTTTTCTTCTTTTTTTTCAGTTTTTTCAACTTCTACTTTTGGTTCTTCTGTAGCTTCAATTGCTCCCAAAGGTTCTTTTTTGCCTTCAATTAACCTGTTAACTTTAAACTTCTTCTGCCTGGGCTTTTCATCTTCTTTTTTCTTATCAGCTTTTAATTCAACTGGTTTTTTAGTTTTAACAGGTTCTTTTTTAACAGCTTTTTTTGGTTTAGGTTTTGCCTTAACTTTTTTCTTAACAGGTTTTTTCTTACTTCCAACCACATCTTCAAGAACAGTGTCTAGATGGAACTCGCTTACTTCATAATCATCCATTTCAACTGCGTATCTTGCAACATCTTCACAATATGCTAAATACCGTCGAGGATTTTTATCAGCCAAATCAAAGATTTTTTTTAAGATTTTGTTAGGAAATAAACCAATATCACCCAATCTGCTTTTAACTAAATCAACAGCTTCATCCTGGCTTAAGTCAACAGTTCTTATAACATTACCGTTAAGATATGTTTGAACATCATCAGGTAAACTAATCTTGTTATAATCTTTGTCAACAAACACAATGGACTGTATTATACCGGTTTGATAAAAATTAAGAATGTCTTTAGCATGTGATTTTGTCATGTTATTAACTTCGTCTAATAACATTATGATATCTCTTACTTTCAGTCCAGAAATTCTTCTGAAAAATGAATTAGCACCGTCTATTAATTTCTTAGTGTCAAAGTTCCGGCCATTGTTAAAACTAAAATAAATTATTTTATTTTTACCACGAAAATTATTAATTATACTCTTAAGAATAGTTGTTTTACCGGACCCGTATAATCCTTCAATAAACAACAGTTCTGCATTATCAATCTTTTCATAGATATAATCAAGATCATACGCAACCATTTCTGCATGAAACGCAGCAGGTTTTATACTAAAAGGATTATTGTGAAACCCGAGTTTTCTATACCATAACCTCATTTTTTATCACTCTTTATAACTTTAAGATCAGCTAACTGTACTCTTTTACGATCTTTGTTAGCAGCTGACTGTGCAGATTTTGCACAGTTCTCAAGCATTAATTTTATTGAATTTTTTGACATTTTAAATATTTTTTTAATAAGTTTATCATTAAACAGTTCACTTTCACCTATTCTGTTCCTAACAACTTCAACAGCGTCTTCACTTGCTAATTTTGGTGTTTCGACAACTCTTTGACCTATCCTGTCTTTCAAACTTTCAGAAAATTTAACTTTTGAATATTTATCACACGTGAAAATAATAGATTTAATATAATTTTGATCAAAGTAATATTTCAATCGTTCAGTGTTTTCTTTTGACAGTTCATGTACATTATCCATTAAAACTACCATGTTTTTTGGTTTTTTGTTAAATAATCTTCCTATAATACCATACCTGTCCTGGAGAACATGTGTAATGTTAAGCTTCTTATCAAGGATTTTACAGTCCAGATAAACGACTTTTCTTCTTCCTCCAAACTTCCTGGCAGCTATCATTAACAGTGTTGTTTTACCGCTTCCAGAGGCACCTTCAACAACGAGCATGCTACCAGAATTAATTCTGTAAACCATTTCTTCAATAACATCGTCCATATCAACTAAATTATTATGATTTTCTCTAGGATCTGTAGAAAAAGGATCTTCGTCATAATCAAGTTCTTCATACCATTCCATTTATTGTTCACCCATTTGTTCCAATGCTTTTTCTCTGTAAAATTTTGCAGCTTCATAGTGAAGTTTTGATTCTTCCTCGTCACCAATTAAATAGTACTTTTCACCTAACCTGTGATACCTACGCGCCCGTCTCATATTATTCCCAGGACTATCCCTTAACCAAAAATAAAGAAATAAACAAACAATGAATATAACAACTGCTCCCACGATATATAATATTTTAATTTTACATCCCCACCTATATAGATTTTTATGTAAGTACTTTAAAATAGTAAGAATATTTAAGTGTTTCTATTGAAATTTTATGTTGAGAAAATATATGGGCCCGCACCGACCAAGCCTTTTACAAAAAGCACGAAAAAATGCTTTGCATTTTTGGTGCACCGAAAAGCTATGCTTTTCTCGTGCCTTGAGGGAAAAGAGATTAAGGACTACATTAACTGCGTTAAGTAGTCCGAATAAGAATGTATGGGCCCGCTGTGATTTGAACACAGGATCCTCCGCATGTTGAAAAAAGATGCTTTACTAAAAAAATAAAGCAAGCTTCATTAGTCAAGCGGATGTCATAGCCGGGCTAGACCACGGGCCCTTGCCTCATAGGAATAAAATAATTTATTATAAAAGTTTCTCTTTTAAGACTATGTTAATACATTCTAATGCACCAGGGATTAAATGAAGATTAAGTGCTTCCTCTGGCACAATCCATTTGTATTCACTTGCTTCATCTAGGTTTAAAACAATTTCTGGTTCTACTTTTAGTTCTATTTTGAACATATAATGAACAAAATCATAATCAGAGTATTTCACATAAACTTTTTTTAGAAAAACAAGATCTGATGCATCAACATTTAAATTAACTTCTTCTTGAAATTCTCTAACCATTGCCTGTTCTGGTGTTTCATTTTCATCAATTTTGCCTGCAACTAATGCCCAAGTGTTTCCTTCAGGCTCATTTTCATGTCTTAATAAAAACAAAACTTTACCTTTATACTGAAGAAAACAACTAACAGAACCAAAGATTGGGTTGAAGTTCTCAGGTTGTTGTTCGTAGATCATAAAAAGAATGAAAAAATTAAACTAAAAAAATTTATCTATTTCCACAGTGAGAACTTTTTTGTTATCTCAGATACTTTGTTCCAGTCACCAAACAATACAATACCGTAATATTCCATGTCTTCTTCTTTTGTTTGAGCAGATCTCTCTATCTGTTCCTTGAATGTGCCAATAGTCATTGTTTGAGTAAAATTTACGTGCTGAATGTCATTTTCGATTGCTGCTTTTCTAACATTTCTTATCTTATTTGAGTTTGCTCTTAGGACAATAAACGGCATCTCAGACACATTACTGTGATCTCCATCATCTGCATCTTTGTAATTTGTTAGTCTGCACTTCTCTTTATTTTCAACACTTGCGCCCAGACCAAAACTCATATGAGCAAGAGCATTCATTAGTACACCAATTTCAACATTCTTATTTAACACAGCCACTAGTTTGTTTTCAAACATTTTAAATCACCGAATTAGAAGTAAGTTACTTATATTTATATATTGAGTAGACTATGGTCTATATTCATTTAGTATTTTATTCTCAGCTTTCCTTAGATGAGATAGAAAAACTGTTTTCGGCATCTTAAGTATTTCAGCAATTTCTGTTGCAGATTTTTTCCTTGGCCATGAAAAATAACCAAAATACTTTGCATACATCATAGCTTGTCGTTGTTTTTGGGTTAAATTAGCTTTTAGATCATCTTGTTTTAGATAATCAATATGAACTTCATTTTCTTCTTTAAGAAGATTATATGCTTTTGTTAGGTTTGCCCTGTCTGCTGTTCCAATTGTCCATATCTCATATTTATTTTCAAATTTCGTAGGAGCTATTGGGAAACAATTGTTTTTAAAAAACATGTTTGAAAAACTTGGATGTTTTGGATTGTCTTTAGTAATTGTTCTGATGTATATTTCACTATTTGATCTACTCAATTCTTCACACGTCTTTACATCTTTTCTCTTATTGTAATAATCTAATATCTTATCAAAAAATCTGTTATCACCAACAGCTTTGACAATATGTGCAACACAACTATCAACCCATCTAACATCAATAGAAAAAAATTCTAGTTTTGGAAATTTTAGACTAATATCAGAACCCCAGCAACCAATATGGTATACCTTCAGTATAGCTTTGTGCATATTATTTTTTCATATGTTAAAGGTTAAATATTTTTCTATGTCCCACTGGACACCTTGTTTTTCAGTGTTTGTCCTCTGAAAAACTATTAAAAAGAACCACTGGACAAATCCTCACTAACGTTCGGAAAGTCCATTGACCCACTGGACACATAAAAAAACATGTTTAGTCGTCTAAGAAATAATTAGAAATGGGTCACTGGACACACTGGACATTCTTGTGTGAGGTATTTAAATGAAATCAACAATTAAACTAAATAGAGGTGATTTACAAAATGATGCAAGAAGACCAGAATTATATCAAAACATTGTTTTACAACCAAATAAAAAATTTAACAAGGAGGTGTTTAATATGAAGTTTCATGACTTGATAAAAGAAATTGAAGACGACATTTACAATGAAGAGGGTGTTGCAAGCTACGAGGAAGATGATGTTATTAATTCAGCAGAAGCAGGGTTCATGATAGGTTATTTAAGTGCATAGAAACATTAGTTTTAAATACTAAGTAAGATTTGTCTTACTTGGTGATTAATGTGGTTGAATTTGGAATGACTAAAATGAGTACAAAAGGACAAATTGTAATTCCTATTGAAATGAGAAAAGAGTTCGCAGTAGGTGAGAAATTATTAGTGTTAAAAAGTGATAATAAATTAATTATCAAAAAAGCGTCTGAGATGGATGAACAGTTAAAAGAAGATCTAGAATTTGCTAGAAGAACTGAAGAAGCATACAAAGAAATTGATGAGGGGAAAGGAATTTCCATGGATTTTGACGATTTTATGGAAGAAATTAAAAAATGGTAAACTTAGTTTATGCTCCGAGATTTAAAAAACATTTTTCAAAAATTAAAGACCTTTCATTGAAAAGCATTTTACTGAAGCAAATAAGGAAAATTAAGCATAATCCGACAATCGGCAAACCTCTTCGATACTCCAGGAAAAGCACAAGAGAACTATATTTAAAGCCGTTTAGAATATCTTATTCATATAATCCAAGTAATAATGAAGTTTATATGCTTGATGTTTATCACAAAGATCAACAATAGATATTTATATTTCAGAGCACTTCTTATGAATTATGCAAATCCTTAAAAAAGACGAGTTCATGTTACAGAAAGATAGGTTCATAAGAGAAGTAATCAAAGGCAAGATTTTCATCTACCCAACAGATACAATATATGGCATTGGGTGTAATGCTGAGATTAACGAGTCAGTTAAAAAAATCAGGGAATTAAAAGCAAGGCCAGATAATCCTTTTTCAGTTATAGCTCCGAGTAATGAATGGATTTTGAAAAATTGTGTAATAAACAAAAATGAACTTAATAAACTACCGGGACCTTACACTTTAATATTAAACTTAAAAACTAAAGCAGTTTCAAAACAAGTAAACCCTGGGTTAAACTCTTTAGGAGTTAGAATTCCTAATAACTGGTTCACTGAAATTATTAAAGAAGCTAATGTTCCGTTTGTAACAACATCTGTAAACAAAGCAGGTGAACAGTACATGACTTCTTTAGAAAATTTAAACCAAAATATTAAAGAACAAGTAGACTATATTGTGTATGAAGGACTCAAACAAGGTAATCCTTCAACAATCTTAGATTTTACTAAAACTGATGTAGAGGTTAAAGAAAGATGAAAATCCTAGCTGCTGGTGACATACACGGTGATATGAACTTAGCAAATAAACTTGCTAAGAAAGCTGAAAAAGAAAAAGTTGACCTAGTAATATTATGCGGTGATTTAACATACGCCGAACAAAGCACAGATAATATTATTGGACCGTTTGTTAAGAAAAAGAAAAAAGTTTTAATCATACCTGGAAATCATGAAACAGTTGCAACTGCTGACTTTTTAGCAGAATTGTATAGCATTAAAAACCTTCATGGATATTCTGTTAAATATGAAGATGTTGGAATATTTGGTTGCGGCGGTGCTAACATTGGACCAATATCCAGCTTGACTGAAAAAGAAATTTTTGATCTTTTGAAACAAGGTCATGATAAAGTTAAATATCTTAAGAAAAAAATATTAGTTAGCCATGTCCATCCTAGTGAAACAAAAATGGAAAAACTATCAGATTTTGTACCAGGTAGCCCAGGTTTGAAAAAAGCAATTGATAAATTCAAGCCAGATGTTGTTTTTTGTAGCCATGTACATGAAGCTGAAGGACTTGAAGAAAAAATTGGTAAATCAAAAATTATTAATGTAGGAAGACACGGTAAAATAATTGATATCTAGAAAGAGGGTTTTTAAGGGGTTTTCCCCTTAATAAATAATAATAAATGCATAATACAGCATACGAGCCAAGGGAAGATTCTTATTTACTTCAAAAATACGTTGAAAAATATTCTAAAGGTAATGTGCTAGATATTGGTACAGGGACAGGCATCCAGGCAATAACTGCTTCTAAAAAAGCTGATGAAGTAATTGCATCAGACATTAACCAAAAAGCATTAGAAGATGCACAGTTAAACATTGAAATTGAAAAATCAAAGAATATAACTCTCATTAAATCAAATTTGTTCAATAAAATACCTAAACAAAAGTTTGACTTAATTATATTTAACCCGCCATATTTGCCTGAAGAAAAAAATATTGAAGATCCAGCACTGTTCTCAGCAAAACGAGGTACAGAAACCACTACTAAATTTCTTAACACTATAACTGATTTTTTGAAACCAGATGGAATAATATTATTAATTAGTTCATCATTAGCTAACCAGAATAATATTCTTGAAACAATAAAAAATAATTTATTAGTTAGTGAAGTTTTAGAAACACAGCACATATTTTTTGAAGATATTATTTTATATAAACTAGAAAAATCAGATCTGCTTAACAAACTGCCTAATATTAAAAATCCTAAACTCTTTGCAAGAGGTAAACGCGGAGTTATTATCAAAGCAAAGTATAAGAAAAAATCAGTTTCAATTAAAGTAAAAAAACAAAGTAGTACTGCTTTTGGAACAATACGAATTGAAGCAAAGTTTTTAGAACTTCTTAACAAACATAACATCGGACCTAAGTTAGTAATGTACAAAGAACATTTTTTGATGTACGAATTTGTTGAAGGCATTTTTATTCAAGAATTCTTAGAAAAAAATACTAAAAAAGACATTTTGATTGTTATAAAAAAAGTTTTTGATCAAATGTATACAATGGACCAGTTAGGAATTAACAAGTTTGAAATGCATCGGCCGTTGAAACATATTTTAATCAAACATAATAACCCAGTATTAATTGACTTTGAACGATGTAGATATACTGAAGAACCTAAGAACGTCACACAGTTTTGTGACTTTTTAATAGGAGAAGATGTTACAAAACTATTAAACAATAAAAATATAAAGATTGATAAAGAAAAAATAATTGAGCTAGCTAAAAAATATAAAAAAAGTTACAGTTTAAAAGATTATAATAATATATTGAGGATATTAAAATGAGTTTTTCTGAAAAAACATACAGATTATTAAAAAATGTTCCTAGAGGTAAAGTTACAACGTACAAAGAACTTGCACATGCATTGAACACTAAAGCGTATCAAGCAATTGGCCAGGCAATGCGTAATAATCCCAATGCTCCAATAATTCCATGTCATAGATGTGTTTCATCAAACGGAACCATAGGAGGTTTTTCAGGTAAAACTTCTGGCAAAAAAATTCAAGAAAAAATTGCATTGTTAAAAAAAGAAGGTGTTGAAGTTAAAGATAAAAAAATAAAAAAATTTAACAAAGTATTATATTTTTTCTCTTAAATTACTATCTGTAAGTAGTAAATTATAGAAATATTTTTATATTATAACATTAACTTTCTAAAAAATGGCAGTTAGAAGTAGTATTTTTATTATTGATGCTATGGAAGTTTATTTTAGGAGAGAAGGTATTCTTGACAATCCTCACATGGTAGATTCTATTGTTGAATTGCTTGGATATAAATATAGAACAAAACCCTATGTTTTTCTTCTTGAAAAATGGGATAATATGGAACTATTACTATCAGGAGAAGCAAATCCTCATGGAAAAACACATCCTAGAATAATCACTGCTCTAAAAGAAAATGGCTATGAATGGCAAACTTTTCCAAAAACAACCCAATCAGGTTTCGCTGGAACAAATCTTAGAAATAGAATGATTGAATTAGATATTACTGAAAAAGTAGCAATGGTTGGAACTGAATGGCATGAGTGTGTATATAGTAATACATATGACGCAATAACTGGTGGACTTGAAAGACAAAACCTAGGGGATTTTTCAATTCCAGTATTTAATGTAAGAACATGTTGGCATGCATGTGCTAGTCTTGATCATCCATTAGGTAAATTTGCTGTTAGTCACGATGAATACATGAGAAAACTTGCATTATCGAGTGTGTCTGACCTTGCCAAATGGTTAGATTATAAATAAAAGAATATTAAAAAATTTATTCAGACTTAGCTTTTTTCTTAAGTTTCTTAATTTCTTCTTCAAGTTCTAATTTTTCAAGCAATTCTTTATATCTGTTTCTGATTGTAACTTCTGTGACACCAGCAACATCAGCAACTTCTCTCTGAGTTCGTTTTTCACCGTTAATAAGAGCAGCGACGTACAAACCAGCTGCAGCTATTCCAGTTGGACCTCTGCCAGATGTAAGTTCTTTACTTTGCGCTAACTCAATTATCTCAACAGCTTTTGACTGTGTTTTTGGAGATAACTTTAATGAACTTGAAAACCGTGGTATGTAATCAATCGGGTTACTAGGAAGAATTGTTATTTGTAATTCTCTTGTTATGAACCTGTACGTACGACCGACTTCCTTTTTTTCAATTCCAGATGCTTCGCTTAACTCATCTAAAGTCCTCGGAACTTCGTGTCTTCGACAAGCAGCGTACAAAGCTCCTGCAACAACACTTTCCATTGACCTGCCCCGAACTAATCCACGTTGAACAGCCATTGTATAAATACGAGCTGCTTCTTCTTCAACAGATTTTGGTAGTTTCAAATATGATGAAACTCTTTTCAGTTCAGCCAATGCTAATTTCAAGTTCCTTTCAATTGCTGTTGATATTCTATACTGCCATTTTCTTAACCTGAAAAACTTATTTTTTGTCTTGTTTTCTAACGAATACAAATCAGCTTTTCTACCAACTTCTGTTCCCAGACCTTGGTCATATTGCGTGTAAGTAATAGGCGCGCCTGTTCTTCTACGGTTCTGACTTTGCTCAGAGTCAAACTCACGCCACTCTTGACCAAAGTCAACCATTTTTTCTTCAACTACAAGGCCGCAATCTTTGCATATTACTTCGCCTTTATCTTTATTCCAGAATAAGTTTATTCCTGAACACTCAGGACATTTCTTTACATAATCTCTGTCCATCCAACCACCCACAGTTATTGTATCATAAAAACATTAAGTTTATAAATAGAACAAAGAAAAGATTTAAAAAGCTTCCGGTGGGCTATTTTTGGCACAAATTAACTCTCTTCAGGTTCTATATAGACACATTTTTTATCAAGGTTACAATCCCAATTGTCGCCACAATGCGAATCTTCGTAACATTCAGGAAGTTCATTTATCTTCCTTTTTATATAAGTTAAATCTGTACTGGCAACAAAATCAAAGTAGATACCTCCGCCCAAAGAAACAAATTTCATTGGATAAACATACTTCGTAATATTTTTTGATAGTATCTCAATATCTGTTATGGCTTCAATTTTACCTCCAGGAACCTTAAGCTCCATCCCGCTCGCCCTAACTGAATCAATAAACAATTCGATCTTTGAATAAGTTCCTGGAACTAAATAGTCAGATAAGATAAGAGTAGGATCGTCTTTTGATATATCTACAAGTTCTTTAGAAGTTAATTTTGATTCTATAACATGTTCTTTTGAAAAAATTTTAGCCTTTGAAAATTTTACTGATACCTGGTTAATACTAGATCTTTCCGTGTCTATTTGAAGATATAATTTAAAGTTATGGCCTAAAGGTTTTTGTGGCTCTGGTTCTTCAATATTCTCTTCCTCATTGGTACCATTTTCAAAAATTTCTTCTTGTATTATTGTTTCCTCTTTTACTTTTTTAAAATAATTTTTTACTTCTTTAAGATTTTCTTCATGACCATTTTCATGCAAAAAAATATCCATAACTTCGTAATGCGTGTCTAGACTTTTTTCAATATCTTTTTTTTCACTAGAATTTGCTTTAGTAGAAATTTTTTGTATATACTCCATTGACTTTAAATATTCATTTTGGGCTTTTAACGACGCTTCTTCATCTTGATTTTCAGACATTTGTTTTGCTTCTTCAATTCTTTCTAATGCAACATCAATTATAATTTCTGCTTTCTTAGTTTTGTCAAAAGTTAACCCTAGTTTGATTTTGTCCCATAATACATCGAACGTATACCAGAAGGAATCTGGAGTAACTCCTGCTTCAATAGCAAATACAAAAGGCATACTTAATACCAGGAATAGTAGAACTATTGTTTTTTTCATTGACTTACTTTATGCATCTTTTAGTGATACCAGTATAAATATTTTATTAAAATAGTAAATGACTTAAATAATCAAATACCTAAACATTATGCTTATTGAGGTTTAATGTTTATAAAAAGTCATTTACTAGTTAGTACGCTGTGCAATTTGTTCTGTCGCGTACTAAAACAAAAGAAACTTTTATATATATTAAATGAACTTTAAATCATTATGAAAAAATATCTGTTTGTTCTGGTATTGTTAATATTTCTTGTATCATGTACAGGAAACAATGGTAAGAACAGTGTTGACCTGCCTGAAGAAAAAAGACAATGGGCAGTTTCTGCCAAAGCAAGTAGTTCATACGCAGGCGATTACGGTCAGCAAAGAGACGATTACAGTCCATTTGCTGCAACTGGCCAACCAGACGTGTTTAATTGTACAGATAATCAAAAAGCATGGGTCACTGAAAAAGAAAATGACAGATTGCACTGGTTAGAACTTACTTACAATGATGAAATCTATGTTTCAAAAGTCAAGGTTAGAGAAACTCTTGGCCCAGGTAGTGTTACAAAAATTGAACTTAAAAATAATACTGAATATTTCACGTTTTGGGAAGGTCAAGATAATAGACGGAAAAAACCTTGCCCAGGATATTTTGAAAAAGATTTTGTTTTTCAATTAGATAACACAACGCAAATTAACATGACACCGTTTAAAACAGATACTGTAAAAATTACTTTAGACACAGACATTGATGATTGGAACGAGATAGACGCTGTTGAATTAATAGGACATGATAGAATCTGGTATTTCTACAATAAGACACTTGTGATTAAATAAAGATTATCTACCAACAAACAAATAATATTTTTCTTTGCCTTGTAACTCAGAATTAATTCTCTTAACAATAATTTTCAACGGATCAGGCAATAGTTTAACACGTTTTTTCAAATCATCAAATGATTTAAACGGTTCAACACGCCTTTCTTCAACAATTTCCCACATATGTTTTTTGCCTAGACCAGGTAATAGCTCAAGAACATGCATCCTGGTAGTTAATGGTTGTGCTTTGTTAAAAAACTCAACAAATCTTTGCTCATTATTTTTTACAAGATCTGATATAACAAACTCTAACTCTGCTTTTGCGGTTGCTGTTAACTTGCCAGGATCTAACTTACCATTAACATGATGTATTTTATCACGTTTACCTTCTCCAATATACACTTCTTCGTGTATCTCGAAATTAGTATCTTTTTTTGGTACAGCTTCTAACAAAGTCAAATGGTCTTTACCCAATCCTTGCACAATCGCTGTCTTTTTATAGCTAGGTGTATTATCAAACGCGTACCCGTGCGGCAAATAATCTAGTACAATTGCATTTTCTTCCTTTTGCATGAACAATAGATAAGTTAAGTATGTATTTAAATTTTGTGTATAGAAAAATAAGAAGTTATTTAGGAAGATATTTCTTGACAGAAGAAACAATCTTTTCCATGTTTTCTTTGTTAACTGTTAAAGTATACCCTTGCAGTATTATTTTTAGTTCTTCAACACTCGCAGGCAATAAATCAAGAACTTTTTTAATGTGTATATCTTTAAACCTTGGAATGCTTAATTTAACCAGGTCAGATTCCAATGATTCTGCATCTTTTTGTTTTAAAACAATGAACGTGTTAAGATAATCTTGTGTTTTACTTGATCTTAAAGATAGCTCACTATCTCGTTTTTTAATCTTTGTAACTTCTTTTTTCAAATCATAAATACTTATTGGAACTTCGTCATGAATTTGCGGGTTCATTGTTTCAACCTCTTTAAATGTACAGGATGTACTATAAGTAATTTTTCTTTTTTACCGTCTTTTATAAGAACTTCGTAACATTCGCCTTTTTTATTCATTACAAGACCAGCTTTACCGTGAAATCTAGGATAATACATACCTTTTTGGTACGCAGGCTCAGCTTTCAAGACAACAGTATCTCCGTTTTTAAACTCTTGAAAATATTTTCTTAAGGAAACTTTACCTTTATCTTTGTAATTTTTACCAAGTTTGTGCCTAGTTTTCCTCCTAAAACCGCCATGATGTTTCATAGCAGAAGTGAAAAAAGGTTTTGTTTATAAATATATCGTAATCAATAACATTATAAAAGCTTACATATTGTAAAATACTCAAATGTCAAGACTTGTGAACACATTAAAAAACGCTTTTATTAAGTATAGTAAACGTAACCTGGTTACTTTAAAAAAAGATTTTGTATACGATCGTTATACTTACAAAGAAATATATGACTATTCACTGAAATTCATTACATTTCTAAAGAAAAACAAAATAAAAAAAGGTGATAGAATAGCTATTTGTTCTTATAATTGTCCTCAATACTTTTATGTTTTTATTGGATGTTTATTCTCAGGTGTTGTTCTGGTACCAATAGATTTTGGTTCTTCCCAAAATCTAATTAAAAAGTTCATGAAAAAAACCAATTGTAAGTTATTAATAAATTCAAAGAAAAAAGTTATTGATACAAAAAAATATTATGTTGAAGATCTTGATTATGTTTTAGAAAATACGAAAAAGTCAAAGATTAACAATAACATAAAAGAAGACGAATTAATACAGATATTATTTACTTCAGGTACAACAGGCGACCCTAAAGGTGTGCTGATTACGCACGAAAACATTTATTCTAATCTTCTACCTGCAATTAAAGTTTTAAAGATTAACAAAACATATAGACTGCTTTCTTTGTTACCGTTGAGCCATATTTTTGAACAAGTTGCAGGGTTTTTAGGCGTTGCAATGGTTGGAGCACGGACAGTACATTTACGTTCTCGACGATCGTCAGAAATTGTTAAAGTAATGCAAAAAGAAAAAGTAAACTGTATTATTACAGTTCCTGCATTTTTTATGTTGTTTAAAGATAGGATTGAAGAAAAAGCACACGCAGGAGGTAATTATGATAAATTAGAAAAAATGCTTGAAATTGCGTCAAAGTTACCTGTTAAAATAAGAAGGCTAATTTTCAAAAAAGTGCACAAAGTCTTTGGCGGTCATTTAACAAAAGTTATTAGCGGCGGTGCTAGTCTACCAATTGAAACAGAACAGTTCTGGGAAAATATTGGTGTTAAAGTTATGAAAGGTTATGGATTAACTGAAACTTCGCCTGTTTTAACTTTAGTTTCTGAGAATGATAGAAAGCTCGGTAGTGTTGGTAAATCAATACCTGGGGTAAGGTTAAAGTTAAGCAAAGAAAATGAAATTTTAGCACTTGGCAAAAATCTTACACCAGGTTATTACAAAAACCCTGAAGCAACCTCCAAATTGTTTGACAAAGGTTGGTTACGTACAGGTGACGTTGGCGAGTTTGATAATGAGAACCATTTATACATCCGTGGCAGGGTTAAGAACATGATCTTGAAACCTTCGGGATTAAACGTGTACCCTGAAGATATTGAAAAAATAGTTGATAAACAGCCAGAAGTTAAAGAAAGTTGCGTGATTGGTGTTGAAGTACATAACGATGTTATTATTACTGGAGTATTAATGCTTAACAAGAAACTCTCAGAAAAACAAATTAAACAGATCATTCAAAAAATAAATGAGAAACTTGAGTTTCATCAAAAGATCCAGGATTATGTTATCTGGAAGAAAAAAGATTTTCCACGTACATTAACCTTAAAAATTAAAAGAAGGGATGTTGTTAAAGAAGTTGAGAATAAAACACATATCCATACTAAAAGTAAAGATGAGTTAATCCATTTGTTGTCAGAGTTAAGTCATGTAGATGCTAAAGATATTAAAAAAAACAGCACCTTATTTTCAGATTTAGGTTTTGATTCATTGAAAGTGATTGAACTTTCTACTTTGATTGAGGAACGGTTGAAAGTTGAGATTGATGAATCATTAATTGATTCAAAAACAACAGTTTCTATTTTAAGAGATTTAATCAAAAAAGGTAAAGATGCCTCAAAAGAACCGAAATTAAACAGTAAAATTTTTTGGCAGATTTTTAAGCCACTTAAAATAATATGGCCGGAACTTGCTTTTTTGTTTGTCTCAAGGTTTATTACTGAATTAAAAGTAACAGGAACTGACAATCTTAAAAAACATGATCAAGTTATCATTGTTTCTAACCATACCAGTCATTTTGACGCTCCTGTGTTAACAAAACATCTTCCAATAAAGATCAGAACAAAACTAGCAACAGGCGGCGCAGCTGATTATTTTTTTAAGAAAGAGTCTATTAAAGATAAGTTAGTTGCGTCATTTTTTTATTATGTTCTTGGCGGGTTTCCAATGGTGCGCGATGAAAAAGAATCTGATATTAGTCTTAAGACAAGTTTCGGATATGTTGGTGAAATAATTGATAAAGGTTGGTCATTAGGGTTAGCGCCAGAAGGTACAAGATCAAGAACAGGCAAAATGAATCCGTTCAAAAACGGAATAGGCATTATTGTTAAAGAAGTTCAGCTCCCAGTTATTCCTGTTAAAATTAATGGATTGTTTGATATTTTCCCACCAGGTTCAAGATATCCTGTTAAAAAAGGTCCAGTATCATTAAAATTTGGCAAACCAATATATTTTGATCATGATTTAACACCGATTGAAATAACAAAACAATTGGAAAATATTATTAAAAAGATGTAAAGGGTTTTGTAACAACAATAATAACGGCACAGACGGTCATTTACTTTGTAAATGCCCTATTCCATTTTGCTACGCAAAATTCCATCTGGCCATTATTGTTGTTACTTTAAGGAAAATGGTAAAGACAGGAATTGATATTGTGAAAATAAGCAGGATAAAAAGGTTACTGGAAGACCAAGAATTTACAGATAGAGTGTTTAATGATTCTGAACTTGGCAAAAAACCTGAAAGTTTGGCAGGCATGTTTGCTTTGAAAGAAGCGTTCTTTAAAGCAACCCAAATAAAAATTAAAAAATGGAAAGAGATTGTTGTTAAATACCATGACAATGGTAAACCTTACCTTGTTTTTGATGAGAATTTGGTAGATTTAAAAATCAAGTCAATGGATTGTAGCATTAGCCATGATGGTGAGTATGCTACTGCAAGTGTTGTTATTCTAAAAAAATCAGAATGATTTTTTGGTATCCTAAAACTTCTAGAATTTTTATGATTTTAGAAGCTTAACAATCCAAAACACCCAATTTCTAACAAAACAATAGCTAGCTTTTAATTTATTTTCATTAATAGAAGCAACCACGTATTCTGCATACAATTTAGGGTCTAACCTATGTTTTTCAGGAGATTTAACTTTTGAATGTTTGTTAAGGTTTGTTTTTAACCTGAACGGATGGAAAACTTTAATTTTAATAGGTTTTTTAAGATCTTTTTTAACAGATTTAAGAAAACCTTCAACAGAATGTTTGGATGCTGCATATATTGAATAATGTTTTGGAGATATCCAACCGCCTAATGAAGATATAGTTGCAATAACGCCTTTTCTCATATGTTTGTAAGCTTCGATTGTTGACATCATAACTGCTTTTGAATTAACATCCATTATAAAATCAATTTCTTTTGCAGAAAATTCGTAAAACGGTTTTTTTAGTGTAACACCAGCATTGTTAACAACCACATCAATTTTTTTGAATTTTTTAACAGCTTGATCATAAACTTTTTTCACATTATTTTCTTTAGTAAGATCTAATTGAAAATCTAAAACTTTGTTCTTAAACTCAGTTTTGTTAATTTTATTTATATCACATAAGACCAAGTTACATTTTTCTTTGTCAAACTCGTGAGCAATAGCTTTACCTAATCCAGATGCAGCTCCTGTTACCAAGATGACTTTCATGCTATACAGAAGAGTATTCAATATTATATAACTTTACTTTTTATTGTATTATGTAACCTTTAAATAAAACCTAACTTTAGTTCAGTTACATGAATTACCGTCAAGGATGGACTGATTTTTTAGATAGTTCAAAAAAATTAATAACATTTGAACAACCAACCCTTGGGTTTCAATTTGGTCCAAGGGATATAAGTGTTTTTTATTTACCTTTATCTCAAGGTGATAATCCAAAAAGGCTTTTATGGGATTTTGTTCAACACGCAGGAAAATTCACATATGCCCAAATGGGAACTGAATATCAACAAGGAGGTTTTTATGGACCAATTGTTGATTATCTGAGACATTTAGTAGCTGAAACATCTAAACTTGGAGCATTACCTAATATGCTAAGTGGAAAAGTAGAGTCAGGAATAATTGAATGGTTTAATACTGAATCAGGCATTGACAAGGTTTCTTTTCCTGTAACATCAATTGATAGTTATCTTAAAGGACAAAGATTTGATAGAATTCTTCAAAAAACATTTGTTCAAAACTTATAGAATTATCTTAAATGTAACTCAACAACATCTTTATCTTTTAACTTATGAGTTAATTTGGTCAATTTCTGTCCATCATACTTTACAGAACCCCATACACGTGCAAACCTGAACCGTTTAATAAAATCCCTGTGCAATTTATCGCATAGTTCTTTTAAGGTGTCTCCTTGTCTCATTATCAAAGGTTCTTCCATATCTGCAGGTTTACCAGGTTGTTTCAGATAAATTCTAATCAATTGTAACTTAGAATGTATCTTCTCTTTTAACTCGTTTAAGTTAATACCTTCCTGAGCAGAAACATAAACTGCGTCAGGGTATTTTTTCTTAACTTTTTGAATATATTCTTTAGATACAGAATCAAGTTTGTTAACTAATAAAAACCCTGGCATGTATTTTTTATTACCTTCGATAATATCAATAATCTGGTCTTCATTTATACGACTTCTGATTAAAACATTGGCGTTTACAATGCCAAACTCATTTATTATTGCTTTGAAAGTTTCTTTTTTCACGTCTAATGGAACTGTGGAAGAGACTGAAACTCCGCCTTTTGAAACTTTTTTAATTTTAACATAAGGTTTTTCTTGGTTAAGCCTTATACCAGAACCATACAATTCTTTTTCTAGTATTTCTTTATGTTTAAGCTGGTTAATGTCAATGACCATTATAATTAAATCAGCAGATCTTATTGCTGCCAAAACTTCTTTACCTCTACCAGTACCAGCTGCAGCGCCTTTAACAATTCCCGGCACGTCAAAAATCTGGATCTTTGCATGTTTATAGTTAAGCAAACCAGGTATAACTTCTAATGTTGTGAACTCGTACGCCGCAACTTTAGACTCAGCATTAGTAATTGCGTTTAGTAAAGTTGACTTGCCAACAGAAGGAAATCCTACTAAAACAACAGTTGCATCACCACTTTTTTTTAAAACATAACCAGAAGTTTTTCCTTTACCTTTTTTCTTTGTTTCTATTTCTTCTTTTAACTTAGCAATCTTAGCTTTAACCAATCCAATATGATGCTGTGTTTTTTTATTATACTTAGTAGTACGAAGTTCTTCTTCAAACTCTTTAATACGGTCTTGACGAGACATAATTGAGAAAGAGTCGTGAGGATTATAAAAAGATTACTAAATCCATTTCATCTTTTTAAAGAAAACATAAATTACCACTATTGTTGCAGCCATTAACATTAAAACAGAATAAAAGTTACTTCTGGAAAGTTCAAAGTCTGGCGGGTAAACAAAATTCATACCATAGATACCTGCTATCAAGGCAGGGACCATGACAAACGAAGTTATTATTGTAAGACGTTTCATAACAACATTCATATCATTGGAAAGTGCTGTGTAATGAACATCAAGACTGTTTGTTAACATGTCTCTGTAAGTATCAACCATATCAATTAACTGGTTAACGTCATTCATTAAATAATGAAATTTCCTAGTATTTTTACCTTTGATTTCTTTCACAAACTGTTTTTCTATACCTTCAATTACTTTTCTATTACCTGTCAAAGATTTATGAAAGTAAATCAAAGTTTTTTTCAGCTTAAATATTTCTTTAACAATCTTTTCATCTTCTTTAAAAACGTTTTTTTCAATTTTTTCAACTTTAATTTCAATATCATCCAATATCTGGAAAAAATGGTTAATAACTTCATTGACAAGCATGAAAATTGTATAAGCCTTATCTTTTTTTAAGATCTCAACTTTTTTTTCATGGTTCAGAACTTCAAACCGTTCAATTGCGTCAATATGGTCATTTCTAATAATAATTATGAAATTATGTTTAATAAAAATCGTGAACGGAACAGAGATATAGTTATGACCTTTGTGAACAGGTGCGTGGAAGGTTATTCTTGAAAAACTGTCAAACTCAGATATGCTCGGCCGTTCATCTTCGTCAATTGCTCGTGCAAAATCTTCATAAGGAATACCTGTTTTTCTTGACAGTTTTTTTAGTTCTGTCTTACTAGGGTTTAAACAATCAACCCATACTTCAGAAGTTACCTTATGCAAACTATCCAAAACCCCTTTTTCTAACTTACCTTTGGAAAGGTAAGTAATTTTAATCATAGAACAAAGTTGTGGAAATTAGGTATATAAAATTTTCTAATTGAAAAACATTTATATATTACTTTTAAATCTCATAGAAGTAAAATATTCAAGGGGGTAAAAAAATATGTTAATGAACATTGTATTTGTAATGAGTTTACTTGCGATTTTATACGCAGGGTATTTGTCATATTATATTATGAAACAGGACAGCGGCAATCAAAAAATGAAAGAGATTGCTGACGCAATTGCACAAGGTGCAAAAGCATTTCTGATGAGACAGAATAAAACAGTTTCAGTAGTTGTAGTCGTTCTAGCTGTTTTGTTATGGGTGTTTTTAGACGCGCAGACAGCTATCACTTTTGTATTCGGTGCATTGTTATCTGCACTTGCAGGATACATTGGTATGATGATTTCAGTGAAAGCTAACGTTAGAACAGCGCAAGCAGCTAACAAAGGACTTAAACAAGCCATGAACATTGGGTTTAAAGGTGGTACTGTTACAGGTATGGCAGTTGTTGGTCTTGGTTTATTGGGAATTGTTTTAATGTATAACACGTACCAGGATCCTAAAGCAATAATTGGTTTTGGTTTCGGTGCATCACTGATCAGTTTGTTTGCAAGAGTAGGCGGTGGTATTTATACTAAAGGAGCAGACGTTGGCGCAGACCTTGTTGGTAAAGTTGAAGCAGGTATTCCTGAAGACGATCCGAGAAACCCGGCAGTTATTGCTGACAACGTAGGTGATAATGTTGGCGATTGTGCAGGAATGGCAGCTGACTTGTTTGAATCATATTCAGTTACTTTGATTGCAGCTATGTTACTTGGATTATCAATTGTTAGCGAAGTTTCTAACGCTGTTGTTTATCCAATGGTGCTTGGTGGAGTAGCAATCATTGCATCAATTATTGGAAGTTTATTTGTAAAAACTGATAAAAAAGATAAAATATGGGCTGCATTGAACAGAGGTATTCTTGTCACTGCATTATTATCAGCCGTAGGATTTTATTTTGTAACAATACAATTAATGAACAATCTGGCTTTTTATTACGCAGCATTAACAGGATTACTTGTTACAGTTGCAATCGGAACAATTGTAGAATATTACACTTCAACTGATAAAAAACCTACCCAGAAAGTGTCAGAAGCATCAACAACTGGAGCAGGTACTAACATTATTATGGGTCTAGCAGTTGGTATGGAAAGTACTTTAATGCCAGTTGCTGTTATTTGCCTAGGCATCTTTGCATCATATTACTTTGCAGGTGTATACGGTATTGCAATAGCTGCAATGGCAATGTTAGCAATGACAGGTATTGTAGTCAGTGTTGACTCGTACGGGCCTATCACTGATAACGCAGGCGGTATTGCTGAAATGTCAGGATTATCTGCAAAAGTACGTGATAACACAGATGCATTGGACGCAGTTGGTAACACTACAAAAGCTGTTACAAAAGGTTTTGCAATAGGAGGTGCAGCACTTGCAGCATTATCATTGTTTGCAGCGTATGCTGAAGAAGTTAAAATTACAGTTATAAACATCCTTGACCCAAATGTTGTTATTGGATTGTTTATTGGTGGTGTACTACCTTTTGTCTTTTCTTCATTAACAATGCGGGCTGTTGGTCGAGCAGCTACTTTAATAGTAGAAGAAGTTAGGAGACAGTTTAGAGAAATTAAAGGTATAATGCAAAGGAAAGCTAAACCAGATTATGCAAAGTGTGTTGATATTAGCACAAAAGCAGCAATAAAAGAATTAGTTGCACCAGGTCTAATAGCTGTCTTAACACCACTTGCAGTAGGTATTGTATTAGGACCTCATGCATTAGGCGGGTTATTAGCAGGGTCAATTGTAACAGGACTATTACTTGGTATTATGATGACAACTGGCGGTGCAACCTGGGACAATGCAAAAAAATACATTGAAACTGGTGCGTTTGGTGGAAAAGGTAGCAATGCACATAAAGCAGCTGTTGTTGGTGACACTGTTGGTGATCCGTTTAAAGACACAGCAGGACCAGCTCTTAACCCATTAATCAAAGTGGTTAATACTATTGCATTACTAGCAGCTGGTTTAATATTAACATATGCTTTAGTATAGAATTCTTTTTATTTTTACTTTTTATTTTGAAATAAATTGTACTTAAATATAAGTTAAAATTTCTTTACTTGATGCAAAAATTAAGATTTCAAGCAACTAATGAAAACCTAGATGCAATTACATTAGGAATGGATATTTCTGAAGAGGATATTGTATTAGCCATCTGTGGATCTGGAGATCAACCATTTGCAATTGCAGAAAAAGCTACTGTGATTGCAGTTGATATCAATCCTGTACAAATACAATATGCAAAACATAGAGTTCAGATGCTTGAAGAAGGAGATGTTAAAGGTTTTCTAAAAACAGATCTTACTTCTCTAAAAAATATGTTAAAATTGTTATCTTTTGATTATATGACTTCTCTTAAAACCAAAAGAAATTTAGTTACCCTAATAAATCGAAATCGTTATTTTAAACAGCCAGGAAGACTTGACAGAATTGCACGCAACTTAGAAAAAGTTACTTACGTAATTGGAAATATTTTTGAGTTAGATATAACTGGATTTAGCAAAGTCTATTTATCTCATACATTATTAAATAATAGAACAGGTTTAGCCCATCTTTTTTCTTTAGCACCTGAAGGCACATTATTTTATGCAACTGAAGCTAGAGATGTTTGTTATCAACGTGGAGTTGAAAACTTGATAATACAAAATGATAAGCTTACTTTTGAAGCCAGGAAATATGAATCGGGAAGGTATTTTTGCCCAAAAGTATTTCATAAACAAACTTTAAATTAAGCTTTTACAAAGATTAGTAAGCTATTTAATTCTATTTTTATTTATTAACAATTAATGAAAGTTAGTTATGACTCTAAACTACAGGAATTAAGAGATTCTACAAAAGCGTTTTCTTTAGTAAAAAGAAACCAGTTTAACCAAAAAGCTAAACAAGAATATTTTGGTGAATCACCTAACGTGTTTATTGGTAGGTATGGATATCCCAGAGTTAATGTTGGTTTTCTTTCAAATGAAACCTTGCCTAAAGATATAGATAACCCTAGACTATGGTCAACAGATAATTACCAGATTCCTCAGATAGTTGATCTCAGAAGCAAGTTGATTAATTCAAGGTTTAAAGCAGAAGTTAAAAGTTTTGATGATAAATTTTTAGAATTAACTCAAGAAGTTTCTCAGGCTAAAAAACCAGTTGATATAGAGGTCCATCTTAACAAAAAACCACAGTTTAACCTTAATTTTGACAAAGATATTACACCGTATGGTCCTTCTGTTAAATTACAAAAAGCAGAACTAACTGAAAATCCTTCTATTCCAAAACCAGTGGACAAAGTTGTAAGTGATGATGATTTAAAAGCAGTCAACGCTATTGATTATCTGTATGATAAAGGTTATGATGAACATTTCCTAACAAAATTAATTTCTGTAGGTAACTTGGGCGTGAAACAACAAAGAAAGTTAGTACCAACCAGATGGAGCATAACAGCTGTTGATGACACTCTTGGTAAAAAACTAATATCAGACGTCAAAGAATATAATAATTATGATTATGTTGCACATTTCGGTGGTTATCTAGGTAATTATTACATAATTTTGTTTTTCCCAGAAATATGGTCTTATGAACTGTTTGAGACATATGTCGGTGATCCTAGTAAACCCAAACCTGGAGAGATTGAAACTGCAACAGATTATGAATCTTACAAAGGTAGAAAAACTTACGCTTCAAACACTGTAGGTGGTTACTATGCAGCCAGAGTTGGTGTGTTGGAACATCTTAAAAAAATAAAAAAACAATCTTCAGTTTTAACTTTAAGGTTCATAACAAACGAATATTACATGGCTTTAGGTGTGTGGGTGGTTCGTGAGAGTACTAGAAGGAGTCTTAATAATCAGTCAATAAAATTTAGTTCAAAAAATCTTATGCTTAAATATGCTAAAAACCTTGTGCAAAAAAAATTTAACTTCAACCTTGGTCCTTTTTTATTAAAAAGTAGACTTTTGAAGCAAATTAATGAACAAAGAAAATTATCTCACTTTTTCATTTAGTATTTTTTGTTTATGTGCAAAATCACAAGTTGGGAATTTATTAGATAACAAAAAGACATCATTAAATAATTTTTTATAACTCTTTGAAGATATACTAAATCTAAATACATCAAATTTACCATAAACGTACTTTTCTCTAATAGGATTACAAATATATCCACATTTCAAAGCAATTTCTTTAATATCTTTTAAAAGATTTTTGTTTTTAGAATATATTGTAATAACCTCACCGATATGTCCATCATCAATTATAAAAGATACTAATCCAGCAAGCAAATATTCCTTACTTAATGATTTTATGTTTTTTGGAATATAACTCTCTAAGCATTTAGTTGAAGGAAGTTTGAAATAATGTTCATAAAAATTTGTTATTGCTTTTGGTACATTTAATCTTCCATCTTCATATTCTTGTTTACTAAAATCAAAATTACCAAAACAATTTTTCACCTTAATTAAAAAATTTTGTAATCCTTTTTTGTTCATCTGTCGATATGAAGAAGCAACACCTTTTTTCCCAATGTGCCCATCTCCAAAGAAATGAAAAATTACTGAAACTAACTCTGGAGTTAATTTTAACGGGAGTTTTGGGTTCTTAATTCGATTTGATTTTCCCCATGCTGAATAATATTCAATATTCTGTTGTATCTCTGTATTCATACAATTACTTAATACTATGGATAGTTCATGCAGTACCCATAATGGCACATTTATTCTTTTTATTTTTCCATTTTTTGTTATGTAACCTTTTTTCCACGAATACAGGTTTAATCTGCTACATATTCTAATTGCAGAATATTTTTTGATTGATTTATTTAAAAAATCCACAACTTTTTGTTCAGAACCAAGAAACAAAATTGCTTTGTTAAAAAGCTTTTTTCTAAATATATCATTTAAACCAATGTATGTTTCAATACAAGGGAATTTCCAAATAGGTATGTTTTTATAATTATTCATTTGAACCACAGTGAAATAATCTTAAATATTATTTGACTGGATTTCATTTAAATATCTTACACAGGAATGTCCAGTGTGTCCACTGGGTAATTTTTGGTTGTTTTTAGAGGAGAAAATAAATTAATAAGGTGTCTAGTGGAAAATAAGAAACATACATGATGTTTGTCTAAACTTTAACTAGTTTAAACGTGTCACCGAAATCTAATAATCTGATTGAAGAAAAAGAGGTGTTATCATTAACACCTGAAAGATGAAGATCATAAACAAGATAGTCGCTGCAATCTTTGTTAATGAACTCACCTTCAGTTAAACTCTGAGGAAATAAATTTGAGAGTAAATGGTTGAGAACAGCCAGGATGTGATCACGCGTTGTTTCATCGTCTCTATTAAGAATCACTGACTCTGTTCTACCCGAAATAAGTTTTTCTAATTTAGGAATACACTCGCAAGCCATTTTTTTCTAACTAGTTATTATTAATTATATAGTAAAACCTAGATATATATGTTCGGTTGAATAAAATTAAACTAAAAAGTTGATTTTTCAATAAAAAAATAAGAAATAATTACGCCTTTTCAGGCTTTTTCTCGTCTTTTTTTGGTTCTTCAGAAGGTTTTTCTTGTTTTTCAAGTTCTTTTTTCTCTTTTTCTGCTTTTCCTTCTTTAGGTGTTTCTTCTTTTTTTTCTTCAGTTTTTTGCTCTTCTTTCACTGGTTTTGGTTCTGTTTTAGCTTCCTCTTTTGGTGTTTCTGCTGGTTTTTCTTCAGGTTTTTGTTCTTTAGGTTCTTCAACTTTTTCTTCACTTGGTTCAGCACCTAACGGTTTCTTACCTTGTTTTAGAATTTTCATAGAAACTTGTGTGATATTATCATGGATTGTGTTCCCACACACAGTTTTTCTTTTACGAATACCTTTTTCCTTGTTTCTTATACCTACTCCATCAGTAAGTAATATTTTCTTTCTAACAGGTCCTTCAATATCTTTTCTCATAGGAAAACCGCAATAATCTGCACCGCCTGTTATTTCAAACTCATAACCTGGCATGTCAAAAGATTCGCCTTTTACTTTATCACCGATTTTTTTACCATTTAATGCAGTTGTATTATTCTCTGAAACAACTACCTGTGTACATTTACCTGTTTTTGGATCTGCTATAACTAATTTAAATTCAGCCATTGTTATAATCACCTTATATTTTAGTACTGATAGAATGGATTTAATCGCTCTGCGAAACCCAAGGCTATCAGCCTCAGCAAATAAAAGAAGTTTCAATTTGTTTAAAAAAGTTTCTGAAATTATCTTGTAAGATCAAAATAATGCTCTGCTCTTTCTAAAACTAATTCTTTAGAAATATTATAAATAGATCCTACACTAATAGGAATACAAGCTTTAGCCATGTGACTTGCATCCATCACTGTCCCAAAAAAGTCCTTCATCAACACTTCTGAGAATCCACTCAAACCGTGTTCATCTCCGCGAATCTTAGCAACATCTAAGCTAAGTTCCAAAACTTTTATGTGATCACCTAATCTATTTCTGTGAGCAGTTAACGATCGCCTTAATTTATAAACATATCTCAAAACATACTCTTCTCTTTCAGCTTTGTCTTTAGCTCTCTTCCAATTATGTCTTAATGTGTTTTCATAATGATCAAAATCTGTTTTTACAATCTCGCTTGTTTGTTCAGCTTGAGCTATAGCATGGTGCAAGTTTTTTGAGTCAGGGGGTAAATATTTACCTGCGAAATATCCATCTTCCTGTTCAAGTCTTCTATCTAGAGAAGAATCATATCTGCCTGCTATAAGATGATAGTCTTCATTTCCAAACAAGTAAAAATCCATTGATACTATTAATATTGTAAGTTGGTTTCTCAATAACCATGAGGAAGACGTATCTGTAAGATCTTGTCCTCTAACATTATTCATATCTAAACTCAAAGATTGTTCTAATAATTCTTGTGTTAAAATAATTTTTTCTATCTCACCAGGACTTAATCTTGTTCTTACGATGTTCCTAGTTAACATTAAATAATCAAATTATTATTAGTTTTTAAAGACTTTTATTCTGTTATCCATCATAAATTTTATAAATCCCTCATTTTTTCCATGTGGAATAAGAAATGTAGGACTTGTCCTCATACATGAGACAGCCTGAATCTTAAAGGTGATTATTGATGGGAGTATATAAATACATACAAACTCTTTGGAAAAAGCCAAAGAAAAACATGCCAGAGTTATGGAAACAACGATTGGTTACATGGCGTAGAGAGCCAGTAACTGTTAGAATTGAACGACCTACAAGGCTTGATAAAGCACGTTCTTTAGGATATAAGTCATTGCAAGGATTTGTTTTAGTCAGACAACGTGTTAATAGAGGCGGTAGGATGCGGCCTAAGATGAGAAAAGGTAGACGGCCTAAGACACAGAGAAGAAAAAAGATAGTTGCAAAAAGCCATCAAACCATTGCTGAAGAACGATCAAACAAAAAATATCCGAATTGTGAAGTTCTTAACTCATACTGGGTAGCTGAAGACGGTAAGTATAAATGGTATGAAATTATATT
This sequence comes from uncultured Methanosarcinales archaeon, assembly GCA_964512765.1. Classification (GTDB taxonomy): domain Archaea; phylum Nanobdellota; class Nanobdellia; order Woesearchaeales; family GW2011-AR15; genus GW2011-AR15. Next base: position 33,338 of record CAZEKF010000013.1, read on the forward strand.
AATAGATCCAGAGCATCCTGTTATTAAGTCAAGAAAGAACTTAAAATGGATCAATGAACCGCAGCATAGAGGTAGAGTATACAGAGGTTTAACTTCATCAGGAAGAAAAAGCCGCGGTTTAAGAAACAAAGGTAAAGGCGCTGAAAAAGTTAGGCCAAGTTTAAGAGCAAAAGGTCGAAAAGCGCATTAACCATTAGGTTTATGAAATAAGTTTAATTATTTCGTCAAATTTATATATTGTTATTTTTTACTTTCAAACATGGGCTTGTAGTCTAGTGGCTATGACGTCTCCCTTACACGGAGAAGGTCCTCGGTTCGAGTAAGAAATCAGGGATTTCTATTTCCCAAGAACCCCTGGTTCTCAGGAAGTCCGAGCAGGCCCATTTTCAAATTTCAGCGTACCATTCAACTCGTTTGAATGGTACTGGGTTTGTTTCCCTCAAGGCTTTTTTAAAGGCTTGGTGTGAGCAGGCCCATTATATTTTCTAATAATCCGATATGTTTATATACCTGTATACACTTTTATAGCTTCAATGATAGAAGCAACTACGTCCAATGACCAGGTAATGGAAATTCTCTTTAATAGTGATGAAATTACGTGGCAAAGCATGATTTACGACTTAGTTAGCAGTGAAAAAATGGATCCTTGGAACATAGACGTTTCTATGTTAGCAGAAGTGTTTCTTAAAAAATTAAAAGAATTCAAGGAAATGGACCTAAAAGTATCAGGGAAAGTGTTATTGGCAGCTGCTATTCTTTTAAGAATAAAATCATACAGGTTCATGGACGAAGATATTAATGCACTGGATGCGTTGATAGCCTCAGCAAACGAACCTGAAGAAGAATTGTTTGAAGATTTGATGGAATATGAAGAAGGTGCTGTTGACATGGAGGAAAAACCGCAAATTTTTCCAAGGACACCTCAGCCAAGAAAAAGAAAGGTTAGTGTGTTTGATTTAGTGAATGCATTAGAAAAAGCATTAGATGTGTACAAGAGAAGACCGCCTAAGGTAAAAGACAAAGTTAAAGTTACAGTGCCTGAAAAAGGCCGTGATATTAGCCTTGTTATTAAAGACGTTTATGGTAAAATAACTGATTTTTTCAAAGAAAAAGGTCTAAAAGCTCCTAAGCTATCATTTAACTTATTACTTCCTGAAGAAACTAAAGAAGATAAGATATTCACGTTTATACCTTTATTGCATTTAGATAATCAAAGAAAGATTGATTTGTTACAAAAAAATCATTTTGATGACATATTTATTAATTTGTTAGATAAAAGTGAAAGTTAAATAAGAATAAAAACTATTTCTTAACAAAAACATCATATGTTGGAAACGGCATTTCAATTTTTTCTTTTTTGAACCGTTTGTGGATATCTTTTATTGCATAACTTTTGATACGTCCTCTTAATGCAGGCCTTTTAATCCACATTGATAATTGAGCGTGAATACTAAAATCTTTAAAACTTCTAAATCTAACACGAGGTTCAGGCTTTTTCTCAGCATACTCTGATTTGTTTGCGATATCTAATAACACTTTTTCAACTTTATCTAAATCTGAATCATAAGCAACATCAACATCCACTCTCACTCTTAACTTAGGATGTATACCTGATTCATTCACAACTTTAGTATTTGACATGACTGAGTTAGGGACTACTACTAATACATCATCTCTTGTTTTTAATTTAGTACTTCTTAATCCTAAGTCTATAACTTCTCCTCTATATTTATCATCAACAATAATATAATCTCCTATCTCGTACGCTTTATCTGCAAAAATTGAAAAACCTCCAAAAATGTTCGCGATTGAATCCTGTGCAGCAAACGCTATTGCCAATCCTGCAACTCCTGCACCTGCTAATAACGGTGTTAGATTAATATCCCATATTTCAAAGAATACAAACAAATAAACAATGAACATTAGCATCTTAAGAATTTTTTCTAACATTGGAAAAATCTTTTTATCAAAAACTTTAATAGAAGTACCTTTCAAAGATTCCCTGATACCGTGTGCAAGGATCATTATGATCTTTACAATTGCCCAAAACACTAATATTGATAATATTGTAAAGAAAATGTTATTGTAAGGAGCAAATCTTAAGTGCCAATTTAACACTCTGCCTGATTCAAAAAAGCCAAGAGTTATTATTAACAATAACACAGGTCCTTTTGCAGTTTCTATGATCTTATCATCTATCTCAGTTTTTGTGCCTTTCACTAACCTTTGTAAAATTCTAACAAAAACAACCCTAACAAAAAAAGCTATTACTATAAATGTGAAAAAAACTAAAGCTGCTTTAGCTAATACATTATCTGTTTGAATAAAGCTAAAAGAATTGTCCAATGATGTAAGAAATGATAACGGTTCTGTTGTTAGATTTTGTGCCATTTAATTTGAGAGTGGATAGATGTTTTTATATTTTTCTTAATAATTCTTTGTAAACAATTACTTTAGTTCCAAACCCTAACTTCAGCAATTGCAGGTCCCCACGGGTATGGAATCCTACCAACTGATATTGCGCCTATGACAAAATCTTCTTCTTCAATGTTAACGTAAATACGACCGTCATTGTCAAAATCAAGGTTATCCATTAAATTGTGCATGGCATCGTCGTACGTGTCATTAACATCATAACTAATAGTTGAGTTTGTGTAATAACATTGCCTTATTCCTGAATATGTTTGAGGTACATTAATAGTGGTTGTACCTAAATCATCAAACTCTATGAACCATTGGCAACCTTCTGCATTTTCAAGAACATCGCTATAAGAAACTGAAGCACTTACCTGTGAAGTATAAATTAATGTGTTGTTCAATGAACATTCAGTGAAATTATCTGGTGCATCGCCTGTTCTAATAAAAAAAGTATTATTGCCAGAGATTAATGTGTCAACGGGTATATTAATTAAGAAAGGATCTCCCATTGGCCCGTAATCTTCTGAGAAGTCGCTTAAATTGTAAACTTCATTATCATTCACTATCAAAGCATCTGTCCAATGTTCAGATGAGTATGAAGTTAACTTAGCTTCTGTAACTCTAACATCTCCTGGAATGTATACATCAAATGTACAATTGTCAAAATTCTTTTCCTCCACAATTATTGACATTTCACCAAACTCTGGCGGTTCAACAATAGGTGTGTAATCAACTCTAATAAATGAATCACCGTATAACCTGCTAGCTGAGATGTTACCCTGAACTTCAATTGTTTGCGAATGTCTAGAAGCAGATACTATTGTTGATGCAACGTCCTGGTAAAACTCTTGTAATGTTGTCACATTATCACTTTTAACAAAAATACCTTCACCGCAAGCTGCAATGCCTGATAAAGTAGCTTCATCTGCAGAGTCACTATAACCAACCGCGTAAACAGAAATACCATAATCTTCGCGAGCATCGCACGCTGCCTGAATAGCGTCTTCATCTGAACTTCCTGTACCTTGTTCAGCACATTGCCTATTAGCTTGACCGTCTGTCATGACCATGATTGCATGATCTTTGCTTGAATCTAAGTATGCCAGTTCCAGGTCAAACTTAGCTGCTCGTTCTGAGTTAGACAAATCAACTGCAATAACATTATCACCTTCAACAAAGTAATTACTGGAAATGCTTATTCCTGGTGAGTTCCAGTACTGTGCTAATCCACTACCACTAGAGTAAATAGAGTTACCGTTCAAATAAACAGTGACAGAATCATCGTATAAAATATTCAATATACCTTTTCCAACATCGTCAATATCTGCGATATTGAAATGCTTTCTAAAATAATAATGATTAGTTTGGTTAGTAATTTCTAATTGTACATTGTCAAACCGCCAAGTACCATATTCTGAACTTGAAGATGCTCTTAGTTTACCACCTATTTCCAAATAATAATTACCCGGCGCTTCAATCCATGACGCAACATCCTGTGAAAACTCGCCAGAGAAGTCTGCGTCAGGGTTATCAGCTGAACCAACTTCAGGGTCAGTATCACCATAATAATCACTTGTATCTAGATCACTGCCTAAATAATTACTTCCGGAACTAGGCGAGGTCCATCTAGCTTTTACCCAGACCTGGTCAGAGCTTTCAAATACATTTCCTGACCGATCGTCCCATTCATAGTTAAATTTAACAATAGCAGATCCTGATTCAATGATATCATACATTTCAGATGTTATTTCAATTTCAATACCATACGCGCCTGAACAGTCCCTGCTTGAACAATAATTATAACTTGTACCAGAATCAAGTTCAAGTTCACCACCTACAATTTCATTATAATCAATGTCATCGTCATAACCAAACGGTCCAGAGCCGTCTTCACTGTCATAGTCCCAACCATCGTCAGATCCTGATATTCCATAAGTATTAGCAGTATAATTTAAAGTTCCTGATGAAAAGTCGTTAGGCGGTCCAGATACATCACCTGAATTTTCCCATAAATCTGCGTATGTTGCGCTAGGATCTGAATGTTCAAACTGTAACTGAATATTATCAAACATAAATGTACCGTATTCACTTGAACTAGAAGTGTATAACTTACCGCCTAATACAAAATAATAATTGCCTGGTGCTTCAATCCATTGTGTAATAACTTGCTCATGACTTCCAGTGAAATCTGTATCAGGATTATTTTCTCTATCAATTTCTAATGTTGTATCTCCGCCTGAAGATGATAGTTCTGCGCCTAAGTAATGCACGCCAGTTGTCGGACTTTCCCAGTAAGATTTTATCCAGACTTCGTCTGAACTTTCAAATGGATTATCATTACCGTCCCATTCATAGTCAAAAGATATTGTTACTGTACCGCCGCTTGATATAATGTCATACAGTTCAGATGTAATTTCCACTTCAATTCCGTAAGCGCCTGAACAATCTCTGCTTGAACATGAATTAATACCTCCCTGAATATTGTCTAAGTTAAGTTCACCTGATACAATCTCATTATAATCAAAATCATCATCATATCCAAAAGGACCTGAACCATCTTCAGTGTCATAGTCCCAACCATCGTCCTCGCCTGAAAGTCCGAACGTGATAGCTGTATAGTTTAATATTCCAGATGTGAAGTCGTTTGGTGGTCCTGTACTATCAGATGTATGCTCCCATAAATTTGCAAATGAACTATTACCACCCAGGTCATTACCAAGTTCAGTTGTGACAGCCGGCGTGTAAACAAAACTATTAGTGCTTCCTAATATCGCACTACCTGCTGACCATGATGAGTCATCATAATCTGATTCATACCATTCATCACCTTCACCATCTACTGAAGGTGGACTGAAATAATCTGTTACTCCATACAACCATGATTGTCCAGAATTTATTAAATTAGTTTTAGTAATATTTTCAATTAAAATATCACGAGCAGAGTTAATACCGCAACATACACATGTCCCTCCACCTGGAGAATAACCTGTGCTTGGAACAGCTGTACCTATGGTATTATTTAACAACACTATGTCTGTTGTAGGGTATTCTGTATCTGATGTATCTGTTGAACTTTCATAAGAAACTAGTCCAACTCTGTTACCTGAAATGTTAATAATATTGGCTGAAAATTCTTTGTCTAAACATTTTCCTACGCTTAACCTTTGCGTTGTTGATAAGTTATAATTAGGATCGTCACAGTTCCGTGCTGTTCCAGATGAACTACTATCCATCCGCCAACCCATGCTGCCTGAAACATCAGTTACCAGAGCAACATCTGCGTTACCTTCATAAATGTAACCAAACGTAACATTTTCAAACCCAGCTCTTATTGGCACTGTTTGTCTATCTAACGAAGATAATTCCATGTATGAAGTAATGTTATCAACTGTAATTGTAAAATTCTTATCACCTGAGAAATTACTATCACGATAAACTGTTGCGTTACCTATAGTAAAATAAAACGTGTTATTAGTAACGTTCATTGCTTCAACATAATAATGCAAAAATATTGAAATGTTATCTAAAGTACCAGGCACGAAAAAGGATGAATATAAGTTAACAATACCGTTTATGTCTGGTAAAAATTCGTTTAAAACATAAGTTTCAACTTCTTGCTGTAACTCATCTGTGTAATAATCAACTCTAACATAACCACCGCCTACAAATGCTTGGCCAAGTTCGTCTAAAAATTTAATTGTAAACGTGTTATTGGCGCCTGTGTTAATTGAAGAGTCACATGATGTAATGTCCCAACCATCTGCATTCATAATACCTTCGCCAGCAGTGAAATTACTTGAACATAAAATATCATTAATGTACAAGCTAAAATCTGAACCAGGGTCTAGTTCTAAATATATTGTTGATAAATTAACATTATCTGGTACTTCAAGAAATCCTGATATGTTACCTTGACCGACAAAACCTCCAAAGTATAGATAAGAAGAATATTTTTTACTCTGCACACCTTCCAGAAACACTTTTGACGTTGCACCTCTAATTGGTTTAAATTTCTCTATGCCAGAGATTAATCTTCTGGACGAAACTAGTTCTGATTGTGTGAGTGCATCTGACTGGTTGATATACACAGATTCGTCATCTACTAATATCTCAAACCCGAACTTATCTGGTACTAATTTATCACTTATAATTTTAGACAGATTATTTGCTAACCCTGTTTTGTTCAAAACATAAAACTCGCCGATTTGTTCAATAACTGTATTATTTAAATTTGTAATTTCTCCTGAACTTATTAATGATTCAATGTATGTATCATTTAGCTCAAATATTTTAATGGTAGACAAACTAGCAACAACATCTTTTGAATAATAATTAACCTGTGGCTGATCAATATCGCTAATAAAGTATTGAGAAGAAATTACTAATGCAATGCCAATTAATAATGATGCAAATAAAGCATCTAATGTAAAATAAACTCCTTTTTTCAATCAAATACCCTCTTTTTTAATTATACTATGTAGTTATAATACTATATAAATTTAACTTAGAAAATCATGGGCTTTTTTTAGGACAGATTTAGCAGTGCCATATGTAAGTTTTTTTAACGCATCTTCATAACTTAACCAATCATAACCTTTATGCTCATGAGATAATTTCACATCTTTTGTTTTAGCTTCACCCACAAAAAAATGTACTGTTTTTTTGATTAAATCATTTGCTCTGAAAAAATAAGTTATTGTTTCTTTGAACCCAGGCATTATTTCAACATCCAAATTAGTTTCTTCTTTAGTTTCCCTTATAGCTGTTTGTTCATGTGTTTCATTTTCTTCTATATGACCTTTTGGCAAGTCCCAATGGTCTTCTTCATAATGTAAAATTAAATACGCATCTTTATGGAATACTACAATTCCACAGGATGTTTGTGTTTTCATCTTCTTATACTAAAATCATCAAACTCATTATTAAATTCTTCCCATTCAAATTCAACATCTTCAACTTTAGATAATTTAGGACCTTGTGAGCACCATTCAAGAAACAGTTTTAATTTTTCCTCAGGACCTTCAGCAACAGCTTCAACGTTTCCATCAGGTAAATTCTTAACATAGCCTTTCAAATCTAACTCAATAGCTTTGTTTTTAGTATTATGCCTGAACCACACACCCTGGACACAGCCTTTAATTATTAAGTGAAGTTTTTTTTGCATACTAATATAATACAAAAAAGAATTAATAATATAAACATTACTCTGGAGCATAGAACCCTGTTGGTAATCCCTTTGCATCATACACTCTGACTATTATTGGTTTTTCTAACTCTGTTTGATCAATGGTACTAGTTAGTTTAGATTCAAGCCTGTTGGCTAATAGCATTACATCTAAAGTTGCTGTTATATCAGGTTGTTCTAATACATCAAGCCAGTATGATTGTTGTTTTGGAGTTATTCCAATAAGCATAGGAACTGTTGTTGCGTACGATGAGTTAACCTCTACTAGTTCAATTAATCCTAATTCATCATAACTTTTTAAATAAATTGGTGGCTGGTCAGGTTTTTGCCATTCAGATTCATTTTTTTGGATTTGTAATGTAAAAATCAATTTAGTTAGGTAAGTTTCAGGATCTTGTTCTATTTTAGCTGCCAGTTCAGCAGCTGCTTGAAATTTTTGAGTCATAATAACCACATTTTACAAGCTAATCTTCATAATGCTTTAACTGTCTTTCAAGATATTTTCCTAAAGGTTTGCATCCAAATCTTAAAGAAGTTTCAACAAGTCTTTCAGCAAGATTATGCTTATCATTTTCAAGGTAAAAATCAATAGCAAGTTTCAAAACAGCTGGGTAATCACCTTTTTCTAATGCACTCCACCATATTTCCTTATCAAGGAAATGGCCTGGATTCATATCCATTACTAAGGTTCCTTTAAAATCCCCTAACTCATCTAACCGATCAAACAACCTTAATCCTTTGGTTAGATAACTTTTTCTTCCTTTTCTTTTATACATTTCAACATATGCCAAACATCCTTCTTTGATAGCTTCACCAAATCTACCTACATTACCCATGTTACTGTATGCATTACTTAATGCACTACCGCGACCTGGATCTGATACTTTTTGGACAAAAGTCTCCAATAAAACATCTATTGAATTATTAATAACACCTTCAGCATCACAATATCTGTGCCCATCAATCAAAGCATATACCCAATCTTTTGCGGTTATTTCTACTTTATATGGAACTGACAAAGGTAATTCTGAGGTTATATCCAAACCAAGAACTGTATCAATTGTAAGTTTAGAAAATGGATCACCTAATCTTGTTGAATCTGGTCTAAGAATTGATTCATTTATACTTTTCAGTTCGTCTTCAGATACTGTTAATGTTAGTCCTTTTAATTGAAGGCTTTTTAATAATTTAGTTAAAGGCATTTCCACCACCACCCACATTTATTTTTTTTACATATAATTTCTATTCATTGTACTTTTGCATTAATTTTACATAATGACCTTGCATCCCTAAGAAACCAATTTCAGATGCTTCTGTAGTAAGTCTTTTTGCGTTTTCTTGATCACAACCTCTAATATAAAATTCAATAGCATGTTTAATGACCTCTGGATGCTGACCTCTGTTTAATTTAGACATCCAAACTTCTCTTTCAAGAAATGAACCATATCGCATTTGTCTTAACAAGCTACCTCGATGATTTTCATTCTTTATTTCATAAATTTTCTCAAATAATTTTAATCCTTCATCTAGATAAGCTTCATCATCTGTTCTTTGAAACATTTCAACATAAGCCAAGCATCCTTCTTTAATGGAAATTCCAATATAATCTAATTCACTACCTGTCCAACCATCAAGATCTCCTTCTTTAGAAAGTGAACCATAGTATTTTTTAATTAGAACATCAACTGAATTTTCAATAATTTGGCTTGCTTCTGAATATTTTTCAACTTCAATTAATCCATATGTAATGTCACTTGCAGTAATTTTTAAATTATACGGAATTGACAAATCTGTTGATCCTTTAGTAAGAACATGAAATTTCCCTTCAATTGAAAAATCTGAACAAAAACCTCCTAATACTACTGATTCTGGATTAGCAATCCATTTATTAAACGCTGCTATTGATTCAACATCTAATCGTAGTGCGTGGCCTGTCATTTGAAGACTTTTTAAAACTTTCTTAATAGTCATTCTTCATCACCTTAAACTATACCAAATATGCTGTTACATTTCATGCATTTGAAACAAAAAAAAGTACTAGATACAGTCAAATAAGTGCTGTTACATACTACACATGCTTGAGTTTTGTTCAAATTCATGAAAAACAGAAGAAGAACAGTAATTTAACTAGGTTTCACCATTATTTCAATTAATAATAATTATGACATATATTTTAACAAAAAAATAATTACTAATAATTACTTTTATAGAAAGATTTATATATTGGTTGCTACTAACTAGTAGTTAATGAAACGTAAAATTGGAAAAGTTGGTCTATCTAGCTTAATTATAACTTTACCAAACAGATTTGTAAAAAGAAACAATCTTAAAAAAGGGGACGAGATAGATATACAGGATAATGGACACAAATTAACAGTCCGTGCAAAAGTTTCTCAAGAAAGTGCAAATGAAGCATTTATAGATATTTCAAATCTTGACACAACTCTTATATGGAGATATATTTTAGCTGCTTATAAAAACGGACATTCTATAATTAAAATCAAGTATGACAACACAAAAATCACGACAAAAGGAAGATTAAAAAGGAGTAATATTGAGTTTATTGATATAAATGATTTGATGAAAGATATTTCTAATCTTTTAATTGGTATGGAAATAATTTCAAATTCAAGTGATTTAATTGTTCTTAAAGAAATTGCAGTTATTAGTGACAAAGAATTTGTTTCTTCATTGAGAAGAATAATTTATATTTTAAAAAACATGATCACTGACATTATTGATTCAAAATCAGATATTCGAAACAAATTAGTTAATTATGATGTCAATATTAACAAATTAACAAATTATTGTATTAGGATAATTTCTAGATCTGAAAAATATAGAAACAAAGGTTATGTACTTTTAATCAACCTTTTAGAACAATTAGGCGACCAAATAAAAGAACTACCTGTTGACATGATGAAAAAAGAGTCAAATAAAATTCTTAATTTATTAAGTATGAATCTAGACATTATTAATACTAGTTTTTCTTCAGTCGAAAAAAAACAAATTCTTGAATATTATAACAATTGTGATCAATTAAAAGACTTGTCTATGGAAACACAAGAAAAAGATAAATTCTTACAAATCAAAGATTCTTTCAGAGAGATTGGTCAAGTTTTGATTGAGGGTAAGTTCAAAGTGCCATTAAACTAACTATATTCTGTCCAAATCTTAAATAAATTAGAACCCAAAACAAAGCATTCACAAGCTTGGTAGGTATTTTTCTGAAATAATCTGCATCTCTATAGATTACCAAATAAAAAAAAGCATCAAATGAATATTTGAACACTAGAATCAAAATACCTGCTGTTGATACATTAACATTTCTAAGTAACTGTGTTAGCCCAGCAATCATAAATAAAATCACGTTAGTACTTAACTTGCTAATCTTTATTCTACCTGTTAAAGAAATCGCTACTAATGAAGATCCGGCAACTATGACACCCTCTAATGGACCATAAACATAGCTACTCATGAACGTCCCAAAAGAAATAACTTCAATAGGTGAGTCAAAACCAATACCAAATTTCAGCCAAAGCACAAAATAATTTAAAAGGATAAATAAACTCATAAAAAAATATTTTTTTGCTAAAATAAGAAATATAACACATACAAAGAGAAATAAGAATTGTCTGTTGTTTTCCTTAAGTAGTTTAAAGAACTTTTTTGTTTTCATCATTTTATAGAAGAAGTAACTAATTTATAATAATTTTCTTAAAAAGAGATAAAAAGAAAGGCTCTCTATATGTTTCTATTGGGGGAGGGTATATGAAGAAGGCAATAGAGAGCCCTGAATATGATCCTTAAGGATTCTTAGGTCCTTAAGGGAGGATATGCTCCCCTTACTTTTTTGGGGTGGGGTTTAGAATTCAGACAGGGGAGCAATTATCAGCCTGACTTTTTCTTTAATTTTAATGGAGGTTTACGTAATTCTTGAAGCCACATCAAACCAATTTTCATCATGTTTTTGTTAAATCGTTCTGATATGGAGTAAGTTTTTTTGTATAGATCGTAATTAACAATACCCATACTTTTCATAGGTGTTAAGATACGATCGTAAAATTGCCTTTTATTGTATGATATTTTTACCTTCTTGCCACTATAATCAGGATCATCAATCGTTGTGATCATTTTTCCTTCGTGTAACTTTGTAGCGAATAACGACATTTCTGTTTTACCTATTTCACCGCCCTTTTCCTTGAGATGCCTAATGAGTAATTTTGACACAATAACCTGCTGTTTAGTCGCGAAAACTATCTCAAATATGTCTTCTGGCAGGTTAAACTGGTCAAATAAAATTACCATTTTATGTAATTAAATAGAAACTAGTATATAAATATTACTATTTTTTATATTAGTATAGGAAAACATATATTAATCATACTTTATTATACTTGAAACAGTCTATTGTATGATCATTCACCATACCAATTGCTTGCATGAACGCGTATATAATTGTTGAGCCTACGAACTTGAAACCTCTTTTCTTTAAATCTTTAGAAATCTTATCACTTAGTTCAGTGTTAGCATGTAGATCTGATAATGATTTGAACGAGTTTTTAATTGGTTTATGATTAACAAAACCCCAGATGTAATTGTCAAAAGAACCAAACTCATTTTGAATTTCAAGAAAAGCTTTTGCGTTGATTATTGAAGCTTCAACTTTTAATTTATTTCTTATAATGCCAGGGTCATTAAGTAACCTTCTTTTATCATCTTCATAAAAGTTAGCAACTATCTTAGGATCAAAACCTTTGTACGCTTTTCTGTATGTTTCTCTTCTTTTAAGAATAGTTTCCCAGGATAATCCTGCTTGTGCACCTTCAAGAATCAACATTTCAAACAATTTATTTTCATCATGAACAGGCATACCCCATTCTTCATCATGATATTTTACGTATAGTTTGTTATCAGGGTTGGCCCATTGACATCTTTTCATAACATTAAATAAAAAGTAAGGTAATAAAAATCTAATGTTTAATTTGAAAAGAATTCTCTAACCATTCCTTTATAGTTTTGACTAACTTCCATGTCCCAGTCTTCAGGAAAGCATCTCTTGTAGTTGTTCCAGACATATCTTTCATCCAAGAATATAATAATGCCTTTGTCTGTTTCTGATCTTATGCATCTACCAGCATTTTGCAATGATTTATTGAATGCTGGAAACAAATAACCATAATCCCAACCTTTGCTGAATTTTTTGTCAAAGTAATCAATTAATGATTTTGTTTCTAAATCTGGCTGCGATAACGGCAGTCCAACAACAATCACTCCTTTCAATAGATCGCCTGGTAGATCAATACCTTCGCCAAAACTTCCAGATGCTACACCTAATAATACTGCGCCTGTATCTTTATAACCTTTAAACCGTTCTAACAAATCATGTTTCTCAGGTTTTGTCATACCTTTTCTTTCAGAAAAAATTGATTTGTTGCTTTTAACATCAAAATGTTCTGATACTTTATCTCTTAAATAATAACTTGGAAAAAATATTAATGAATTTCCAGGTATGTCATTAACTACTTCAGATAATACTTCTGCTATATCTTGGAACTGTTTATCATTCCTAGCAGTGAACTTTGTAGTTGTTTTAGGTATAACTAAATTTAATCTGTTCTTCTTTGGGAAAGGATCTTTGAACACAACTTCCTGGCTTTCTTTAACACCTAACAATTCTTTATACATTGCAGTTGGTAACAATGTACCAGACATTAAGATTGTTGAATGTGTGTTATTAATTATGTTTTCAGAAACAACGCTTGGGTCTAGACATCTGTATGATAATGAAATAAACGGTTCTCTTAAACCTCGTTTATGCGCTATTATTCTAACAAACCCTTCATCCTGCCCCTGCCAAGTTTGTAAAAACTTAGCTATAGACCCAATGTAAGATTGTTTTTGTAATTCTCTGACAGCGTCTGCAATGTATTCTAAATCACCTATTAACTGGTCAAAGTCATATTGTTCGTCTAAATCTTTGACAAAATCTTCTTTTGTAACAATTTTTTCTTGTTCAATGTCTAATGAATCTACTAATCTTTCTAACACTGTTTGGATTTCTTGTAATAACTCAACTGTGTTATCATAACCATATTTTTTAGCTTCTTTCATTGCCCTGTTAAGAATAATGGTAGTTAAGAATTCAGATGCAAGGTCTTTTAATCTATAAGGTAGATTATGCGCTTCGTCTACTATAACAATTAATTTATCCATTTCTTTACCAATTCTTGTCAGAAAATTCTCGCCAATATTTGGATGGAACAAATAATAATAATCAGATATAATGACTTTTGCTTTACCAGCCATGCCTAACGAAAGTTCATAAGGACACATTTCCTGGACACCTGAATGTTCAATAACCTGTTCAGTTGTCAACGGACCTATTCTGTTAAGAGTACTTAATGTAGTAATAGCATCATCCGTGAACTTTGCCATGTTTTTTTTACATCTATTGTAGAACTCGCATTTCTTATCTTCTTTAAGTTTTTTACAATATTCAGCAAAGTCACTGCTGTATAATTTGCCTACTCCTGGTTGTAAACACATCCATTTCTTACCAATAATAGACACACTTGTGAAATTGTTTTGATATTTAGTTTTGATCTCTTTCAAAGTTTCAATCGCTATCTGGTGCTGTGTGTGTCTTGATGTTAAGAACAAAATTGTTAAATCGTTTTTAATAGCTTGTGATAATGCTGGAGATAAAGCAGCTGCAGTTTTACCTAAGCCAGTTGGAGCATGCACAATTAGATTTCTTTTATTTTCAATAGCTGCATCTGTTAATAATAATAGCTTGTTTTGCTCATCCCTAACAATGTCATAAGGAAACAACAATTCTTTTTTTCTATCTTCAGAAATCATAGGTTCATAAAAAAAGAAGTGATTAATAAATATATGGTGGGTGTTAAGTTAAACTTTTTTGTAAAGAACTCTCTTACTTCCAGGATACAATCCCATAGCACTCATTTGTTCGTATTGTTCTTTAGAAAGAATCATTTGATTTAATGTATAATCATATTTTTCTTTTATTTCTGCAGTAAGTAATTTCATTTCTGCAGTGTTAATGCCATTTCCTAAAATTAAAACATTAGCCTTTGCTTTTTCTTTTTTGCCAAGTAATAAGATTTCTTCAACTTTTTCTAGTTTACTAGCTGCTTCAACAAAATATTCAATAACATCAACTTCTAATATTGATTTTAAAAAATCAACTATTTTGTTATTACCTAGTTTGTATAGTTTAGCTGTTTTAATTTCTCTAACTTCCAAGATTCCTAAGTTTACTATTTTGTTTAGAATCCTATAAGTTGTTGCTGGCGACACTCTGGTTGTTCTTGACAATTCTCTTAGATAATATTCTTGGTCATCGTTCTTGATAAAAAATTTAATTATCTTGACAACTTTGTCATCAAACAAATTAGCCATGATTTCTCCTGGTTCCATATCAGATTCTAATATCTCTACACATATATAAATCTTTTCATTATTGAAACAGTGTTTCATTTATGAAACAATGCGAGTATAAAAAAGTATTTAAATGAGATGGCAATAAAGAATTAATATGGCTGAAGAAGCTAAAGAAAAAGAAGAGCCAAAAAAAGATCAAGTTCAAGATTCTGTTAATCCTGTAAACATAAAAATGAATGTGTTTGAAGCTGTTGCTACAAGACGTTCTATTAGAAAGTTCACGTCTCAAGACGTGCCAATGGAAATACTTGGTGTTGTGATAGATGCTGGCAGGTACGCTCCTTCTTCAGGTAATATCCAGAACTGGAGGTTTGTTCTTGTTAAAGATGTCAATAACAAACAAAAGGTTGCTGAAGCTTGCATGCAACAGTTGTGGATTGCTGAAGCACCTGTTGTTATGGTAGTATGTGCAGAGACAGAAAAAATTAATCAATATTATGGTATTAGAGGAGAAAGATTATATTCTGTACAGAACTGTTCAGCTGCAATTGAAAATATGTTGCTTGTAGCACACGGTCTTGGCTTGGCTTCTACGTGGGTAAGCGCGTTTGACGAAGACATGTTAAAACGAGCCCTAGGCATTCCAGGAGATGTACGGCCACAAGCAGTATTACCAATTGGTTATCCTGATGAAATTGTTCCTGCTCCTAACAGATATGGCATGGAAGATATGGTGTTTCACGAAGCATATGGTAACAAATATACCAATATTGCAAGAATAATGCAAAACCCGTTAGTATTTGACAAGATTTCTGCGTTTATATCTGGTTTTGTCCAGGCTGGTAAAGACGTAGTAGCTAAGAAGAAAAAATAACTATCTATATTCTAGAAAATATATTTTTTAATACAACAAGGTTTAAATATGAGTTTCGATAATAAATTTACTTATTGGGGTTGTGTGGCAACAACTATTTATTACCTTTATAGAATACAAATAATGAATACGTGTGGCAAATTCTAAGTAGAGTATACTTAAAACTAGTATATAAACATTTGGCTAGTTAAACATATATACTTTAATATATAAAACACAAAGACACGGAAAAAAACGTGGGGGATCAGAAAAATGGATTTTGTCGTTGATAACGCACTAAAGAATGAAAAGTACGATGGAATAGAAGTCCACCAAGCAACTATAAAAGTTATTGGTGCAGGCGGCGCAGGTAACAACATGGTAAACTGGCTTTACCAAAAAGGTGTTAAAGGCGCTGAGATAATTGCATGTAACACAGACCAACAACATTTGAGTGTTACAGAAGCGGATAGGAAATTTTTAATTGGCCGTGAAACAACCAGAGGATTAGGTTGCGGTGGTTTCCCTGATAAAGGAACAGAAGCTGCTCATGAACAATTGAATGAAATTAAAGATGCCTTGAAAGGCTCAGACATGGTTTTTGTCTGCGCAGGGATGGGAGGTGGAACAGGTACAGGATCAGCTCCAGTAATTGCTGAAGTTGCCCGTGATCATAATGCTATTGTTATTGGAACAGTAACAATGCCGTTTAAGATTGAACGGGCTCGTGTGGATAAAGCAGAGTTTGGTTTGCAACAATTAAGGCAAGTAGCTGATACTGTTATTGTAATAGATAATAATAGATTAGTACAAATAGCGGGTAACCTGCCAATCAGGCAAGCGTTTGCTGTTGCTAATGAATTAATTGCAACCATGATAAAAGGTATTGTTGAAACTATTGCATTACCATCACTGGTAAACTTAGACTATGCAGATGTTAAAGCTATTATGACAAACGGTGGCGTAGCTGCTATTGGTGTTGGCGCGTCTGACACAAATAACAGAGTTGAAGAAGCTGTAAAAGGTGCTTTAAGTAATCCGTTGTTAGACATTAATTATGAAGGTGCTACTGGCGCTTTATTACATGTCTGCGGCGGACCAGATCTAACTTTAGATGAGATTAATAGCATCGGTGAGTTAGTTACTGAAAGCCTTGACGAAGATGCTAACGTAATCTGGGGCGCTCGAATTACTGAAGAAATGAAAGGTAAACTAACAGTAATGACCATAGTAACAGGAGTTAAAAGCCCGTGGATACTAGGCAAGCATGATAACACTCAACCTAGCACTGAAATGGTTGAAGTATCTGAAGAGCTAGGGATTGAGATAGTTAGGTAATTTTAAGATCACCCTTAGTCTTTGTGGTGTGCCTTCTTGCCTCTATCTGTAAATCACCCCCGAAGATCAAAGATAGAGGCATACTTTTTTCTTTCTTATTTTTTTGATTAAATTTTTATAAAAACCTATTTTCCATTGTTCTTATGACACTATATATGATCGGAATTGGATTAAACAATGAGAAAGACATCACAGTTAAGGGTTTAGAAGCTATCAAGAACTGTGATTATGTTTATTTAGAGAGTTATACTTCTAAATTAAATGTTCCTGTAGATAAATTAGAAAAATTCTATAATAAAAAAATCATATTAGCAGATAGAGAACTAGTTGAAAAAAACTCAGATGAAATCTTAGACAAAGCCACTTCAAAAAACGTGGCTTTTTTAGTTGTTGGCGATGTTTTTAGTGCCACTACACACAGTGATTTATTTTTGCGTGCAAAAAAAAAGAAAATTGAAGTTAAAATTATTCATAACACAAGTATATTAACAGCTGTCGGCCAAGTTGGGTTATCATTGTATAATTATGGTAAAACAACTTCAATGCCGTTTTTTGAAAAATCATTTGAGCCAGAAACACCGTATGACGTTATTAAAATGAATCTGAAGAATGGGTTGCATACTTTAGTTTTATTAGATATTAAACCTGATAGATTAATGACAGTTAATGTTGCCTTAAAACAATTGTTAGAAATTGAAGACAAAAGAAAAGAGAAAGTTATGTCAAAAAATATGAAACTTCTTGGTTGTGCAAGGTTAGGAAGTGATGATTCTGTGATTAAATATGGAAAAGTTTCTGAATTACTTAATTATGATTTTTGTTCTCCATTGCATTGTTTGATTATTCCAGGTAAATTGCATTTTGTTGAAGAAGACATGCTTAACTTTTACTCCAAATAAAATAACTTTATCAATAAATTATTGTTTTCCTTTTTTTCTTATGAGTGAAATAAGATCTTCATGCGCTAGAGAAATAGGTTTAGTTATAATGAAATAAGGGGACACCCCTTATAATCCCCTTCCGCTTCGCTACTC
>CAZEKF010000014.1:0-4145 GCA_964512765.1 uncultured Methanosarcinales archaeon
CTCAATATTTTTAATAAATGTGTGGTATTTAAAAGTTTGGTTTTAAATATAAGTTCTTTTTACCTTGCAGCGATGAAAGTAGAATTTGAAAAAAACCTTACAATTATGAAAACACTTGGTATTTTTTTAGTTACAGCTACAAAAGTTTATATTGATTATGCACGTGAAATTGGCATTAATTTACCAATGAAAATATTCCTGGTTTACACGTTATATCCTGTTATTTTCATCTTAATGTATCCGTTGTTTAAACAAGTAAAACAACATAAGAAAAAAAGTGAAGATTATTTTAAATTTCTTAATGATATAATGCACATTAACTTTGTTTTCCTAGGTTTATTTATAATTGTTTTAATAACTATGGAATTCTGGAAAAAATGGCTATTAACAATGGTTTATTTTAGCTTAGGAATATTATTATTAAACTCATTAATCATGTTTTTATCCTTGTTACTTAGTTGGTTATATTTACACATACAAAGTAACAAAAGCGAAACATTTATATAGTAGTACTACTACTCAGTGATAAAATGACACAAGTTGAAGAATCATTAGAAAGGTTAATGGTGGATTTGTCGCCTTTGTTTCATAATGTATTAAGTAGTGCAGATATTGAAACAGATTATGAGACTTTAAGACAAGATTTTAATAATTTGGTTGGCAGAGTTCGAGATCATTATGCAAATGCTGCAAATCAAAATCGAGTAACACCAATCCAAGACATTACGTGGAATACAGCTTT
The DNA here is from genome assembly GCA_964512765.1 of uncultured Methanosarcinales archaeon. GTDB lineage: Archaea > Nanobdellota > Nanobdellia > Woesearchaeales > GW2011-AR15 > GW2011-AR15. Next base: position 743 of record CAZEKF010000014.1, read on the forward strand.
AAATCCAGACAATGAACAAGTTATAGGTGAAGCTTTAGAAAGATTTTTCAATACATATTTTACATATCAATCAGGAAGAAGAATAAGGAGAACAGACACTGTTACTCATCTTAACCAAATTTCTCAATTGCTTCAAAGCGCTAATACTTTCCAAACATTAATTAATTATTATCAACTTGTTGCTTCTGGTTCAGTTAATTTAGCAACTAATTATACCAACTTCCAAACTTTTAATCCTTTATCGATCCATGACTCAAACACAGCTGTTGTAAATTGTCTAGATATTGTTCCTGCAACAGATACAAGTGATAATGCCTCTACTATGATGAATCATTTAATGCAGCATGGAGAAGATCATTATGCACAAGTTTCATTATCTGAAGCAGTTAATAGATTATCAACAAAAAAGAGAAGACGACAAAACAAGAACCGTTTTAGACGAACTCTAAACGTTGGTTCTAAAGTTTTTGCTAGAGATTCATTTTTAGTCTTACCTGACAATTGGTTTTCAGGAGTAAGAAATAATGCTTATATAAATGATTCTGATAACCAGTTAATGTATGCTTTATCTAGAGCTAATGAAAGGTTTAATATTATTAGAAGATATAGAAGAAATTTAAGACAGCTTGGAAGAGCAAAAACATTGGATAGAGCTGTACAAGCTTATGAATCTTTCGTAGACACAGCTGTAGACTTTAATGCAGAATTAAGTGATGAAAATGAAGGACTAATGAGACATTATGGTCGAGAAAGATTAAGAAATCTTAATAATGAACTTTTAGAAAACTATATACCTTGGTTCAGACCAATTAAACGTGCAATTGTTAGAGGAAGTGAAGCTTTACAGGATGTTGTAGAGTCTGAAGAAGAAGATTTTAGAATAGCTCGAAGAGTTACAAGAGGCCTAACAGGACAAACTGAATTTTCACATGCTAATTCGCCAATTGAAGTTTATCAAAATCATGAAAGGCTTTATTTAGCAGCAGTTGGCGCAGCTGGAGTTGGCATGGCAATTAAATTCATACCTGGATTATTTGATTCAATGAATACTCGGAAAGGTAGATTATTTAATTATATGCTTGGAGTTGTAACAGGTAATACAGAAAGAATAGCAACTACAATTAGAGAAGAACAAACTCATAAAAGAATAAAAAATAGATATAAGCAACTTAAAAAATTACCTGTGTAGAAACTTTTTTATTTTGATTGTTTATCTTGTTTTTTTAATGTATCACTAACAGCAATTGCTTGTCTTACAGTGTCTTTAATTACTTTTATTGAAGAAACCGTATTTTGAAGATATTGATAAGCTTTTTTCACAGTTTCAACTAACACGCCTTCGTCTTGCAAATATTGAGCTATTTTTTCCTTTAGTTTTTCTGGAGATTTGATTTTTTTCCTAAATATATCAGCAATAATAGCAATAAATTCATCTAAATCTTTTTCAATTCTTTGAACAACAGCTGATTCAGTGTCCTTATATTCCCTCACTCCCTGAAGCTGAGCAAATTTTTGTGGCTCTTCATGTGTAATCCTTCTACATAAACTAATTAAAGTTGGGTTTCCATTATTTTGTTCTAATTGTGTTGTATGTTCATCCAGTTTCCTTATAACGTGAGTTTCTTTTCTACTTTCTCTCCACATTATAAACCTGACTCCTCGTTTTATCTGTGCAACATCATTATGTAACTTTTTCTTAAAATCAGTACTATTAGCAACAACTTTTGAATAAAACTCTGGATCTTCTGCAGGATGTTGAGAAATTTTTACAATATATTCATGAAAGCTGTGTAATTGTGTTGATGTTACTTCTTCAACTGTTCCCAGGTTTCGTAATACTTTTTCTGTCTGGGCTAAAATAGCATTTAACATTGTTAAGTCTGATACAACTGATTTTAATAATTTGTTAGGAAGAACATTCGAAGCTTGAATTACAACTCCTTGTTTTAACTGTGCAATTACTTGCGCTTTTTCAGCCATGCCTGCTATTTCAGCAGATTTCATGGTTTCTTCATAAATGTTTCCCATTTTTCATTCATTTAAGGTGTATATATCGGTAAATTTATTCCATAACCTAATGGTCCTGCTCCCCTTAAAGTATTCATATCCGTCAAATACTGTGTCATTTGTACAATAAATTTTGCTCTCACATTTACATACTTTCTTCTAACTCCTCTTCTAAATTTAGTCATGACATTATCTGTGTTAAAATTTTCTACTGTGCCATTTATACTTGAGGCAAGTGCATTGATTGCTGTAGAAAGCCCTCTCAAAGAAGGAATCATCATGTTATGGGCGGGTCCAGGTGGTGCTGCCCCCAATCCAGTAAAAGTATTAAAGGTATCCTCCCATCTTTTAAACAATTTCTTGAATTCCTTATAATCCTTATGAAACTTTTTCAGTCTTTCTTTTACTTCACGTTTTCTTTCACTGGCATCATCACCTGTTTCCTCTTCACCATCATCTCCATCATCACCAAAAACATCATCATCTCCACCACCATCATCTTTCTTTTTCCCTCCGCCCATTAAAAGCCATATGATTGCATAGAACATCATTATGGACCCAATCATACGCATTAATTCAGACAGGGTTAAACTGAACAATATGTCTCGTGAGTTCCATGGTGCAGTTTGAAAAAACAATTGGTTAAGTAAAAGTATTGCGACGCTTATTATCAAAAGTACAACTGCAGGTTTTGAACCTGTTGTTTTCGCCATACCTTGCACAATCTGGATAATAGATATGATAAACAATGCTACAATAACAATGCTAAACGCGTAAAACATGCCTTCTATTGTTTTAATTGGAAGAAAAGCTACCCCACCCAAAGATAAAAACATTGCAATTACTTTTGCATATTTTTGTGCGGTGCTATCATCTTTTTTCCAGAACGGCGTGGCTCTGATAACGTTCAATAAAATGTTAAGTGCAACTATCCAGATGATTAACCTCATAAAAATATGAGAATATTGCGGGTCATTAGCAAATCCAAATATTGCATCAGCAACGTCAAACACTGGTTTGAATATATCTGCATAATCTTGCGCGTACGCAATCTGTGAATTAAGAAATAATACTAACAAAACTATCCAAAACTTATTAAGTTTCTTCAACTTCATATTACACTACTAAAATATTTCATATTTAATTATATAAACCTTTCTATTACATATTAGAAAATTATATAAACATGTTATTCACTTATTAAATTCATGTCAAAACCACAAGCAAGACCTGCACCTGCAGGAGGAGGAGCAAGAACATCACATTTTCATTTACCAGCGCAGTTCTTATTAGGTTTAATCTTTTTGGCAGGAGGCGCACTGCTATTATTAAAAAAAATCGGTAGAAATTATTTGCCTTTCTTACCTGAGACAGCTTTAATTTATATTTGTGCAAT
>CAZEKF010000014.1:4245-47806 GCA_964512765.1 uncultured Methanosarcinales archaeon
AGCTACACAGACATTAAAACATTGGAAGTGCCTGACTGGTTAAATTATTCCTTGATAGCTATAGGTTTAGGAGGTAATTTAATCTATTCAATAGCATTCTGGGATCACACATATATTTTAAGAAGTTTACTTGGATTTGGTGCTTCAATTATTATTGGTTTATTAATGTTCTACACTGGCCAATGGGGCGGTGGTGACAGTAAAATGATATTCGGGTTAGGAGCATTATTAGGTTTAAGTTATCCCTTACAAATAGATTTCTATGTTAAGTTTTTAGTTAACATGCTATTTTTCGGTGCAGTGTACGGAATAGTATGGATCATTGTTATGTCAATAAAAAACAGAAGAAAGTTATTCAAAAAAACTAAAATATTGTTTAGAAAACATTCAAGGTCAAGACTAATAACTGGTATTATTTCTGTGATTGGATTAATAATTGTATACTTCCTACCATTAGATAGTGAGTTTAAATTTATTTTTGCTGGAATGATACTTATGCTGTACTTTACAAATTATTTGTTAGTTTTTGTTAAAGCTGTTGAACAAGTATCCATGATTAGGTTAATCGATCCTGAGAAACTTACAGAAGGTGACTGGATTGTTAAAGATATAAAAGTTGATGGTAAACGCATTGCAGGACCTAAAGATTTAGGTATTAATAAAAAACAAATAAAGAAATTATTAGAATTTAAGCAACAAGGTAAAATTGATAAAGTTAAAGTTAAGTACGGTATACCGTTTGTACCTTCTTTCTTGTTTGCTATGATATACACGATTATCTTTAACAAAATTATTCTTTTAGCTTTTATTTAGCAAAATATATAAATCTAGAAATCCTTATATTAATAATAGGGTGATTGTTATGGAAAACGTTGAAAAACGTATGAACGAAATCAAAGCAAAAGATGATCCGTCACATGTTGAAATTCATAAATATGTCAGATACCTAATAAATGTCAAAAAATACGCAGGTGAAGAAGTTTTAGAAGATGTTCCGCACTGGGAACTTGGTAAGGTAGAATCATCAATAAAATCTGTTGAACGTGAAAATTCTAAGCCTAGACCTAAAAGGTATTATGTTAGTTTAAAAGAACCGTTGGAAGATCCTAGTATAAAATAAACATTATCTTTTCTTTTTAATCCTTTTACTTCTAAAAATAGTTTCTCGTTCTTGTTCTTCTAACCGTAGCTCGATAAAAGCTTTTAACCTGGTTAGTTTAGGTATGACTTCGAACTCAAGTGCATTTACTCTTCGTTTAGTTTTATCAATCTCGTCTAATAACCTGATCATAGAAGTTTCAACTTCCGCTACTAGTATAATAAATTCAAGAAGTTCTTCGTACGCATTTGTTGCTTCGTTAATAGCAGCGCTTGTGTTAACAACACCGTACCCTCTGTCAAGGATTTCTTTTTTAACATGATCACTCTGAATATTAGGAACAACAACACCCATGATGTTTTTATTTTCTACTTCAATCATTGGCTTGTTTTTAATAGCCATTGCAACTGATTTTATTGCTAAATCACTATCTACAATCCTAGCAACATTAATCTTTTTAACAGCTTCTTTATACTTTTCAGTCATTTCTTTTCTAACAGACTTTGTCTGGTTAAGAATGTCATAGAATTCAAGTATTAAACCGTCTCGTTTCTTTTTAAGAAGTTTATATCCTGAGTTAGCTAATTTAATCTTATTCTTTAGCTTAATCAATTCACTTCTTGTAGGTTTTATTTCCATTATTGTAACCTATTTGACTTATTTTATTATTTTTTTATTTTATTAAGGGATAATCCCAAAAGACTCCTTACATACTAAGGATTTTTATTTGCTTTTTTGCCCCTGCAAAAAAGCCCATTGTAAAGGGAGCTTGAGGGATTTAATCCCTCAATATATATATTATTAAATTTTTATCTTTTCTCAATTACTTTGCTCTTTTTAACTTATCTTTATCTTCGCCTGATTCTAACGGTACTTCATGTTTAGCTCCTTCTAATTTAACATCTTCGTCACCGTAATACTTATCTCTTAACTCAGGTTTGATTCTTGTTAAATCTTTTTTAGGCAACATTCTAAGCAGGTCCCAACCAATGCCAAGTGTTGTTTTAATATCTCTGTCTTCTCTAGGATCTTGCTGTACAAACTTTTTCTCAAACTCTTCAGCAAACTTAAGCAACCTTTTATCTCTATCACTTAAAGCTTCTTCACCAACAATCGCTACTAATCCTCTTAGGTCACGACCTTCAGCATAAAACGCGTATAACTGGTCTGAAACTTGTTTATGATCTTCACGTGTTTTTTCAGGACCAATACCTGCGTTCATTAACCGAGATAGTGAAGGTAAAACGTCAACAGGCGGATAAATACCTTTCCTGTGCAATTCTCTGCTCAGTACAATCTGTCCTTCTGTAATATATCCTGTAAGATCAGGGATAGGATGTGTAATATCATCACCAACCATTGTTAAGATTGGAAATTGTGTAATACTACCTTTTTTACCTTTGATCATACCCGCTCTTTCAAAATTTGACGCAAGGTCAGTATACATGTACCCTGGGTATCCACGCCTACCTGGAATTTCTTCACGCGCAGCACCAATTTCCCGTAATGATTCGCAATAATTGGTCATGTCAGTGTAAATAACCAGAACGTGCATATCTTTTTCAAACGCTAGGTATTCAGCAGTTGTCAAAGCCATTTTTGGTGTGATTAAACGTTCAACTGCAGGGTCGTCTGCTAAATTTAAAAATACAACAGCTCTCTGTAACGCACCAGTCTCTTCAAAATCTTTCATAAAATACTGTGCTTCTTCGTTTGTAATACCCATTCCAGCAAAAATAACTGCGAACTTACCTTCTTGTCCAGGCACTTTTGCTTGCCTAGCTATCTGTAACGCAATTTCGTTGTGCGGCAACCCTGACCCTGAAAAAATCGGTAATTTTTGTCCTCTAACAAGTGTATTAGTTGCGTCAATTGTTGAAACTCCTGTCTGGTAAAAGTCAGCTGGACTTTTTCTAATGTAAGGGTTAATAGCTGCTCCGTTTATGTCCAATCTTTTTTCTGGAACAATTTCTGGTCCACCATCTCTTGGTTTACCAGCTCCTGTCAAGATACGACCAAGCATTTTTTCAGAAACATTAAGTTTAATAGTCTCACCCAAAAATTTAACCCATGAAGATTTGTCAAGTTTACTTGTACCTTCAAACACCTGGACAACTACAAGGTCGTCGCTTGTGTCAAGAACCTGGCCGTTTTTAATAGTACCGTCTGATAATTTGATAGAGACAAGTTCACTGTATCCTACTGGATGTGTTTTTTTAACAAAAACTAAAGGACCAGCAATTCTGTTAATTGTTTTATATTCTTTTTGCATTATAACTCACCTTCAATCTTACTAAACTCACGATCCATGTCAAGTTTAATCTTGTTAAGTTCTTTATCATAATCTTTAATAAACTTCACGTCTGCAATCTTTTCCTTACTACCTAGGTTAAGGATAGTTGTTATCGCAACACCTTCGTCAAGTGCAGTATGCGCTCGTGTTGAGAAATATAATATTGTTTCAGCCAGTTTGTAAGTTTTTTTAGGCTCACAATAAGTGTCAATGTCATGAAACGCGTTTTGCTGCAAGAAAAATTCTCTAAGCAATCTCGCAACTTCTAAAGTTAATTGTTGTTTTTCAGGCAGTGCATCGCTACCTACTAACTGTACAATTTCAAGCAATTTTTCTTCTTCTTGTAAAATAGCAATGATTTCTCCCATTAACTTTGTCCAATTAGGGTTAACATTTTCTGAATACCATGGTGCTAATGTCTTGTTATATAATGTGTAAGATGTTAGCCAGTTAATACTCGGAAAGTGTCTTCTTTGAGCTAATTTAGCGTCTAATGCCCAGAAACATTTTGTAACTCTTAATGTATTCTGTGTGACAGGTTCTGAAAAGTCTCCACCAGGAGGACTAACTGCGCCAATAACAGAAACACTACCTTCTTTACCAGATAATGCTTTACCTATACCTGCTCGTTCATAAAACTCTGCTAACCTTGTAGCTAGATACGCAGGATATCCTTCTTCACCAGGCATTTCTTCTAATCTTGAACTAATTTCTCTCATTGCTTCAGCCCATCTACTTGTAGAATCAGCCATTAAAGCAACAGAATATCCTTGATCACGGAAATATTCAGCAATTGTAATACCTGTGTATACTGAAGCTTCTCTAGCAGCGACTGGCATGTTAGACGTGTTTGCAATCATAACTGTACGGTTCATCAATGGTTTACCTGTTTTTGGATCTTTTAAATGCGGAAACTCAGTCAATACTTCTGTCATTTCGTTACCACGTTCACCGCAACCAATGTATACGACAATGTCTGCGTCGCTCCACTTAGCAAGCTGTTGCTGTGCAACTGTTTTACCTGCGCCAAATGGACCAGGGATAGCTGCAACACCGCCTTTTGCTAAAGGAAACAACCCGTCAAAAATTCTTTGTCCTGTTAATAATGGCATGTTAGGCGCAGTTTTTTCTGCCATTCTTCTTGGAACACGAACAGGCCATTCATGGCTTAACTTTAGTTCTTCGCCATTGTCTAACTTACCAATAACGTCATTAACTGTAAATTTACCAGACTTAATGTCCTTAATCTTACCACCATATTTGTCCATTGGTGGTACAAGAATTTTATGCATAATTGTACTGGTTTCCTGAACCTCGCCAAGTATCATACCTGGTTTAACAACATCGCCTTTCTTAGCAGTTGCCTTGAAATCCCATTTCTTATCTTCGTCTAAACCTGATGCGTCAACACCACGTTCAATATAATCTCCCATTTTGTCTGCTAAAACAGGTAATGGTCTTTGGATTCCGTCGTAAATGCTTGTCAATAACCCTGGGCCTAGTTTCACTGCAAGTGGAAGACCTGTGTTAATAACTGGTTCGCCAGGTTTAACACCTGAAGTATCTTCATATACCTGGATAGTGGTATTCTCACCGTCTATCTGGATAACTTCTCCCATTAATTTTTCATCACCAATACGTACAAGATCGTACATTCTTGCTTTGATCCCTGTTGCAACAACAACCGGACCAGCAATCCTTACTAATTTTCCTTTTTCTTTCATATGATCACCAATTATATTTTTTCTTTGAGCTTAATTTTTTTAACTATTTGTTCCAAAGGTCTATTCCAATTGCTTTTTTTATCATATCTCTTAAATTATCCTGTGCACCTGTACTGGTTGATAACACAACAGTAACAGGAGTTACGGAATTTTCAACATTTCTACGAAAGTTATGATCTAATTTATCAAGTGATTTATCGTTTGTGACAATGATACCAACGCTTAAATCAGCCAGAGCTTCAGTGTAACATTTTTTTAACTGTTCTTTTGACTCACCTTCAAAGATTTTTCTAATACCAATTAGTTCAAATCCCATTACAAACTCCGAGTTACCTACAACTGCTAGTTCTGCCATTTTTATTTTTTAACAACTATAAGTTTTTTAACATAATCTTCTGTAAATTCTAAATATTTTGATTTAATTATTGTACGTAAATTACTAACTTCAATTTCTTTTGCAAACATGAATCCAAGGACAAGGTCAACTGTCAAAGGATGCTGGTGGTATAACAACACGCTTTTTTTCAATAAAAACCGTTGCAATAATATCTCATACTTTAACAAAACACCTTGTTCATCTTTTTCAGGTTCTGGCAATATTTTACCATAATTTGTTTTGCTTAACTCTCGCATGAAACTCTGAATATTTTCTTTGTTAAGCAAATTCAATACTATTCGTTTAGGTAAATTCTTTCCGTCATTTATTATATACTTTTCAACACTTTGTTTTGATAAGTTAAAAAATATTTTTTTTAGTAATAACATTATATTATAAACGTCAAATTCATACTTGAAAAATTCTTGAAACAATTTACCTTGTTCAGGTATTTTACTAGCAAACTCAACAGAGTCTTGATAGTAATGATAATCAAACAAATTTTCTATTTCACTGAGATCTTTAGTTGATTCATAATTATTAATAGCATCTTCAAATTCTCGTGCATTAATAAGTCCAGATTCTTCAATAATTTCCCGCACAGTATTTTTTGAATATAACACACGTAATTTGTCAAGTTTCAAGCTACCAACAGGAATCAACATGTCCATTACTTTTTCAAGATCTTTTTCAACTGTTTTAGCTCTAATTAATGTCTTTAAATTCCAGAAATCATACCGTTTTAGATATTGCAACATCAGATATTCAATGTTCGGGTCAGAAATTAATTTTAGTTTCAAAAAAACACGTTCAAGATGTTTATTCAATGCATTCTCAACTAACTTAACACCAGAGTATTTAATTGATAATTCATTAATTTCCTTGGCGTAAACACCTTCTTGCATGAACTTAACAATTTCAGAAGAATGCATTTTCATGACTCTGTCATAATCTTCTTTTTTTAATAAAAGAGATTTCATAGCACTGATTCTAGCATAAGTATACGGATTAAATTTGTAAACTAATTTTTCAGCCATTTTCCCTTCGGACTACTTAACGCAGTTAATGTGGTCCTTAATGTCTTTTCCCTCAAGGTTCTCAAAAAAACTTTGTTTTTTTGGAATCCTCAAAAACTTATAGTTTTTGGAACCTGAAAATCTGTGATTTTCATGTCACCGAAAATCTTTGATTTTCGATTGCTTTTGTAAAAGGCTTGAATTAAAACAATATGTTCGCAACTTCTGTTAAGTTTTCTTGTTTAACACTGTTCATTAAAGTCTCATAGCTAAGGTCTAACCTTACTTCACTGTTTTTATCTTCAAGCACTACACCACCCAATATATATGCTTTTTCTGCTTTTTTCACTAATGCTAAATCCTTCTCAGAACAATACACTTTACTGTATTCTTTTGAATTATTAAGCAATTTCTTAACATGTTTACCACGCTCTGTTTTACTTAAATTGCTCAGGTTATCAAGCGCTTTTGTAAAAACTTCACTAATTAGTTCTTTTTCCATGTTAAGCCGTTGTTTTTTAACAATGGAACTAGCTTCAGCTGTTACAAACACTTTATACTGTTCAAGACTTTTCTTAACTTCTGTATCCAATTGTGACTTAACTTCACTAACTCTAGTATCCACTACTTCTAATATTTTCTTTCTCTCATCTTCTGCTTGTTTCAAGACTTTATTTGCTTCTTTTTCTGCATTGTTTAGTATTTCTTTCTTTACTTCTTTCAAACTCATTTTTCCACCTATTTATCAATAAGATAAAAAAAATTATTATTACTTTGTTTATCCTACCAGTCCTAGAATCAAGATAGCTACGACCAGGCCAAAGATAACAATACTTTCTGGGATAACTGTCAAGATAAGACCTTTACCAAAAAGTTCTTCTTTTTCAGCCATTGCTCCGATAGCTGCTGTACCAATAGCTTTTTCAGCAATTCCTGTTGCTAAAGCTGTTAACCCAACTGCTAATGAAGCACCAATAGCTACTAATCCTACGCCTACTCCAATTTCTGCTGCCATTTTTTTAATTACCTCCTAATTTATTGTTCACCGAATGTTTTATATTTACGACCGCCGCCGTGGAAAAATTTCGTGAAAAATTCCACGTAATGCAGTCTTAATGAATGTAAAAACGGGCTTAATACACCAAGTGCAATGTTAATGGTATGTCCTAATATTAAAATAAGGATTCCTGATATAATTCCAACAACTCCTCCTTGAAACATTTGCCCTGCTAAATCATTAACAACCAATGCAAGACTTAATGATGCAAGACCAACTGCCATTAACCGTGCGTATGATAAGATATTAGACAGTAACGCAGGTAACTCAACAGCTCCCCGTGCACCTTCGCCTTTTATGATTATAACCACAGCCACAATTGCAGAACCTAGCATAATATTCATTGGAGGTATAAAAGGCCTGAGCATATGCGCCACAAAACCAGTTATAACTCCTAAAAAATCAGTTAATAGATATAACATTGTAGGCATTAATAATACCCACCCTGCTTTTTCAAAAAACGCGTGTTTAAACCCGTGCGCTTTGTAAATGTTAACAAAACCAATGACTAAACCAATTAAAATATGGACAACACCGAACAATATTCCCATACTAAGCAAATCATTTATCCTATGACTACGCGAAAATATATGTGGTATTGGATATATTATTTTTGTTTCACCGTGCGAGGTAAGTTTATGAGGATGTATACCTAATTTATGACCTAACTCAGGAGAAACTTCTTCATAACCAAAATATTCGCCAAACACCATACCAAAAATTATTGATGCTACTGCTGCAATTAAAAATGCGTTAAGGAAATTTTTAGCACCTGGCATTTTTTTCTTTAACAAGGAAAAAAGTCCAAAAATGACTAAACCATATCCAACATCTCCCAGCATAAAACCAAAAAATATTGGGAAGGTTAAAAACATGAAAAAAGTAGGATCTATTTCTTTATAACTTGGTAAAGTGTAAAGGTCCATGAACGCTTCAAACGGTTCAACTATCTTTGGATGGTTGAACGCAATCGGTACTTTATCTTTTTTGTTTGGTTTTTCATATTCTAAATGTACTTTACCTTTAGTAACTTTTTCTAATTTATCACTTAACTTATCTTTGTTCTGGTTAGGCACCCATCCTTTTATCAGGAAAGTGTTTTTTGACGATGCAAACCTTAACGGTGCTTCAGCTTTTTCACTTTCAACACTTAACTTTTTTTCAGACCCTAACAAAAACTTGCTATGTTCAACCTTTTTTCTGGAAATTTCGTTTTCTAATTCATCAAATGATTTCTGAATTTTTTCAACTTGATAATTTAATTTAACAAATTTAACACCTGGTTTAGATTTAAATTTATAGTGTTCTTTTAACACAGGAGCGTCAATTGGCGAGAAATCATATTTGTCAAGTAATTTCATAATTTTGTCAGTTTTTTTATCAACAAACAATGCCATTAAAGTTATGCCTGAATAACTCACAGAAAAAAACTGGTTTTTCTTAATATTTTTTTCAATTTCTTGTTGCAATGGTTCTTGTTCAAGGTTTATAAACCCAATAAAATGATGATTATACTTTATTTCATCCTCAATTTTTAAAGAGTTTAAAGCTTTTTTAATATCTTTTTTATTATATATTTTCAAAATTTGTGAAAAATATTCTTTATCTTGTAATAATGCAGTTGTTTCTGTGTAAATTTTATCAGTCTTTGCTTTAATTAAACTAATTGATTCACTACTTTGATCAACTTGTGTTTTAGAAACTGTTAAGTTTGAGATTAAAGTTCTTAATTTAACTAATACTTCTGCATACTCTTCATTCTCGTCAAAAGGTGCGCCAATGTCAAAAAAATCTTCTTCAGTTTTTTTTGTATAATCTTCAATGTGCACAACATTCATATCATATAGTGTTTCTATCACAGGTTTCATATAAGTTTTTGGACCAAACACTGTAAGTTTACTCATTGCTTTTGCTTTAATCATTCTCTAGAACTCTCCAATCTTTTCATTAAGTTTCTTCATAACAAAATCAACTGCTTTTGAAACATTTTTTCTTGATTTTTTTTCAAAGTTTTTTAACTCAGTTTGACCTTTTTTTAGAATTTCATCCTTTTTCTGGTCAATCTTTAATTTTTCTGTTTGAATTTTCTCATCTTTTTTGTTTTCAAGATTTTCCTGTTTCTTAGCTATTTGTTCAACAGATTCTGTTTTTGCACTGCTTATAATTTCTTCTTTTTTAGAATTAGCATCTTGTATAATTTTTTCAGATTGTTCTTCAATTTTTTTAACTTCAAGTGTGAATTCATCAATTTCTTTTTCCATATAGCCCTACCTCGTGCAAATTTGCGAAAATCCCTATATAATAAAAACTTAATCTACTTAGTTTCTGTAATGTACTTAGTTATCTTCGTTATCAACTATATTAGTGACTAACCAGTCACATAAAAATTCTGATATTCTACCTAAATGCGAGTAAATTCTCTTTTTTTTGTAAGTTTCTATATCTTTCACATTAACTATCTCAAGAGCTTCAACTGATTTAATGAATTCTACTACATTTTGCTGAGAGAGGTCATTCAATACTTCAAGCAATAACTCCATCCTTGATTCAATTGTATTAATAAGATCCATATCTTTCTCAATTGTAATTAAAATATCTGACATTTTTTCAAGATTTCTTGAAATCGTCCCAATATAATAAAGTTCAATATGACGCATTTTTGATTCACGCCTATACATTAAAGAAGCAATTATAGATTTTGAAATCAGAACTTTAGCTTTGTCTATTTCTTCCTCATATCTTTGGATAAGATCATGATCTCCTTGTTCTTTCATTAATTTAGTAATATTAATAATTTTTTTTATCATTGACATTAATAAAATATCAGTATCGCTTAATGCTAATGAAGTGTGACAAGAGACATTATTTTCTTCAAAATCAACAAATTCAAGACCTCCGAGAAGTTTTTTATGATTAAGAATCTGGTCTGAATTAATACTATTCTGCAAGTTAATGCTAAACTTCTTAACTGGGTTAATATATGAAGCTAAAATCATTTTATTAATGACTTCTGGGCTATTTTCATTCAAATCTATCTTCAATGAAGATAATGTTGCATCTGTTTTTTTAGGATGTACAACTAAATCTCCTTTTGTAGATTTTTCCAAGTGTACTACTGAATCAGTTGAAATATTATGCTCTCTGCACCACGATGCTGGTAAATAAAGATAGTACGTAGTTCCGCTCCTCTGAATTTTTCTTGAATTCATAATCTATGTAGTACTAAGTAGTTATATTTAAAGCTTAGGTTTATTTTCATTAAACTATGTGGTTGAATATCAAAATTACAGTAGAAAAATACCTTTTTAAATTAATTCGATTTTGTTATTTTAAGGGGGGAATTTAGTGCAAAAGCTTACACCTGCTATGAAGCAGTACATGGATGTCAAGAATAAGTACAAAGATTGTATTGTTTTCTTTCGTATGGGTGATTTCTATGAAACTTTTTATGAAGACGCAAAAATAACTGCTAAAACACTGGACATTGCTCTTACTAAAAGAGGCATTAAAAATTCTGGCCAGGCTATTCCATTAGCAGGCATACCTTACCATGCACTTGATTCATACTTGTCAAAAATGATCAAACACGGTCATAAAGTTGCGATTGTCGAACAATTAGAAGATCCGAAATTTGCAAAAGGAATAGTAAAACGTGGTTTAATAAGAATTGTTACTCCTGGAACTGTTATTGATGAAAAAATGCTGAGCAAGAAAAACAATTTCATTGCTTCTGTTAGTTTCGGTGAAACCATTGGGTTAAGTTTTGTTGACATATCAACTGGAGAGTTTACAACAACTGAAGTTAATGATTTAAATGAAGCAATTGCAGAGTTAATGAAATATATACCTGGAGAGATTATTGTTCCAATGAGTTATGAAAATGACCAGAAAGTTTCCAAGATAAAGGAAAAAGAGTTTTATCTTACATTTAGAAGTGATGTTGAGTTTTATTATGATAATGCAAAAAATAATCTGGCTGAACATTTCAATGTTGCTTCCATGGATGGATTTGGTCTAAAAAACAAGAATCATGCAGTTAGCTCATCTGGTGCATTATTATTGTACTTGACTGAAACTCAAAGAACCTCATTAAGTTACATCAATGCTATTAAATATTATTCTAACAAAGAGTTTCTTGTTATTGACAACACAACAATTAATAATTTGGAAATTGTTAATGGTAGAGATAAAAAATCATTACTTAGTGTTCTTGATTATACACTGACATCAATGGGATCTAGATTGTTAAAGAAGTTTGTGCTAAAACCATTACTTGATCTAAACAAAATTAATAACAGGTTGTTAAGTGTTGAAGAATTATTAGGCAAGCATTTTGTTTTAGAAGAATTACGTGAATTATTAAAAAACATAGCAGATATTGAACGATTAATATCAAGGATTAACTATGGTAACTCAAATCCTAGAGATTTGGTGTTATTACAAGGATCTCTTGAACTAGTTCCAAAAGTAAAGAAATTATTGAGTGATACTGAAACAGATCTATTAGCTAAATTATCAAAAATAGATGATTTAAAGAACATTACAGATCTTATTGATGTTTCAATTGTTGACGAACCACCTGCTACAATTTTAGATGGTAATTTCATTAAACAAGGTTATAATGATGAACTTGACAGTTTAAAAGAATTATCTAGAAGTGCTAAATCAGTTCTAAGAAAAATTGAACAAACAGAACGAGAGTCAACAGGTATTAAATCATTGAAAATTAGATATAACAAAGTGTTTGGATATTACATTGATATCACCAAACCAAATCTGCATTTAGTGCCTGAGCATTATATTAAAAAACAAACTTTAGTTAATAGTGAGAGATTTATCACAGACGAGCTCAAGAAATTAGAAGAACAAATATTAACAGCAGAAGAAAAGATTGTTCAAATAGAACAAAGAGTATTTAATGAAATTATTGAAGAGATTAAAAAAGAAACTGTAAAGATTCAAAAAATTGCACAGAACATTGCATATGTTGACGTATTATGTTCATTTTCAAAAGCATCTTTACTAAATAATTATACAAAACCATTGGTCATGGACAATTATAAAATTGTAATGAGAAATAGCAGGCATCCAATTGTTGAGAAAATAACTGAATTCGTGCCTAACAATGTGTTTGTTGATAAGAATAATAGAATGATGATAATTACTGGACCGAACATGGCAGGTAAATCTGTTTTTTTGAAACAAGTAGCTCTTAATGTAATTATGGCACAGATAGGTTGTTATGTTGCAGCTGATAGTGCAGAAATAGGCATTATTGACAAAATATTTTCAAGAGCAGGTGCAAGTGACGATATTTCAACTGGTCAAAGTACATTCATGGTTGAGATGAGTGAAAGTGCACAAATACTTAACAGTGCAACTGAAAAATCACTTATTATATTGGATGAGATAGGTCGTGGCACAAGCACATATGATGGTGTTGCAATTGCATGGGCAGTTGCTGAGCACATTGCTAAAAAGATCAAAGCTAAAACATTGTTTGCAACGCATTACCATGTTCTTAATAATTTAGCAAAAGAAATTCCTTCAGTAAAAAACTTTAACATTGCTGTCCAAGAAGCAGCTGATAAAATCATTTTCCTAAGAAAAATTCTTCCAGGTGGTACTGATAAAAGTTACGGGATACATGTTGCGAAACTTGCTGGCATGCCTAAAGAAGTTATTGAAAAAAGTAAAGAAATACAGTTTAAACTTGAAAAAGAAGACGAGATAACAGAGAAAATAATCATAGAAACTAGAAAAACTAAACAAAAAGATCCTGTTAGTGAAGAAATTGAAGAAACTGAAAGATTGATTAAAAGCAGGCAGATGCGGTTGAATGAAATTTAATCATTTAATAGTAGTAAAAATAGAAAGATTTAAATACTAGAAAATCAATAGTGTAAATATGATAACTCTGCAAGATTTGCTTGAAGAAATGGGGTTTGAAAGAAAACCCATTGATAGAGAATTGGTTCAATCTACGAAAATAAACCCCAGAGGAGAAAAACCATTTATTAAAAATAGATATACTTCTGTTTATGATGTTAATGAAGACGAAATTCTCAAATGTTGGTACCCTTATGGTTTTGAAGTTCAACAAATTGACCAAGCACTTCTTATTTATGAATACCTTGAAGGAATTAGAAAACATTCAGCAAATATAAGGAAAGTTATTACTTCAATTCATCCATTCGGGCAAATTGGTTATTGTCAACAAAGAGTGTACTTCCCAGATGGAAAACCAAAGAAAAATCAACCAGAAAGTAAGGAGTTTTTGGAAGCAATGAAATTCTCAAGCATGCTTGAAGCAACAAAAATTGGATTTTTTGATTTGGGTACGGGTAGATGGTGGAAAGCAACCAATCACAAAAACATTGGTCGGCTTGGAGATGATCAATATGTATTAATGGATTTGGATGCGTTTAGTATACCATATCATCTTAGAAAGTTCGATGTTTTCATGGATCTAAATGTATATCCATGGGGTAAACAAAGTTTGATTAGTGAAATTAATAAAATAAATGATGAACTAATGAAAATGCCGAAATTCTATGGTTAGATTTCTTCCAAAACTTTTAGATATATACCTAGGCTCCTCCCTGGAAAACTACTACTCTGAAATATCTTATTGAAAATCCTTTGTTGAAAATCAAGGCCTATACTCCAAATTTTCTAGAAGGTCCTGTAGACGAATATAAAGATTGGTTCTTCGGAGTAAGAAGAGCTATGCATTTGCTTTTTTATAACACCCCTCTTTATGCTTGTTGGAGCAGACTTACTATTGATCAAATATTTAAGAACATTTTCGAGGAATATTATGACATAAATGAAGCAGAATTTGAAGATGAAATATTAAAAGAATATGTTCTTTCATTAACAACACGAGAATCCCATGAAATAAACCAGCACGCAATTCGAGTGATAGCTGCTTTTGAAGTAACTGATGTTGTTAAATCGGGTTATACCCATAAAATTGAAGATCTTATTCCATATCTTCCTGATTCTCCAGCGACTGAAGGATTAACTGAACTGAATCCTGAACAGTTAGTTGTGTAGTATCCACAACCAGGTCAAAATTCTTTTTGTCAAACGGGTCAACGTTATAATATTTTTTTAATCTTCTAATATCAGAATCACGCCTTTTTCTTAATTCTTCAATTGTTTCTTCAACATTTGGATATTTTTCACTTTTCCTATGATCATTGAAAACACGTTCTGCTCTTACTTTTTCATCTGCATAAAGAAATATTTTAAATGAATTCGGTATAAAAAAATATGACATTCTGCCGTCAATAATAAAATTATCTTCAGTTTTACCTAGTTTAGTCTGCCATTCATCAGGACCTTTATCTGTAAAATCTTTAGTTTCTCCAATCTTATTAAGTTCATTGATATCAATTTTCATGTCAAGTGCAAGTTTTCTTCTGTAATCACCAACTGAATAATGTTTATAACCAAGTTCTTTTGCTAATAGTTTACCAACAGAACTTTTACCTGAACCTTCACTTCCTGAGATTGTTATTATCATATAATTAGTTTAAATTATGTGTGCTATTTATATTTTATTAAAAAAATATTTAAAGTCTAATTAACTAACTTCTTACCGGGGTGGTTGTATTATGTGTAAAATGTGTAAAGAGTTTATGGAATTCTTAAAAGAGTACAAGGTAATTGGATTAGCGATTGCATTCATTATAGGCGCTGCAGCTAACACATTAGTAAAATCATTAGTTGATAATGTTGTAATGCCTTTAATAACTCCTTTTATACCTGGTGGTACATGGCAAACAGCTACATTTGAACTGGGTCCTGTTGTAATTAGCTGGGGTGCTTTTTTAGGTGACGTGATCTACTTTGTAATCATAGCATGGGTAGTTTTCCTAGTAGCTAAAAAAGTGTTCAAAGAAGATAAAGTAGCTAAAAAATAATTTATTTTTTTTCTTGTCTTCTTGTCCAAATACTTAAATATTAAATACACATTTATACACACACGTGTGTATTGATTAATCATGAGAAAACACAATCTAGTCTTAATCCCAGGGTTTGCAATAAACAGTATTCTTACAAAAGGTTATGTTGAATATTTGTCAGATAATTTCAACGTTACTTTCATTGATCTGCCAGGGTTTCATCCTGACATAAAACCATTAAAAGATAATAGTTTAAAAAACTATATTAATTATGTAAACAAAAAAATTAATGAGTTGAAATTAGAAGAGTACTGGCTGTACGGTACATCTTTTGGGTTTTATATAGCCAATAATCTAAACCCAGACAAAAGATGTAATGGAATTATTGGATTAATGCCTTATCTTAATGTAAATTATTTGAAAATTAAACCTTGGATACATTTAACTGTAAAACTAATTAACCTGTTTAAACTTCAAAAATGGTACTGGAACAGTTATTTTTTTGATCTTACAATGAACAAATATGGATCTAATAAAGATGCTGTTAAAAAAACAAGATCTAGTATGGACCCAAAAGCATTCTTTAAACTTGAAGAAGAAATCTTAAAAAATAAACAACCCGTAAAGTTCAAAGATATACCTTATGTTCTCTCAATTAACAGAGAAGATAAAGTTATCAAAGCAGATTTAATAATAAATAAGTTCAAACAAAATGTCAAAAAATTGTTAGTGATCGAGTTCAAAGACATACCACATTTTCCTGAAGAATTAAACAAAGAATATTTTGTGAAACATGATCATGGCGAAACAAAAAAATTAATTGAGTTTATGGATAAATGTTAGATTATACAAATAATGTCTTTTTCTTATTGTTACTATTTTTAAATGGAAATCTTTAAATATAAAGTAAAAATAAAGAATTAATTATGGGGGCATTAAGTAGACTTGAACAGGAAGTAACTATTCCAGATCCTGCGGCATTAGCTTCTGAAGAAGGAACAACTCTAAACGTTGGACAATTTGGAGACAGAGAGCGCCAGTTGTTGATACACAAGTTTTTTTATCTGATTATTATCTTCAACATTATGATGTATTGTTAAATATAGCTAGAGATTACATTAGAACTAAGTTGAATAAAGTTGATCCAGGTTTTACTCCAAATCTTGCATTAGTACTTGGAAGCGGAATGGGTGAATTAATTAATGATGTTTTTGATGAGAATCCATTATTAAGTATTCCTTATGCTGATATTTCTTTTTTTCCTAAAACAAGAGCCGGGGGTCATGCTGGAAAACTTACTTTCGGTCATATTTCAGGTGTGCCAGTTGTTGTTCAGGAAGGAAGAAAACATTATAATGAAGTAGGAGACATGCCAAGTATTGCAGAAAAAATTATTGCATCTCAAGTTTATATATTACACAGGTTAGGAATTGTTACTTATTTTGCGACAAATGCTGCGGGTGGAATTTCTGAGAATGGTAAAGCTGGAGAATTAATGTTAATTAACAGTCATTTCAACATGTTGAGAACAAATGCAATGATTGGTGCACCACATGATCATATTGGACCATGGTTTCCTTCCTTGCATAATGCATATACTCCGCAATTGCTAGATCTAGCAAGAAAAGTAGGAGATAATAATCCTAAAATTCATTTAGGTGAAGGAACTTATTGTTTTACTCCTGGCCCAGTATTTGAAACAAGATTAGATGTTCGAATTCTGCAAACATTAGGTGTTGATGCAATTGGAATGTCAACTGTCTTGGAATGTGAAGCTGCAACCTATGCAGATGTAAAATTTATGGCTGTCTCTGGCATAGCTAATTTCCAAGATGGTGTAAAAGAAACTGAACATGAAGATGTGCTAGCAGCTGGAAGAAAAATTATACCACAGTTTACACATCTTGTGAGAGATTTTATGGGAGAATATTCAAGATAAATGACTCATATAATCCAAATAACATCCTTTTCTTCTTCTATTTCTTTTTTCAAATCAAACAATGTATAAATCAGTTTTTTTATTCTATCAATCTTACTGCTTTTTTTTAAAGCAGTAAGTATAAAATTAAATTTGCCAACCCTTTTGATTTCCTTTAACCCTTTTTCAATATCTTCAAAATTCTGGATAGCTGTAACAGAAATAACATGATCAAAATAATCATCAGGATAAGGTATATTTTCAGCAGGTGCTATCTTATACTCAATATTATCCTTTTGCCTAGCTCTTGCAATTAATTTCTTAGCAGGGTCTACTCCAAATCTAACACAATCCCATGGTTCTGTTGTTAATCCTGTACCACAACCTACATCTAATAATTTGTCTGTTTTTTTAGGATGAAAATGTTTCTTAATTAACTCAATCTTCTTAAGTTGTTCTTCACCATGAAGCTCTTCGTACCCTTCTGAAATAGAGTCGTAGTATGTCATTAAATTACCAAAATACTGATTTTGTTTTAAGTTTTATGATTAGATTTAAAAATATAATGTATCTCTCTTGATTAATGTGTAATTATCTTAGTGCAATTGTCAATAATCCGCAGTTACAGAATTATTATATTAGGATAGCTATAGAACATGCTAAAATAAACATGGGGAAGACTTCTTATAAACCCTATATTGGAAGTATTATAGTTCATCCTGACACAGGAGGTGTAATTGGATTAGGCTATAGAAAAGAGTTAATTAAAGGAGAGATTATTACTTCTGAAGAAATGGCACTTCATGAATCAGGAAATATTAATCAAGGTATTTTGATTTCAACACATCCGCCTTACTTTCTTCCAAAAAAAGCAGATCATTCTATTGTAAACTATGTTATTGACTGTGGAATTGGAGCAATTGTATTTGGAATCAGCGATGGATCTACACCAAAATTTACACGATTTTGCTCAGATAGAGGTGTTATCGTTGTTCATAACTCTAGTTTAAAAGAGATAATCAGAGAAGAATTATCACAAAATTAATAATTTCAAGGTTATTTTCTATTTCTATGATAACTAATAAAATAAATAATGTTAAATACTGTCTAAAATCTTTGACCTCAAAATCAAACATCTTCTTTACAGATCGTGGCAACACTTCCATTTTATTAGCACTAAAACTAGCCAAACATATTGGGAAAAAAAAACTATTTATTCAAGACCAAGGTGGTTGGTTAACCTATGAACAATTTGCTAAAAAATTAAAGTTTGAGTATCATTTCTTAGATACTGATTATGGTATTGTTCAAATAAAAAATCTTAAACAACACATTGACAAGGATTCTGTTCTATTAATTAACTCATTACCTGGCTATTTCTGTGTGCAGGAAAATATGAAAGAAATCTATGAACTATGCAAGGAAAAAAATTGTTTTTTGATAAACGACATCTCAGGTAGTATTGGTAAAGATGTTGCTAAGTATGGTGATCTAGTTATAGGAAGTTTTGGCAGATGGAAACCAATTAATATTGAATATGGTGGGTTTATTGCATTTGATAACAAAGAATATAACGATTTCCTTAAAAAGAATTTCAGTAAAGAACTCAAAGACTTCTACAAAGAATTAAATGATAAATTATCTAACCTAAGCAAAAGACTAAAACAGTTTGATAAAATCACAACAAAAATAAAAAAACAATTGCATGAGTTTGAAATTATTCATAAAGAGAGCAAAGGAATTAATGTTATAGTTAAATTTAGTTCTCTTGAACAAAAAATGAAAATAATTGATTATTGTAAATTATACAATTTTGAATATACGGAATGTCCCAGATATATCAGAGTAATGGATAATGCTATAAGTATCGAAGTTAAAAGATTATAATTTTTTGAACTCAAGAACAGACTTAAATTCTTCACACATCATCTCAATAACTTCATTCGGTAGTTTAAAAAATATTTTATTAGAATGTTTCATTAAACCAACTAAATCTTCTGCATCTATTACCTTGTCAAACTCTAAAAACCTATTCTTCAACTCTTCTAAACCATTAGGAATTTCACTAATTATTTTTATTACAGTTTCTTTTTTTTTGTACTGACCAAGACCAATGTCTCTCGCTAATTTAATCATACTAATATTATACCATGAATAATAATGCTGTGGATAATGAAAAAATAATCTACAGTTTAATGCATTACACAAGTCAAGAAATTTACTGTTTTTCCAATAATTAACATGATCATAGTTAAAGAACTTCAATTCTAAGTTAAGTTTTTCAACATGAATAAACGCATCATTATATTTTTCAGACAACTCAGTCATTGGAAACGGCCACAGTAAATTTGATTTAATTATAACCCTTTTAAAATTCATAAACTCGTTTACTTCATCAAGCAATTTGTTAATAGACTCCTTGGTTTCAAACGGCGTTAGTATATAATTCAGAACTAATGTAAAATTCAGTCCTTTTGTTGTATCAAACGTGTTGTTAAGTTTATTAGCTAGTTTCAGAATAGCTTTTTTTTCTTTATCCAAAAACTCTTGATTTCTTAACTCACCATTAGTTCTTCGCATTATTTTGTTAGTAATAAACTCGTCACAATGTTCTCTGCCAAAAAACAAATTATTATTCCTACTTTTAAACACTTTTAAAAAATTGTAAACCCTATCTAAATCATCAACCAATAAAGCAGGATCACAATATAACACAGTGTCTGGTGTATATCTAATCTTTTGTTTAAGTTTAGTAAAAAACTCTTTTGTTCTATCAAAATTAAGTTTATGTAAAGGATTGTTATCATACAGTGTAATTCGTCTTATCTTTTTTTTAGAATATATCTTCTCTAAATAATCATCAACTTTAATTGGAATCTGTGTCTTAGGTGTATTACAATACCCACAACTCTGTGGGCATAAATTTGTCAATAGTAATTCCACATCAATAACAGTCTCATTAACATCTATTGAAATTATTAAAGGCAACACTGGTTGTGGCGGAATCTTTAATATTTTGTTCTGTTCTAAGATACCTTGCCCACCTAGAATTACTTGTTTATTTGGATATTTATCTAGAATTTCTTCCTTTAACTTATTAGCATAATACTGTGAAAACGTGTTAGTGCTTAACGCGATAATGTTAACATCTTTAACCTTGCTAAGAATTTCTTCTGAAAAATTATCAAACTCATTTTTATGATACAATTTTTCTGGTAACACAATTGTATCATAATCTTTTTTTAAAACTTGACTAAGATATGACAAAGTAATTGTATTAGCTCCTTTTCTAAACTCAACTTCATCAAGTGCTAAATTAACTAAAGCAAGTTTTATTTAACTGTTACTATATTCTCAGATTTATAAAAATTTATATATAATTATTAATTCAAGAGTTTAGGTGGTCACAATGGCATTAACATTACCTGAATCAATGGATGAATTAATTTACTGGACAACAAGAAAAATAGGCGACGGGCAAGCAAAAGCATGGGTTTACAAAGAAGATTGTCCTGAATGCGGCAAAGCAAAAATGGGCAAGCCTGTTGAAAAAGGTAAAGTAAAGATTAGAGCTAAATATTACATTTGTCCAGAATGTGGTCATACAGTTGATAAACCTGAATACGAAGAAACATTAACAGCTAACATCATATACACTTGTCCTCATTGTAAACATAAAGGCGAAGTACAAATACCATACAAAAGAAAAAAGTTTCAAAAAGTAGATTCATTAGTGTTTCAATGTGAAAACTGTAATGAAAAAATCCCAATAACTAAAAAGATGAAAAAGGTTTAATTTATATTAATATTTTTTCTCCAATAAATTTAAATATATATTATAGTTATCTGCTAGAATCTTAAGGGTGGGTAATTATGAAAGAAAAAAAAGTTAAGTTTGACATTGATAATGGCCAAAATTTTTTTGCTGACGAAGTAGGTGTGATACATAATCCATTAAAGATCATACTGGATTTCAGGAGTATTACTCCGCGAGTGGACGTACGCAACCAAGAATACCAGACTTTAGTTCTGAAACATAATACAATTATTATGGATCCTTTCACTGCTAAAAATTTTTCTGATATACTTAAAAAAAATATTGCTAACTATGAAAAACAGTTTGGGAAAATAACAAAGCCAGAGTCATTGAAAAAAATGGAAAAGAAAAAGAAAAAAACAGCAAAAGGTAAAGCTGAGTCACCTACGTATTTTGGATAAAAAATGAGAATAACAAAAAAATTAGTTACAGAAGTTGTTTCACAGGAAGTTGGGATTGACGCTGTTGACATGGCACTTTTTCTAAAAGGTAAACATGATGTTTCTGAAGTTGTTATTGCTGAAGATATGAAAATATCTGTCCAGGAAGCCAGGGCTATATTATATAAATTATACGAAAAAAACCTTGCCACGTTTGAAAGAAAGCGTGACAAGCACAAAGGATGGCACATTAGCCACTGGGACTTTCTTGACCAGAACATTACAAAGATCTACAGAAATTCACAAAAACAAGAGATTGTGTCTCTTAAAAGAAGAATTGACAGAGAACAACAAAATAAGTTTTACATGTGCAAGTTCGCATGTACAAGAAGTGAGTTTGACAATGCAATTGAACTTAACTTTAAATGTCCTGAATGTGGCAACTTAATGAACCCGCAGGATAATAAAAGAACAATTGAAGTTCTTAATGGCAAACTAAAAAAATTATCAGAACTTGTTCATTGATTTTCTTTAAACCAATCAACTGTTTGCTTTAATCCTTGTTCTAATTCAAACTCAGGTTTCCAGTCAAGAACATTATTAGCTTTTGACGTGTCTAAACAATTTCCCATTAACTCGCCAGGCCTTGAATCTAAATAATTAGGATTTCCTTGATAACTTGTTAATTTTTTCACCATGTTAAACAGTTCATTAACAGTTGTTTCTTTACCTGTTCCTAAGTTAAAGGCTTGGTTATCTCCTTTATCCAATGCGAGTAGATTAGCTTTAACAATATCTTTAACAAATACATAATCTCTTGTTTGGTCACCATTGCCAAATATTGTTGGTTGTTGATTGTTTAACATCTGTGACACAAACAATGATATTACACCTGCTTCACCTTTAGGGTTTTGCCTCGGCCCGTAGACATTTGAATAACGTAATGTTGTGAACTTTATTCCATGGACTTTGTTATAAAATGTAAGATATTTTTCAACTGTTACTTTAGAAATACCATAAGGAGATGCAGGATTTTTTTTTGTGTCTTCTGTAATAGGTGTCTTAGCATCATTACCATATATACATCCACCAGATGATACGTTTATGAACTTTTTAACATTAAATTTAACAGAATTCTGCAACAAATTCAAAGTGCCTATAATATTACATTTAGCGTCATGAACAGGATCTTTAACAGAATTCGTTACATTCATCTGCGCAGCGTGATGGTTTACAATGTCAAAATTATGCTCTTTAAAAACATCTTCAACATTGTCATCTGTTATGCCCATTTCATAAAAAACAGATTTAGGATTAACATTTTCCTTTAAACCTGTAGAGAGGTTGTCAATAATAACAACTCCATGACCCTCATCAATTAGTGCGTCTACAACATGACTCCCTATAAAGCCTGCTCCGCCTGTAACTAATATTTTCATAACAGCAAGAAAAATATAGGTTGTTTTTATTAATTGTGGTAATACGCATTCAAGAATAGTAAAGTTTATAAAATTGGAAAAGAATGAAACAAGTAAAGATTTGAAAGGTGAATATTGAAGATGAGTACTGAAGGAGATCACCATAGCGCAACGTTGTCAGAAATAGTTGAGCATGCAGAAACATATAAAGATGTATTGGAGCAAAAAGGAGAATTTAGTTTATCAAAAATTTATAATGCAATCCAAAAGATTATAGACACAGAAGACGAGGCTGATAAATTAAAGGGAACAGTTAGCTTTGTTAAAGCAATGGAGATATACGGTGAATCTCTAGCATCATCTCTAGAAGCTAAGATTTCTGATACCCTAAATAAAGGTATGGATGATAAAATTAAACAGATAAAAGAAATCCAGGAAAAAATGAGAGAGGCTGGTATAAAAAGAGGTGGAGCCACACTAAAAAGTAATGAATTAGAAAACTATTTAGGTGCTCTTTTTGGATTGGCTATGTTTGGAAAAGATTGGTATGATTCTGCAATCAGTGAGTTAGAAGAC
Source organism: uncultured Methanosarcinales archaeon (assembly GCA_964512765.1). Classification (GTDB taxonomy): domain Archaea; phylum Nanobdellota; class Nanobdellia; order Woesearchaeales; family GW2011-AR15; genus GW2011-AR15. Next base: position 27,833 of record CAZEKF010000014.1, read on the forward strand.
GGTGACGATTCCAAAATCGCACATGCTAATCAAATATTCCAAGGAGTTTATCTTGAAAATGCTGCAGCAGCAATGGGTGTAGAGAAAGATAAATTAATGGAGAATATTTTAGCATTGATTGCTCAAGGAAAATTGCTAAGAACTGGTGATGCTTCTGGTGATGGAGCTTGGGAGGTTATTCTTGATTCAATTAAAAGAGGTTATTCAGGTAGGCATCAAGGAAAAATGATGGGTAGATTATATGGACATGATCCACATAAGCAACAAAAAGTTAAAGATTACCTTTTACATTCTCACGAAGTACATCATTATATGGAAAATCTACCTGAACCAGGTGAAGATAGATATGAATTACATACCGAAAATGTAGCAAGTACTAAACTCCCTGATCTGGTTAATAGTTTTCTAAAAGGAGAATACAAACCCTTTGTTAAAGATACAAAATCCACTGAAAAAGTTACATTATATGACAAAGAATAATGTTGATATAATACTTATTCACCTAACTTTCCCTTTCTTAACTTTTTTTGTTATGATTTTATCTTTCTTAGTCTGTAACTGTTTACCTTTATAGAACACTTTACTATCTTTCACATACATTTCTACTTTTATGAAATCATCAAACTTAATAGTTTCTTTACCTGATGAAATTCCATCAATAAATGCTCTATCACCTGGTTTAGAGTTAGGCGCTTCTAATACTTCAACTGTTTTAGAATCTGGTGATTCTGCAGCAAGTAACATACCCTGTGAAGTTTCTCCTCTTAGATTAGCATGTTCAAGATTAGTAACAACAATTAAGTTTTTACCAACTAATGTGTTAACATTTTTATAAAAAGGTTTCAGTCCAGCAACTAACTGTATTTTCTCATCTTTCATGTCAACATTGATTAAAAGAAGTTTATCAGCTTTGTAATGTTCAGACACACTGACTATTTTCCCAACTTTTAAATTCAGTTTAGAAAAAGGATCTTCACCAATAATTTCATAAGACCCTCCATTAATCTTAGTAATCAATTTACACATTTCTTCCAGTGCATTATGAAGATAATCATATGATATTTCTTTATTACCTTGCACGTATAATAAACAAGATTTAGATTTATCAGTAATTTTAGTTTCATCACCTTGTTTAAGATCATACCAACAAAGAACTTTTTCATTATCAACAAAAGCATTCTCACCTTTACTTAATGTTTTGGTTTTTGATGTTCCTAATGTTGTATACTTTTCTTTGCCTTTTGTTACAACATATTTTAATTTACTACCTTTAATCATAGAAACATCATGGCAACCTGCTGACACAAAATGTTTAGTCGCAATTATGTTATAAGCGTCCACAACAGTATTAATCTGTGGTATCTGGCCTTTTTTATCAATCCATTCCCTAAACTGAACAGAATTATGTTTATCTTTTAACCCGTGCTTTCTATATATATCATGGTACGCTTTAATGATTTTATTGTCATACTTTTGTTTCTTAATCTTCCCAGTAAGTTCTTTTTTAGCTTTTTCTAACTCTGTATTCTTTTTCTTGACCTTAAAATTAGAAATAACAGCACCAAGAATCTTAATACCTTTTTTTTCTAGATCAGGTTCAACTTCAATACTAAACTTTCTATCAACTGGTTCATCATCAGGTATATCTAAATCAAGCTTCTCAATCTTTTTCAACACAATCTGTGCTTTACCTATTTTTTGATTCTCTAATTTCTTACCAATATCATTCCATGATTGTTTTTTAATATTAAGTTGTTTTTCAACATTCTTAGAAAATTCTGGTAAGATAGGTTTAACAATAATACTTAGCACCTTAACAAGGTTTACACAATCAGTCAATACTTGTTGAGTTTCTTCTTTATTTCTTTTAATAAGATCCCAAGGCGCATTATCCTGGAAATATTTGTTACCTAACGAACTAATCTCTAATATCTGCTTTATAACTTCTCTAAACTCAAATGTTTCATATGCCTTCTTGACCTTATCAGTTCTTTTAACAATTTCATTCAATAACATCGTATCTCTGACTGTTGTAAGTTTTGAATCAAATTTACTATTAACAAAACTTAAAGTACGATAAACAAAATTAGCTATATTCGCAACTAGCTCATTGTTAATCCTTGACTTGAAATTCTCAGTATCTAAATCTAAGTCTGTCATTGAATGAGTTAAATTAGCAGTTAAATAATACCTCAAAAACTCTGGGTTTGCTGCCTTTAAAAAATCAACAGCTGTGATAAAAGTACCTCTTGACTTAGACATTTTTTCGCCGTTAATGTTCAAAAAGCCGTGCACAACAACATTATCTGCTGGTGTAAATCCTGAACCCATTAAAACCGCTGGCCAGAACAGTAAATGGAAATAAATAATATCTTTACCAATGAAATGAATAACTTCTGCGTCATTCCAATACTTATCTGCCTTTTTAACATCTTTTTTCAAATAATTAGCAAGGCTTGCCATGTAACCAATTGGCGCGTCCAGCCACACATAAAAATATTTTTTTGTCTCTCCAGGTATTTTAAAACCAAAATACGGTGCATCTCTAGAAATGCACCAGTCATCCAGGCCGTCTTTAATCCAGTTCAGGATCTGATTTTTAATCTCTGGTTGGAATTTACCTTTCTCAATATATTTTTTTAGTTTGCCTGAGAATGAACCTAATTTGAAAAAATAATGTTCAGATTTTCTCACAACTGGCTTATTTTGACAGATTGAACAATAACTTTTGATCAAATCAACAGGTGTATATGTTGTACCACATTTCTCGCACTGGTCACCATACTGGTCAGATGCACCACATTTCGGACATACTCCTTTAACATACCTGTCTGGTAAGAACCGTTTATCATGCTCACAATACATTAAATCCATTTCTTTCTTGTATATGAGACCTTTTTTCTTTAACCTATTATAAATCAGTTCAGTAAAATGTTTACTTTCTTTTGAATGTGTTGAGTAATATGAATCATGCTTTACTAAATATGATTTCATGTCCTTAACATGTTTATCATACCAATGCTTGATAAATTCTTCAGGCTTTTTCCCTGCTTTTGCAGCGTTAACTTCTATTGGTGTACCATGTGTATCATCTGCACACACATACACTGCGTTTTTTCCTGTTAATTTAAGAAACCTTGTATAAACATCTGTCTGGATATATTCTACCATGTGCCCAATATGCAATGGTCCATTAGCATAGGGTAGTGCGCTTGTAATCAAAATTTTTTCAGTTTTTTTCATTTTTATAATCACCTTTAATCTCTTACTTATTTAAAGTTTTTCTAAAATAAAAAGAAAGGGTTACTGAACTAACTAACGCATCATCATACTCATATTAAAATGATTAGTCATGTTCATAGGAAAAGAGTAAACATACTTAATATAAAAACATTATGGAAATAGATTTAAATAATACTGAATTAATCAAAAAATAAACTTGGGCCAATGGCGTAATCCGGCTATCGCGCCCGGCTGGCAGTCGGGAGACTTCGAGTTCAAATCTCGATTGGTCCATAACAATTAAAAACTAATAGTTATTCCATTGAAATCATGCCTCTGTAGCATAGTGGTATTGCGTTGCCTTGGTATCAAAAAGACAATAAGGCAAAGGTCGCGAGTTCAAATCTCGTCAGAGGCTTGCTTTTTTCTTTACCGAAACCATATTATACTAATTATTGTTTTAATAAAAATGTGAAAACTAAGCACGTTCTAGTCAATAACTCTAAAATAGGTTTTTTAGAACAAGGTAAAGGTTCTCCCTTATTATTAATCCATGGCTGGTCTGCTTGTAAAGAATCTTTTATCCCTATTATTGACAAACTAAAACACAAGTATAGATTAATTGCACTAGACTTACCAGGATACGGTGATTCTGAAGAGTTAAAACAAGAACATAACCTGGATAACACAACTACTTTTCTAAGTAATTTCACGACTGCTTTAGAGTTAAAAAAAGTTGATTTGTTCGGTACTTCAATCGGTGCAACCTTGGCTTTGTTATTTGCTTTAGAAAACCATCCTCAAGTTAACAAATTAATTTTACAAGCGCCTGTGTATGAAAGAGCGCAATTAAAAGGTGGCAGAATTATGCCAAGAATATTTCTTAACCCTTTTGCATATCCAGTTATTAAACAATTATCAAAAATAGCTCCTATACGAGATTATTATTTTGACTATCATATAAAAGATAGATTAAACAAAAAAATTCCTAGAGTTTACGATTATGTAGATCCTGAATACAAACAACAAGCAGAAGTTATTATCAATCAAGTTATAGACATATTCAAGAACCATACCTCAAACAAATCTGTTGTTGAGCTTGGGTTATCAATATTAAAAATAAACACAAACATAACAAAAAATTTCACAAACAAAACACTCATCACATGGGGTGATAAAGATAACCTTCTTGACATAGAAGACGGACGTAAATTACACAACCAAATTCAGAACTCAGAAATTCACCCAATTAAAAACTCAACACATTTCATGATGCTTGAGAAACCTCTTGTACTAGCAGAAATAATTGACAATTTTTTATCTTAAAGCTCTAACTTCTTATCAATCTCTTCAGCTGCTTTTTTCAAAGAATCCATTGTCCTGTAAAGATCATGTTCAATCTCATCCACTAAGTTAGAAAGACTGTCAACGCGTAACATATATCTATTTCGCTGGTTAACAACAACACCTGCATTCATTAATTTATGAAGATGATGAACAACTGTTCCTCTGGACAAATTAACTTTTTCAGAAATCTCGTCACTTGTCATACCCTCGCCACGTCTTAAATCCTTAAGAAGTGTGATGACCATTCTAAAACAACTTCTATCCTTATCCCTCTGCCCAAGAAGACCAAGTGATTCAAAAAACCATTGAAGTTCATCATTAAGAGCATGCTCTCTAGGCTTCCTGATTCGCTTAATAGTTATCTTGGTGTTTCGTATGATCATAAAACCATTGATTGTTAAAAGTAATATATAAACTTTTCCGAAACACTTATAAATATGTAATAAATTTCATCAACCACGTTGATTTAAAGTCAACGAAACATTTATATAATATGAGTGATTTCAAACATTAAAAAGGGGTGGTTTGGAGGAGTTATCCTTCTGACACATAATAAACAGTTAAACAATAACTATTAAAAAACACAAACTCAAGGTAATAAAAATGTTCAAGAACCAATTAAAAACAATAATCCTTTTGGGACTACTAACTGCTTTACTGTTATGGATAGGACGCTTTTTTGGCGGCACTCTTGGATTAACTATTGCGTTTATTTTTGTCATGGGAATGAACTTTGTTATGTACTGGTTTTCTGACAAAATAGTTTTGAGAATGTACAAAGCAAAAGAAGCTGAGAAAAAGTCTTCATTATATTATTTAGTTAAAGAAGTTGCTATGGAAGCAAAACTACCAATGCCTAAAGTGTATGTTATTCCGTCTAAGAATCCAAACGCGTTCGCAACAGGAAGATCTCCTAAAAAAGCTGCTGTCGCCGTTACAGATGGTTTATTAGATTTATTAAAAAAACATGAACTAAAAGGTGTGATTGCGCACGAGCTTGGCCATGTTAAAAACCGGGATACTTTAGTAACAACTGTTGCTGCAACAATCGCAGGTGTGATTGCTTACGTTGCAAGCATGGCACGATGGGCTGCAATGTTTGGCGGGTTCGGTGGAAGAGACCGCGATAATAACTTATTTGAGTTATTAGCACTAGCTATCCTGACACCGTTAATAGCCACAATATTACAATTAGCAATATCACGGCAACGAGAGTTCATGGCTGACCATGCTGCTGTTAAAATCACAAGAGATCCGTTTTCATTAGCAGACGCATTGGAAAAAATCGCGCAAGGTGTTAAACTACATCCAATGGCTCTTGGAAATAAAGCAACAAGTTCATTGTTTATTGCAAATCCGTTCAAAGGATCTGGATTATTAAATTTATTCTCAACACATCCACCAATTAAGGAGAGAGTGAAGAGATTAAGAAATATGCATATTACAAATTAAAAAAAGAGTGAGAAGATAATATAATAACAATTAAGTTAATGCGTTAAGGGGGAAACCCCTTAAAAACCCCTCGGATGTACAATCGACAGGGGGTTTTAGGGGGACTTAGAAAGCACAAGATAGACAAAGATAGAAAATCCCCATAACGAAAAAATAAAATAAAAATAACAAAAAAATAGTTGGAGGAAATTAAAATGAACATAAAACCATTAGGAAACAGAGTTTTACTAAAACCTGTTGAAGCTGAAACAAAAACAAAGTCTGGATTGTACATACCAGATTCTGCAAAAGAAAAACCATTAGAAGCTGAAGTAGTAGCTGTTGGTACAGGAAAACACAAAGACGGAAAAGTTATTCCGATACCAGTAGAAGTTGGTGACAAAGTTATATACGAAAGTTTTGGCGGGTCAGAAATTGAACTTGACGGAGTAAAACATCTTATAATGGATGTTAAAGATATACTCGCAATAGTAGAATAAAAAAACAAAACAAATAGGAGATGATTAAAAAATGGCAAAACAAATTATATTTGATGACAAAGCACGACAGGCATTGTTAAAAGGTGTTGATAAAGTAATGAACACTGTATCTGTAACACTAGGACCAAAAGGTAGGTGTGTTGCACTTGATTCAGGGTTTGGCTCACCAACAATTATTAACGATGGTGTAACAATTGCTAAAGAAATTGAATTAGAAGATAAGTTTGAAAATATTGGTGCACAGTTAGTTAAAGAAGTTGCTGAAAAAACACAAGACGTTGCTGGAGACGGCACAACAACAGCAGTTGTATTAGCACACCATATTGTTAAAGAAGGGATTAAAAACATAACAGCTGGTGCAAGTCCGACTGAAGTTAAAGTGGGTATTGAAAAAGCAGCTGAAAAAGTTGTGAAATATCTAAAAAGCCAGTCTGTTGACGTGAAAGGTAAAGAAAAGATTGCTCAGGTTGCAACAATCTCTGCTAACAACGATGAAATGATTGGTAAATTAATTGCAGATGCAATGGAAAAGGTTGGAAGTAGCGGTGTTATAACAGTTGAAGAAGCTAAAGCACTTGAAACTACTCTTGAAGTTGTTGAAGGAATGCAGTTTGACAAAGGGTTTGTGTCACCGTACATGGTAACTGACGCTGAAAAAATGGTAACAGAGTTTGAAGATCCAATAATTCTATTGTTTGATAAAAAGATCAGTTCAATGAAAGAACTACTTCCATTATTAGAACAGATTGCTCAGGAAGGTAGGCCGTTTGTGATAATTGCAGAAGATGTTGAAGGTGAAGCACTTGCTACTTTAGTCTTAAACATGATAAGAGGCGCGTTGAAAGCTGTTGCTGTTAAAGCACCGGGTTTTGGCGATGATCAAAAAGAAATGATGGAAGACATTGCTGTATTGACAGGCGGGAAAGTTATTAGTGAAGATAAAGGTATGAAACTTGAAACTGCAACAGTGGCTGATCTAGGCAGAGCTAAGAAAATCAAAGTTGACAAAGATAAAACTGTGATAGTAGGCGGTCAAGGCGATGCTAGTAAGTTAAAACAACGAATAAATCTATTAGAATCGCAAATCAAAGTAACAGAATCTGACTATGATAAAGATGACCTGCAGAAAAGATTAGCTAAACTTTCCGGTGGAGTAGCTGTTATTAACGTAGGCGCAGCAACTGAAACAGAAATGAAAGAACGGAAAGCTAGAGTGGACGATGCATTACACGCAACACGAGCTGCTGTTGAAGAAGGAGTCATAGCAGGCGGCGGTGTTACAACACTAAGAGCTGCAAAAGTGCTAGAAAACCTGAACCTTGAAGGTGACCAGCAAGTAGGTGTTGAGATTATTAAAAAAGCATGTTCAGCTCCAGTTAAAATCATAGCAAAGAACGCTGGAAAAGAACCTAGCATTGTTGTTGACAAACTGCAAAAATCTGAAGGTAACATTGGTTACAATGCAAAGATTGACAAGTTCGAAGACATGTTCAAAGCAGGTGTTATTGACCCAACTAAAGTTACCAGAACAGCTCTTCAGAACGCTGTTAGCATTGGTTCATTAATGTTAATAACCGAAGCTGTTGTAACAGATATACCTGAGAAAAAAGATTCAATGCCACCAATGCCGCCAGGCGGAATGGGTGGAATGCCAGGCATGGGCATGCCAGGGATGATGTAGTAACGAATTTAATTATTTTTTTTAATTATTTATTAAGGGGCTAAGCCCCTTAAATCCTCGAAAATCATAGATTTTCGGGACACCAAAAAACACGTAGTGTTTTTTTAGTGAACCCCATTAACAAAAAAACAAGAAAAAAATGTCAGAAAAAAAACAAACAAAAAAAGATCCAAAAGAGTTCATGAAAAAAACTCATAAACCTAAAAAACCAACAAAAGCTCAGGAAATTGCTGAACTGACAGAGATGTTAAAGAGAACACAAGCAGAGTTTATTAATTACAAGAACCGTGTTGAAAAAGAAACACAGGACATGTGCAAATATTCAAACGCAGACATTATTAAAAAACTACTGCCTGTTCTAGACAGTTTTGAACTTGCACTAAAAAATACAAAAGATCAAAAGAAGTTCAAAGAAGGTGTTGAAATGGTTTATTCCCAATTATTAGATACACTAAAACAAGAAGGACTTGAACCAATCAATGCAAAAGGTCAAAAGTTTGATCCGTACATGCACGAAGTAATGCTAAAAGAAAAAAGTGATAAACCAAGTGATACAGTGATTGAAGAATTACAAAAAGGTTACATGTTAAAAGATAAAATAATCAGACATTCAAAAGTTAAGATATCAGAATAAAACAATGTTAAATTACAACTCAGAAAAAGAAGACGTGTTGAAACTTACGCATGATTGTAACTGTGACGCGTGCGAACATCCGTGTAAATACGGATCAGGCGCGTTTGTTAAAGACGAAGTTAAGAAACTTGCAGAGTTTCTTGACATGACAGAAAAAGACGTTAAAGAAAAATACCTTGACGAAATAAAAAAATTCAACACAACTTTATTCAGGCCTAAACTCAAAACTAAAAAAAATAAACCGTTTGGCAAGTGCGTATTTTTTGACAAAGGATGTAAAATACATAATGTGAAACCATTGGAGTGCAAGATCGCAATGAGTTGTAAAACCTACGGTAAAGATCTCATAACCTGGTTTAATTTAAAGCATTACCTTAACCCTAATGACCCTAAGTCGATGCGAGAGTTTAAATTGTATGTTGAATCAGGCGGCCAAGTATTGCAACAAATGCAGCATATTATTGAAAAATTAGAAAAAGTTAATTATGATGATTTAAAGATTGAAAAAGATTGGGATGAAGTGTTAGGAATTAAAGAATTAATGAAAGATATCAAAGAGGCTAGTAAAAATGGAAAATAACAAACCAATACAAAAAATGTATCTTAAACCTGAAGCAATACTTAAATATTTAATGGGCGAGGAAAAACTTCACACTTTAATCACTACTCAAAATTCGCAAGTGCAGTTAATAACTACGGACCAGAGTTTGTATGAAGCACTTGGGAGTGTTGAAAAACGCGAAGATATCGACATTAACTTATTAGTTAAATTACTCGAAGTTACAAAAATCATGCCGCATAAAGAATTAATGAAACAAGACAGGTCTGTTTTAACGCCTGAAAAAGTTGATGAACTAAGAGAACTGGTGAAAAAATGATAGATGAAATAAAAGAATTCATGATAAATTTAGTAAAAGAAGCAGGTGACATTGCAGTAGATTATCTAGGCAAAGCAAAAATATCGTCAAAAGGCACTAAAAACGTTGTGACTGAAGCTGATATTGCAGTTGAAAATCATATTATATCACAAATCAAAAATAAGTATCCTGATCATAACATTGTTGCTGAAGAGTCTGATGATGTTGACCAAGATTCAAAGTATACATGGTACATAGATCCTATAGACGGCACATCCAATTATTCACACGGTGACCCGCACTTTGCAGTCTCGGTTGGTGTTGTTAAAAATAATATTATACAATATGCGTGTATAAGAATTCCAATGTTAAACGAAACATATTACGCTGAAAAAGATAAAGGAACAGAACTTAATGGTAAAAAAATAACTGTGTCAAACGTTTCTGAGTTTAACAAAGCGTTCATACAACTTGGTATCAGTCCTTTAATAAACACAATCGATGATTCATTGAACGTGTTCAAATATTTCATGATAAAAGCAGATAGAGCACGTGACTACGGGTTTTGCGCAGGACAACTTGCGTTTATTGCAAGTGGTAAAGCTGACGGATTTTTCAAAGTAAGCCAATATTCATGGGATGTTGCTGCTGGCATGTTATTAGTAGAAGAAGCAGGTGGTAAAGTTACTGATTTAAAAGGTAACCCTGTCAAATTAGTACCTGGTGGTAGGTTTAACATAATAGCGTCAAACGGACTATTGCACGATAGATTATTGGAAATCGTTAACAAAGATTTAGAAAATATTGATCATAGTAAATTATGGTGGTAAAATAAGAATAATTAACAAAACTAAACGGTGATATAAAAATGTCAAAAATTATTGGAATTGATTTAGGAACAAGTAACAGTGCAGCTGCTGTGTTAGAAGCTGGTCGGCCAAAGATTGTGCCAAGTGCAGAAGGTACGTCACAGTACGGGAAAAGTTTTCCGAGCGTTGTAGCGTTCACAAAAGACGGACAGTTATTAGTCGGTGAACCTGCAAGAAGGCAGGCAGTTAGTAACCCTGAAGCTACGATTACTAAAGCTAAACGTAAAATGGGCACTGACCATAAGTATAAAGTCAATGGTAAAGAATACACGCCACAGGAAATATCTGCGTTTATCTTGCAAAAAATAAAAAAAGATTCTGAAGCGTTTCTGGGAGATAAAGTTGAGAAAGCTGTCATAACAGTACCTGCTTATTTTGACGATAACCAAAGACAAGCAACAAAAGATGCAGGTAAAATCGCAGGTCTTGACGTCGTAAGGATTATTAATGAACCAACTGCTGCTAGCCTTGCATACGGCCTTGACAAAGCTGATAAAGATCATAAAGTATTAGTGTTTGATTTAGGCGGCGGGACATTAGACGTTACAATCATGGAATTTGGCGAAGGTGTTTTTGAAGTCAAATCCACATCTGGAGATACACAGTTAGGCGGTACTGACATGGACGATGCTTTGTTAGATTTCCTAGCAAGTGAGTTCAAGGATAAAGAAGGTGTTGATTTATTAGTAGATCCTGTTGCGTCTCAAAGATTAAAAGAAGCAGCTGAGAAAGCTAAGATTGAACTTTCTACTGTTATGGAAACTGATATTAATTTACCGTTCGTGACTGCTACAGATAAAGGACCGTTACATTTCAACAGAAAATTAAAAAGGTCAGAACTTGAAAAAGTAGTTGATCCAATTGTAAAGAAATGTAAAAAACCTATGGAACAATCGATTAAAGATGCTGGGTTAACAATTAAAGACATCCATAAAATAATTTTAGTAGGCGGGCCAACAAGAATGCCGATTGTGCATAAGTTTGTTGAAGACGCTGTTGGGAAAAAAGCTGAACGCGGTGTTGATCCAATGGAATGTGTTGCACAAGGCGCAGCCATCCAGGCAGGTGTTTTAGCAGGAGATGTTAAAGACGTCTTGTTATTAGATGTCACACCGTTAAGCCTAGGTATTGAAACATTAGGTGGAGTATTCACAAAATTAATTGATAGAAACACTACCATCCCAACAAAAAAATCGCAAGTGTTTAGTACAGCAGCAGATAACCAGCCAGCAGTTACAATTAGAGTTGGCCAGGGAGAACGTCCTATGTTTTTAGATAATAAATTACTAGGACAGTTTGATCTAGTGGGAATACCACCTGCACCTAGAGGTGTTCCGCAAATTGAGGTAACATTTGACATTGACGCGAACGGTATAGTGCATGTTCATGCCAAAGATCTTGGGACAAGCAAAGAACAGTCAATTAAGATCACAGCTTCACAGAAATTAAGCGATGATGAAATTGAAAAAATGAAAAAGGACGCAGAATCGCACGCTGACGAAGATAAACAAAGAAAAGAAGAAGTTGAAACAATTAACCAAGCAGAAACTTTAGTGTTTACAACTGAGAAAATGTTTGAAGAGTTAAAAGGCAAAGTTGACGATAAAAAAGTTGACGATATCAAGAAAGATATTGACGAACTTAAGAAATTGCTTGAACCAGAGAAAAAAGATGTTGGCGCAATCAAGAAAAAGCTTGACGAAGTTAACAAAAAAGTGCAGGAAATGAGCACTGAAATGTACCAGAAAGCTGCACAGGCTCAACAAGCACAAGGGCAACAACAAACAGCTGAAGAAAAACCAAAGAGAGATAAGAAACAAAAAAAGGAAAAAGTAGTAGACGCTGAAGTTGTTGAGGATGAAGAGAAGAAGGATAAAAAGAAAAAATAATTTTTTTAAATTATATTAGGGGACTCGCCCCCTAAAAACTCTTTTTTTCAAAGTGAGTCAAAAGGACTTTCTAAACTGAGTTTTCTTGGAATAGCAGTATGAATATATCTTTCAGTAGCTTCTAGACTGTTATGGCCAAGCAATCTTTGAACAATTGTAATGTCATAACCTGCTTCAATCATATGCGTTGTAAAACTGTGCCTTAGAACATGCGGGTAAATATTCTTTTTAATACGTGCTTTAACAGAATACTTCTTAACAATTCTATACAACGACTCTTTACTTATGTGGCTTCCTTTATTCCCCGGAAACAAATAATCATTATGATCCAAATTAGTCATCCACTTTTCCAGCACAGGCTTCAACTTTCTAGCAATAATAAACATCCTATCTTTGTTACCTTTACCCTTTCTGACCCAACCATAATTGTAATCAAGCTCAAGATCTTTAACTTTTAATTTAATCAATTCAGACCTTCTCAAACCTGCAGAGTACAACAATGCAATCATTAACCAATGTTTTTTGTTGTCTATAACCTCAAGAAGTTGTTTTGCTTGTTTTTTTGTTAAAAACACAGGAAGAGACTTTGGTTTTTTAGCATATTTAATATCTAACTTCCATGTTTTAAACAATATCTCCATCATCATGAACTTGATAGACGACAAACATAAATTAACTGTGCTTGAACTTTTACCTTCATCAACCACCTTGTAAAGATAGTCTTTCACGTCTTGTTTAGTAATCCTACGGGGTTCTTTGTCAATATATTCTAAAAAGCGCTTAACATGATAACAATATGATTTAATTGTGTTAATACTAAGTTTTCTACGAAATCCTTCTTTTCTAATTAAATTAAGAGCGTCCATTCAGATCATAATAACAAAATAGTTTATATATTTCACACAAGAATGTCCAGTGTGTCCAGTGCTTTATTTTTATAGTTTTTCAGAGGATAAACACTGAAAATCATGTCCAGTGGACTTTTTATATTATCACTTAATAATAGATATGAAAAACACGTAAATGCGTTTTTGATTTCAAGAACTACAACCCTCCAAACCCTTGAAATCAAAGGATTACATATAAAAAGAGTTATGAGCAATTGAGAATTTAGGCTATCTAAGGGAAGAAGGATAAGATTTATATACTTAGATTACTTTTCTTACTTGTAAGAAGGTGATTTATATGACAATAGTCGACATGCGAACTGCAACAATAACTGGAAAAGGTCAAATATCTATCCCAAAAGATATTAGATCCTCGAAATTTAAAGAAGGAAGTAAAGTTGCAATAGTTGCATTTAAAGATCGAATTGAAATCAGACCTATGAAACAAGTAAGTAGAAGAATGGAAACTGCATTAGCAAGTGAAAAAGTTTTAGCTAAAGATTGGAATACAAAAGAAGAGGATGAAGCATGGAAGAACTTGTAAAAGGAGATGTTGTTGTTCTACCCTTTCCCTTTTCAGATCTTAGTGGCTCAAAGAAGAGGCCCGCTTATGTAGCTGCAACTTTAGAAGGAGAAGATGTAATTTTATGTCAAATTACGAGTGTTGCAAGAAGCGATTCTTATGCAGTTTCAATTTCAAATAAAGATTTCATATCTGGAAAACTACCAGTTCTAAGTGTAGCAAGACTTAATAGATTATTTAGTGCTGAAAAATCTATTATTGTAAGAAAAGTAGGTAATTTAAATAGATCTAAGATTCAAGAAATCGAAGATGTTCTTGTGGATCTATTTCAAAAATAGATTCCTTCTGCCTTGATTTTTTTTAGCCTAAATTCTCAACTCTTCGGAATTTTTCTCTTCGAGAAAAAACACTCCAAGCCTTCGTTTTCCTTGCCTCATCCTCTCAACTCATCAATTAATTTATTACAGCACAGCTATTCAACACTAGTGTTTGGTAATCTGCCTATAAACCTTTTTTGTTCTTGGTAATAATGTTTTTTGCACAGATAGCTCCATCCTTTATTTTTATATTTCCCACCCAATAAACTAGGATATACTTCTCTATACGCTTTATTCTTACAAATACCCTTGTAATCACATTTCTCTTTCATTTTTGTTTACTTGATCTTAGCTTCAAAATCTCACTTTCAACTCTTTTTCTAATAGGGATTCTAATATTCTTTTCTAACTTAAAATCTCTTGTAAACGAACATTTAAAAAAATCAAGATCTCTCTCAAGTTTTCTTAATTCCATTAATTGGTCATTATTTCTTTTTTTATCAAAAATAAAACAAGTATTAAACATAGGTTTAGGTCCAATATTATTAATCTCTTTTTTAATTGATTTAATAATCTTTGCTTCTTCTTTAATTGTGCTATACTTGTGCGCTTTTAATAAATAGTCCTTTGAAGCAAATATTAATTGGCCAATCGGACATTTCATGCAGTCTTCATCAACATCTCTATTTGTATGACATGAGCTACAATAATTATCTAATAAGTAAATAAAAGTATTAAGAAAACTTAATTCATATCCAACATAACCAAACGGATAACTTAATCCCACTCATGATCACCTTTTTATACAAAGTTTTAACATATTTTATAATTTGATTCAGCCGCCATTCATCTCACTTTAAATCATGATATAGGCGGCAACGCACATCTTTATAAGAGGGTTAATAAAACATCCTCTTCCGGCCACATTCTATAGACTTTGGTAGGAAGCCGGATAAATTATTAATTCATTTTACTTAACTAATTTATAACTTATACCTCCTTTTATTACATTTTGTGCAATGGTAAATAACTCTCTTAATAAAAGCACCACTACTTTTTTTCTTATTCTTTGTTGCACCCATTCTTTTTCTTACTCTGTGTAAGGTATCTAATTTACAAAATGGACAAAGTTCTATTTTGTATTTCATCTAAAACTCCTCCGTACACTTTCCTTGCTTAGTGCCACATGCCTTTGCAACACAAAGCAATTGCATCAAAGATGCTTAGTGCCTAACCTGGAAGAGTTTTACTGTCAGTTGTGATTTTCATTTTTCTGGTTTTATGCCCTTTTGCCTGCTCAGCTTTGGTTTTTAGGAAATTGTATCCCCTATCACCTCCTTGATCGCTCAAAAAAGTTATACTTTTTTGGCGTCCCAAAAATCATTTTATGATTTTTTAGGACGTCATTGCAGAGGGCACTTAAAGGAACATAATATTAAACAACACACAAAGCAAGCCATATAATCATTAATTCTTGAGTAATCATCATCCCACTTTATCATCTTTATAAGTTATAAAGAACAACAAGGTATTTATAAAGTTTATTATTTATAATAGTAATAGAGGTACTATTCATGGGTGAAAAATATAATATTGAAAAACTAAAAAAATATGGTAAAGCCCTTAATAACGAATACCGTCTCCAAATATTAAAAGAATGTTCAGAAAAAGAACATAACATAACAGAATTACAAAAGAAGATAAATATATCTTACCCTCATATTCACAACCATGTGCACATACTCAAAGACGCTGATTTAGTAGAAACTTATATAAAAACAAATTCAAAAGGAAAAAATGTAATGGTTATTTCTAAATATATTATTAAAGACGGTGTTCTTGAAAAGACAAAACAATAAGTCTGTTTAGGTCAAGAACAAAACAATTAAGTATTTCTACTATCTTACTAAGTTTAATGGAACTAAACATAATTATTATTTCAATTATTGCTATATTTTTAGGATTTTTATTACAGAGCATTGCAGGTTTTGCAGCTTCTTTAATTTCATTTCCTATATTATTGTATGTCATGGATTTAAGGGAAGCAAGTGCTTTGATGGGCATTATTTATCCATTATTTAGCATATATTATGTTTACAAAACTTGGAAAGAGATAGACAAAAAAATTGTTATGGAACTTAGTATATGATAATTATGGTGTGAATATTTATATGGGAAATTCATATGATATTACAGTAGATAAAAATTTTGCATATTGTACAGAAAATTCAGAATTTTTTCGAAATGGGAATCCCGCAGCAAATATTGGACTGTCAGAAGAATATTATGAAGGATGGGGTAATCATCTTGGAGAAATCACTATAACAAATAATATTTTAGTGTCCTGTTACCGAGGTCTAAGTTACCATGTAAGTTCTGAATAAGATGCTTCACTACAAGGACTTAAAGGAGCATTAATTGCAAATAATATATTTTGGAATAATATTGAGAGGGGAATAAGGTTTGAAGATGCAATAAACACAAAAGATGTTTTTGTGTATAATAATATTGTATATAGAGACACTTCAGGGAGAACTGCAGATTTTCAAGGTGATAAAACAGGAATAACAACAGATTATAATTTTTGGGTGGGTTCATCACCAATTTTAAGAAATGCTGAAGGTCCACATGATGTTACAGGTGATGTGAAAATAGAAATAGCAAATATGTATGAACCTAGTTCATATAGACCACAACCTGATTCTCCAGCTATAGATACAGGGTTAAATGTAGAAATTTTTGATGATTACGAAGGAAACTCAAGACCACAAGGTTTAGGTTATGATATGGGAGCTTATGAATCTTCAGAAACATCAGTTGAGAAATGTACAGAAAGTGACTGGAGTTATGTAGATGGCGATTGTCAATCAAATAATCAATTAATGAGAGCATGGACTAAAACAGGAGATTGTAGTGTTGGTGTAATACACCTATCTACAGAATATATTGATTGTAGTCATAATTATGGTATAAAAGAAGACACAAATAATGATGGGATAGTTGATTTACAAGATGTAAAAGAAATTATTATAGATTTTGGAAAAATAGATAATTTTGTAAATGTTTTTAATGATGTTAATGAAGATGGTAAGGTTAATCTTAATGATATTATAATTGTGGCTAAAAATATTGAAATAAATTAAGAAACATATTTATACTAATTAGTTCTAATTAAATATTATGTTTAACAAGAATTTTTTATTTGTATTTCTTGTATTTTTTTAAACATTGTAACAGCTACAAATTACTATGTGTCGACATCTGGTTCTGATAGTAATTCAGGTACTGAGTCACAACCCTGGCAAACAATCCAAAAAGCATTTGATACATTAGTATCAGGAGATACTCTTTATGTTCGTGGCGGTCAATATAACGGAGTAAGAGGTGGTTTCGTATTTAAAAATTCAGGTACAGAATCGCAACCAATTACTGTAACAAATTATCCAAATGAACAAGCTATTTTTAAAATAAATGTTGCTAACTCAAAATCTTATGAAATTTTTAGATGTGTAATAAATCCAGCTAATCCAGATTCTTGGAACACACCTAAAGCAGACCACATTAAAATCATAGGAACAGATGTTACTCCAAAATTACTCTCAAATAATGTAGAAAGTAAAAAAGGAATTGTTATTCAGGGAATGGAGAATGAACAATCCAAAGGTATTACTGCAGGTGATTGCGATTATTGGGAAGTTGCTGGGGTAGATTTTATTGAAGTGTCTTCAGGAATTTTTGCTTTTAAAAATAACCATGAAATGATGGAGGAACATAGCACAGATCATTGGCATGTGCATGATAATCGTGTTTATATGTTTTACAGAGAATCAGGATTGCAATTTGATGGAGACGAAAATCTTATTGAAAATAATGTGGTGTCAAAAGTGACAGATAGTGTGAGTACCACTAATGGTTGCCAATTTATTAATATTCTTGGAGATAATAATATTGTTCGAAAAAATAATGTAAGTCAAGCAGGAAGCACAGCTAAATGTAATGGAATAAGACTTGAATGGGATCTATCTGATGAAAATATTGTTGAACAGAATTTGATCTTTGCTTCAGTTATTGGAATAGGCTTAAGTGGAGGAGATAATAATATTATTCGTAATAATATAATCTATAAAATGAATTCACCAGAATCATTTGGTGCAGGAATTGAAATATTATCTTATGATGATCAAATGACAAAATGGCCTTGTACTGAAGCAGGCCGTGCATTTGTACCACCAGAAAATCCATCTCATCCAGATTATCAGTATTACTTTAACCCACGTAATTGTCATTCTTTTGGTAATCAAATTTATAATAATTTCATACATGGGTTTATTGAAGGTATTAGGATATATGAACTTGCAGCAGATAATACAATTATTCGAAATAATATACTTTCAGGTTGGACACGTGGTGGTGTTTGTTTTTATAAATCTGGTGCAGGAACTTGTAAACCCTTACTAAGTGAAATAACTGAAAGCAATAATGCTGTTCAAGATTTTGGGATTGTAGATATTCAAAATTATGATTTTCATTTGTCAAGTGACTCATCTTTAATTGATACAGGATATGATTTAGGTAATCTTAATATGAATGATTTTAGTGGTAATTCACGTCCTCAAGGAAATAATTATGATATAGGTGCATATGAATATGTTAGTGAAACGCAACTTCCTCCAGAAGCATCGGATTTAGATTGGTATTATATAGATGGAAACAAAATTAAAGATTCAGAAGGTAATATTGTAATGTTAAAAGGAGTAAATACTGCAGTATGTATTCAAAATGAGCAAGAAAAATTTACAAGGATTGCAGAGATGGGTTCAAATGTTGTTCGGCTATTGATTTGGAAAAATGGTATTGAAGGAAATCCAACAGGACCATGTGCTGGAAAAAATGAATTAGAAGAGATTGATAAAGCAGTTTTATATGCAAAGAACTCAGGACTCAAGATAATATTAGACCAGCAGATATGGGATTCAAATGTTGGAAATGACGCACCATTTGCTTTTTTTACAGATTCAGCTTTACAAGAATCATGGTTAGATATGTGGGAAATCTTAATTAATCGTTATAAAAATGAACCAACAATTATTGGAATAGATTTAATGAATGAACCATGGGCAATTTCTGGTACAAATAAAGATACTCAATTTTTATGGGAAGAGATTTCAAAAAATGCTTACGATGAATTGCATCACCTTAATGACGATCTGATTTTTTTTATTAGTGGATGGGGGAAATTGACTCAGCCAATGTGGTCAGATATTGATTATTTAAAAAATAAAAATATAGTTATTAGTGATCATGTTTATAATACTTGGAAAATATGGTCAAATGATTTTTTTACAACACGTTATGAGGTTTTTACTGATATTGGAATTCCAGTTTGGTTAGGCGAAATTGGATATATACCTGGTCAAGAAGAATTAATGCAAACACAATTAAATCATTTTGATTCACTTGGATTGCATTATACTTATTGGATCTATGGAGTAAATAGATGGGATTTACCTCATGAACTAGTTGATTCTGATTATAAATTAACAAATATTGGTGAAATTTATAGCAATCATATAAAAAATATAGATTCTCCAATAATACCTGAGGATGTAAATAATGATAGTGAAGTAAATATTGATGACGTAATTATTTTAGTTTCAAACTTTGGTACAAGTAATACTCAATTTGATTTGAATAATGATAAAAATATTAATTTGCTTGATTTAGTAATAATTAGTAAAAAAATTAATAAATACTAATATTACAATGAAATAAGGGGACACCCCTTATAATCCCCTTCCGCTTCGCTACTCTGCGACT
>CAZEKF010000015.1:0-37470 GCA_964512765.1 uncultured Methanosarcinales archaeon
CCAATTCATCTGCGGGTCTAACAGACCTGCAGTATTCTTGGCGGAGAATAAAAAAATACTCTACCAACTCGAGAAAAACTGTCGACAACCATTATCACAGATAGGTAAAAAAGTTGGTCTTTCTAGAGAAGTGGTTAGTTATAGAATAAAACAGTTAGAAAAAAAAGAAGTTATTCCATATTATTTGACTGTTGTTGATTATGTAAAACTAGGGTATACATTTTGTAGAGTATGGTTCAAATACAACATAGTTAGTAAAGAAATTGAAAACAAAATAATTGAATTTGCAAAAGAAAGTCCTTACATTAATTGGGTAGCCATAGGCGACGGCCTTTATAATATGGTATTGGTATATCTAGTAAAAAATATTAACACAATTGAAGATGAATTTGATAAATTTCAGTATATGTTTGGAAAATATATTGTAGATTTTGTTCCAAGTACAGCATTCAAAATATATCACTTTAAACATTCTTATTTGTATAAAAATCATGATCGAACTCCTGTTGTTGTTGGCGGTCATGAAAATCAAGAATTAAGTATTAGTGATAAAAGAATCTTGGATATATTAGTAGAAAATCCAAGAATTAATTTTGTAAAGTTATCACAAGAATTAAGAATTTCAGCAAAAACAATTTCAAAAAAAGTTGAAAATATGATGAGAAAAGGGATAATAAAACAATTTAAAGCAAAAATTAACACAAATGTACTTGGATATGAACATCAAAAAGTTTTGTTATATTTAAGAAACCAGACAAAGGAAAAAGTCAATGCAATTATTAATTATTTAAAACATGAAGACAGAGTTATTTTTATCACAAAACCTTTTTCTATCGCGGGCCTTGAATTTGAAATGATTGTGAAAAGTAAAAGAGAAATATATGAATTCTTAAGAATGTTAATGGAACAGTTCCCACAAACAATACGAGACTATAATGTTTGTTTAATTTATAGTGAGCCATTAAGTAAATATTTATGTCAAGACGATTCTTTATAAAAGAGTAGAATGTTTTGGAACTGCAAGTAGTGTATGATTATAACAATGTTCACTGCCATGTTCCACTACTCTTCCATCCACAACCCAATATCCCACATTATTAAGTATTTCTTTTGTTTGAGGAAGACAAGGTCTAACTGAAATCATACAAGGATGCCCACCCCCAAGGTCAACGTCATACAAATTATCTCCAAAATCATCAGCAACAATTTTTGCTCCATATAGAGTAACAGGCATATCTGCAATTTCTACAAGATGTTCCAAAGGATTATTTCTAATTTCGTCCATTGTTAAATCTTCTCTTGGAAATTCAAGTATTGCATACATAGAATGATCTAATCTACCATTTGGTAGTTCATGGCTTGAGTCACCATAAAATGCGTCACCAAAAATCATCATTGCTAATTTAAAAATTTGTGAACTCATTCCTTGATAATGTACCATTTGTTGCTCAACATATCTCTTAAAACCACGACTTAATCTTGGTTGATTGCAGAAATCATAAGGTAAACTTAAAAAGCCAGAAGTAATAGCTTTTGATAATACTTCTGTTGGTAAAGCTCTTTCTGACAATAGTAACGGACCAACATTTCTTATAGCAGGTATCAGATCTTGTAATACTTCTCCAGGCAAATCATTACCTGTGCCATCCAACATACTTACTATTGTGTGCAATCCATCTACTTTATTTAATGCATGTTTAAACTTACTCTTTTCTAGTAATCTATGATACAGAGCTGTCAAACCTGTAATTTCCTTTGCTTGGCCTTCCATAATCGCTAGTGACATTTGTGTCAATGGACGACTGCCTTCTGCCATAAAAATATAATCAAGTTTTTCAGCAGGCAATAACTCTGCATCATATAATCCTTCCAATAATAGTCGAAAAACACGTCCTGGACCTGGTCCCATATCAAACCATGCGTCCACTTGACGTTCGCAATCTTCCTTTAAGTATAAACTCATTAACGTAAATAAATTTGAAACTTGAAATAATTTTGATTCAGGCATGCTAAATTCATCAATACCCATAGTTTCCACATATAACTGTGCTTTTTCTTTGGAAGGACGATTTGTTTTATGTGTACCTCCAAGTGCCCATCCAGGAAGCGGAAATAGTGTTTCTACTTCCATTGTTCGTAAATTTAATGCAATGGTTGTTTTTGAAATTGTTTCTTGGGCAACTATAGCTCTTCTTGTATCATCAATAAGTTCAGCAACTAACTCTGGATTTTCATAATTATTTAAAAAAAATCTCATCATAGCTTGGTAAGCAGGATGTTGGCCTCTTAAATCACTATGTCTTAATGCTCTAGTATGACTACGACGTAATCTAGCCAGAGCCCTGTATGCTTTCTGACCCCCTCCTAAATGATCAAAAAGGTTTCTATGTAGCAAAAGAAAATTATCACCTGCTGTCGGGTCTTCAAAAAAAGTATCTAATTCTCTTGCAATATTCCAATGATCAAGTGTTTTTCTATGATTTATCATAAGCCTCACTAACTAAATTGCATAAACTGTAATGAAATAGTAATAAGTATTTAAAACCTTATAAAATTGTAACTTAAAAATAGTAAATGTGTTTGTAGATGTTTTTACGAAAAAATAATTATATGTTATAAAATTTATATTTCTGTAAAAATAACAAATAAATACTTATAAAACAATAGAAAAAAACTCAATTTAATTAATAACAAACAAAAACATAAAAAATAATAAGAAAAAAATAATTACTGACAAACAAAAACCTCAAAAAAAGGTTTTTGAAGTTCAGAATAACAAGTTATTCTAAACACTCAAAACAAGGCCAGTTATTCATTTCAAAACTTATTCTTTCGCTTGTTGAATCTTTACCATCGCTTACTGTCACTGTTACTGTTTTCAGTCCGCCTTTATCTCCGTAACTAACAACTTTTGAAGGCAGGTCCATGTATCCTGAATAGAATACACTAATTTCATCACCGTCAGGATCACTTGCTTCTAATGCTAGGTTAATTGTAACTTTGTCTCCAGGTTTTCTTAACTCAACATATTCTGGGTTAACTGATAATGATTCTATAACAGGCGGTGTGTTTTTCTTTAACACTTCAATTAAAACTTCGCTTTCAACTGTGTTAACACCGTCTGATGCCAAGACTTGTACAACATACGCACCTGCATCTCCTCTCTTAGTTTGCCATTCACCATCTTCATCCAATGGCCTTGAGAAAGTAATTTCTACTTTATCACCGTCTGCGTCAACTGCTTCTGCGTCAATTTCAACAAGATCTTCTTCAGTTACTTCAATTCGAGCATCGTTTAATACTGTTAGTTCAGGTTTTCTATTAACATCACTAACAACAACTTTAACAGTTTTTGACACAATTTCTTGGCCATCGTCTGCTCTTATTGTAACCTCATAGTTACCAGCATCATCATAATCTGTCTGGTAAGTTTTTGAACTCATCCATCCTGAGTATAACACAACAACTTCGTCACCGTCTTCATCATAAACATCAGGGTTAATCTTTACTAGATCACCTTCGTCAAACTTAAGAACATCTCCAATGTTAATCACAGGTGGTTTGTTAGCTGGTAAGATTGTAACTGTAAACTGTTTTGGTACAAAAGAATCTTTACCATCTGTTGCAGTAACAATTAATGAATAAAATCCTTCATCTCCTACTTCTGTCTGCCACATACCCTTTTCATCAAATGGAACTGTGTATTCCAAAGTAACTTCGTCACCGTCAGGGTCCATTACATATGGTTTTAAATCTACTAAATCGCCTTCAACAGCTGTAATATCAACTTCTTCAGGTTCTTCTAATATTAATTCAGGTTCCTCTTCAGTTACTTCTTCTTCAACAACCTCTTCCACAACTTCTTCCTCAATCTCTTCTTCCACAACTTCTTCAGTTGGTTCTTCTGTAACTTCAGCTTCCTCTTCAGTTACTTCTTCCTCAAGAACTTCTGCTTCTGGCTCTTCTTCAGGAGTTTCTTCACCAAGAATCTCAGCTAATAACTCTTCAAGCTCTTCATCTGTAAGTTCTTCAGGTTCTCCTGAACCTTCTTCAACAACTTCTGGTTCACCAACAACTTCTCCTGTTGGCTCGTACGGTTGATACGTAGTGCACGCACTAACTAATAAAACCAGTATCATAGATATAACTAGAGCAATATTTCTTTTATTCATAAAAAATCCCCCTCCCATCTTAAAGTAATAAATATTTGTTACTCTTCTTAAATGTTAACTAGTATAAATACTTTACGATTTAAGGAAAAAGATATAAACAGATCTGACTCTCGAGATATAATGAAAAAGATAGTTTGTTTTTTGATATTTGTTTTTATTTTATCTCAAGTAGCGGCACAATCAAATGACATATTCAATGCAGAATCCTTGTTATTAGAAGTAACAATGAACTCTGATTTTACTTTAGAAGGTAGTTCAGATAGCCAGATTGAGTTTGTGACAGCTAAGTTTAATTTTTACCCAATAGAAAATTATAACCAAGAAGTTATATCAATTGAAACATATCCTGAATCTGAGTTTAAAAAAGATTATTATGAATTTAAATGGAACAATCCGCAACTAACTAAATATTCTTATAACCTAAAAACAAAAGTAAAGACTTATAACAAATTTCTTAAAGTAAAAGAAAAGGTTAAATTTCCAATAACTGAGTTAGATCCTGACCTTGAAGAATATGTTCAAAAAACTGATAAGATTGATATTAATGAAGACATTATTTTACAAGCATCAACATTAGCACAGGGTGAAGATGATTTATACCAAGTTGTTTTTAACCTTGCAACATGGACTAAACAAAACATTAATTATAGTCTAACTACATTCACAAGTGAAGCTAGCCAGAAAGCGTCCTGGGTATTAGAAAATAAGTATGGTGTTTGTGACGAACTAACTAATTTGTTCATTGCAATGTGCCGTTCTTTGAACATACCTGCCAGGTTTGTTTCTGGAATATCATACACTAACTCTGAACTATTTACAGAAGAATGGGGTTTACACGGTTGGGCAGAAGTGTATTTTCCTGATTATGGCTGGGTAAGTTTTGACCCTACCTACGGCCAGTACGGTTACGTAGACGCAGGACATGTTAAATTACGTGATTCTTTTGATTCAGATAAAACAAGTACAAAATTTGAATGGCTTGGTAATAATGTTGATCTTAACCCTGGTTTAATAGATAACCAAGTTATTGTTCTTGATGAAGGTGATAAAATACATAACTATGTTGACATTGAACTTAGTCAAATTGGTAATGAAGTTGACTTTGGATCATATAATTTAATAGAAGCTAACCTGAAAAATAAAATGGATTACTACGTAACATTTGAACTAGCTCTAAGCAAATCACAAGAACTTGAATTAATTGATGATAGAATAAAGTTTGTTTTGTTAGAACCAAACAAAGAAAAGTCTGTGTATTGGATTGTAAAGGTTAGCGATGATTTGAAAAAACATTATGTTTACACGTTTCCAATTGAAGCGTTTAGTTCACTAGGATATTCTGATAAAAGTAATTTTGACTCATCTGAACGGTCTGTTAAATATGAATATGACCAAATAATGTCTCTGTTAAATAATATGAAGGAAGAAGAACAGAAAGTGTATTCAAAAAATATTGAACTAAAGTGCAGTTATCCAAATCTAACATATGTGAACGATACTATAAATGTTAATTGTAATGTAGTCAATAAAGGTAATGTGTTATTAAACAACCTAAATGTGTGTTTAGTTAAAGATTGTGAAAAAATTAACCTGGGTATTAGTCAAACAAAAGAAATAATATTTGATAAACAGTTTACCCAAATAGGTGAACAAGTATTAACAGTATCTACAAAAAATGGTGAAGTAAGCAAGTATGAACAATTAAAAATAACAGTTGAAGGATATCCTAACTTTGAAATTTTAAATATCACTTATCCTGAAACTCTTGACTTTGGTCCAGAGTTTAATGTTATGTTTGAGTTAGAAAAAGTTGAGTTTACTAACCCTGAAAATGTAAATGTAGTATTTGCATTTAACAACATGGAAACAAGTTGGCAGTTTGATGAAATTGAATCAAGACAAGGATTTACTGTTAACCTTGATAAAAGCATTCTTGATCCAAAAGATAATAAATTTGACATTACTGTTGAATTCTATGACAAAAATAATAAGAAATATGTGAAAACATATGAACAATCAGTTCCAATAAAAAATGTTGGCTTATTTGATAGAATAATGATGTTTTTCTATGGATTGGAAAGATGGATTGATGGTTTGTTTTAAAACAAACCTATAAATACCTCCTTTTCTTTACTAATTTCTATGTTTGTTAATAATATTAATCCTGACTTGATTACTATCGGGTCTTTGTCAATAAGGTTCTACGGTATTGTTTACGCCCTAGGATTTCTATTAATAATTAAAATACTGTCAAAAGCAAAGATTAAAAATCTCAATAAAGAAAAAGCATCTGATTTAGTTATTTACGCTATGATATTTGGTTTAATTGGTGCAAGAATATTTCATGTAGTTAGCGATTTTCATTTATATCAAAATAATTTAGGGGGAATGTTTGCTATCTGGAACGGTGGTCTAGGATTTCAGGGTGGATTAATTGGTGGTGTATTAGCTATTTTCTTTTACTGTAGAAAACATAAAATAAACATTATGAAAATTCTTGACACTGTTGCTTTACCTTTCCCATTAATAATCGCGTTTGGTAGAATTGCTAATTTCATTAACAGTGAACATATTGGATTTCCAACTGATTTACCATGGTGCGTTATTTATCAGAAAATTGATAACATATGTAGGCATCCTGCTTCAATTTATCAGTCCCTATCACAGTTTATGTTGTTTGGTATTTTGCTGTTTTTAAGCAAAACAAAACTTAGTAAAAAAACAGGTTTTATATCCTGGTCGTTTATTACAGGATATGGTTTAATAAGGTTCTTCACTGATTTTTTCAGGTCGGATTATCATATATATTTATTAGGGTTAAGTCATACACAAGTAATTAATCTATTCATGTTCATATTTGGTATTTATAATTTACTCAAACTCAAAAAGGTGAAATCATGAGAAAAAAGTTTGTAGCTGGTAACTGGAAAATGCATAAAACTTCTAAGGAAGCATTATCATACATTAAAGAGTTCAAACAATTAGTTAATGATGTTAAAGATTGTGACATTGTACTGTGTGTTCCGTTTACATTATTATCTTTGATAAAAAATGAGTGTAAAGGTACTAACATTAAATTAGGTGCTCAGAATGTTTTTTATGAAAGTCAAGGAGCATACACTGGTGAAGTATCTCCTTTTATGGTAAAAGATTATGCAGATTATGTTTTGATAGGTCATTCTGAAAGAAGAAAGTATTTTAATGAAACTAATGAGGTTATAAACAAAAAAATTAAAGCTGCATTAAAAAATAATCTAAAAGTTATATTCTGCCTAGGTGAAACGTTAGATCAAAGAAAAAGTAACCAAACAAATTCTGTTATTGAAACGCAACTTAGAGACAGTCTTGAGGGAATTAAAGATTTGAATAATATTGTGATTGCATACGAACCTGTCTGGGCTATTGGAACAGGTAACACTGCAACACCTGACCAAACTGAAGAAGTTCATGCATTCTTAAGGAAGTTAGTTGAAAAAGTATTTGACAAAAAAACCGCTGATACTGTAAGAATCATTTACGGCGGTTCAGTTAACCCTGACAACGCATCTTCAATCTTAGAAATGCCTAACATTGACGGATGTTTGCCAGGCGGTGCTAGTTTGGACTCAAAGAAATTAGAAAAAATAATTAAATCTTAAACCACAGTAACACTAATTTGTTGCGTTGGACTGTACAATGACTTAGTAGAACCTGAACATTTATCAGAAGAATCTTCATCGCCGTCAAAACACACATTAACATTAAACACATATGTGCCTGCATCTGATTTCTTAGGCGGTCTAATTGGAACTTCAATGGTTATATCGTCGTTGTTCTCTAGCTCAACCGTATCATAATCTGAGAATGTCCACTCTTCTGTGTCAATGCTTGTAATCATTTGACCGTCTTCTGTTTCGCCTCTTCTGAATTTCACTGTTAGCTTAAAATCTTTTGTCTCGCCATAGATATTGTTAACAATCACTCCAAAAGACGCAGTTTTACTTGTTTCTGTTTGTTTTTTAGTTTCAGGCACGCAAACTCTGTCACCTCTCTGGACACAGTTTTCTGCTTCAATTTCAAAATAATTAGGCAGGCCCATTCTTTCAACATCACTTACTCCAGCAAACAGTTTGTAAGTAAATACCAAACCCAGGCTAAGAAGTACTACTCCGATTATTAAACCAACTAAGAAAGTAATGGATAACTCCATTCCTTTTTTATTAGTCATTTTATAATTTCATACTCTTTTATCAACAGAAACATGAACAACATTAAAAGTATAGCGCCGCCAAACAAGAACGATAATCCGCGTACTAAAGCAATGTTTCCTGATAACAAAATATAAAACCCATAAGCCATGATACCAAAACCTAGCCACAGAAATTTGTCCAGTACCAGTTTAAGAATCTCGAACTCTTCAGCTTGTGTTAACCTTTTTTTCATTTTGACACCTCAAAATGGAAATTACGAACGTTTAGTGAGTTATTTTTCATTTTTATTCAACCTCAATGTCCAAGTACAGGGTATCTTCTAGATTAGACCCGCCACAGTTTCCACTAACAGCAATTTTATATCTATAAGTTGTGGTAAGTGCACTGTTTTTAGGTGTTATTTCAATAGGTACAATTTCTTTTGTTTTTGCTCCGACAGGTTGTGGTGTAAATGTAACAAGTTTCACATCCTCTTTACACCTATTTCCAGGACTGGATTCACCAAGGATTTGACAATTAGTACCTTTATTACCAATATCAATGTCCAGCTCAACGTCACAGTCAAGTCTATTATTTAAAACAAGTATATTTTTTTCCAGACTGTTTCTTGCTATGGTCATGGTTGTAAATTCTAAACAACCAGGATCTTGACATTTTGATTTTAATTGGATAATCCTATCTTCTCCAATTCCTGCTAATGATTTTTCAAGCTCACCAGTGGCACCGCCAAACGTCTTGTTAATAAAAGTTAATCCTAAACTCAATAATGTTACTGCCATAATCAAAACAACAATAGCATTAATAGAAAGATTTAATGATCCTTTTTTCATTACTATCACCTCGTTTTTTAATAATAATTGTTTTTTATTCTAATAGGTATATAAAATTTTCTACATTATTTATAGGAAAGTTTAAAAATTATTAATAACCTCTTAATTTTTAATGAATAAATTCCAAAAAGATATTGAAAAATATTGGAATGTAAAAAATGCTTTAATTCTTCTGATTTTTGTTGTTGCTGCCATAACTTGGTTTAAATATATTGCTGGATTGGTTCTGATAGGCATTTTTGCTCCGCTATGCTTTATCACAATAAGATATGCAAAATTCGTCCCTCATGTAACTCCTGAAAGTATTACAGCCACAACAATATTCATGGGCTATGTATATGGCCCTAGTGTTGCTATCATATATGGTTTTATAGTTGGAAGCATAGCATTGGGTGCAAACAGCCACATTAAACCAGCATCCCTTATGTCGTTACTTGTTGCATTGGTTGCAGGTGCACTTAGCTCTGGTTTACGCAGTTTTTTTGGTTTAAGTTTAATGTATGCATTTATAATTTCAATTGTGTTCAGAACAATAACAGCTTTTCCTCTCATGGCTCTTGTAGGAACTGATCCTATTGAGAATATGTCTCATCAATTGTCACAGTTATTTTTTAATTTAATAATTTACCTACCTTTACTAACTGCTTTGTATGGTTTAATTGCGCCTTTTGTTTAAGAATTCAGCCACATTTCTAAATGATTTAGCTCTGTGAGAAATTGCGTTTTTTTCTTCTCTAGTGAATTGTGAGATGGGTTTGTTGTTAACTAATAAAATTCGTTCGTAAGGTAACACGTCAATATCTAGATCATTAACTTTTGTATCAGCTATACAATCTAGTTCGCCTGTAAATGATTCTAAACCTGATTCATCACAGTAACTAACAACTGTTCTGAACTGTACTTCTCTAGATTCGTTCTCTAAAAGTTTAAGTAAACCTTTGTAACCTAACAATTCAAACATTAGTCTAGGATGATTGCCTGGAAAGTCAGGATATGCTTTGAAAAAAACACCTGTATCATCAACAATAACTGGTTTTTTATGTTTATTGTAAAAAAACTTAGCATTATGCTCTGCAACTTGCTTCAAATCCATGTCTTTTGGCTCGTGTTTTTCTTCATCCAACTGTTCAATTTCTATGTTATATTCTGAGAAAACAGCTTTTGCTTCACTAACTTTGTATTTATTGCCTGTAACTAAATATATTTTCATATAAAAATGATATTTATTTATAGTATATAAGATTTCCCATGAACTATGAACTTCCAAGACCTTAAAAAAATAGAAGGACCTGACTTTTATCTAGACGTAGCTTTCAGAAAAGCATCTAAAAGAGTAAGTGAGATAAGAAGTTCATCAAGGGAAAAAGACCGTTTTAATAAAAGTAAGAATCTGGAACTAACAAGACTTGAACTTATTAGAACAGTATTGACTGAACAGTTGAACAAAATTACAGATTCATTCCCAAGCATTGACAAGTTAGATGAGTTTTACAAAGAACTTATTAAATGCACACTTGATTACAGAGATTTAAAGAAATCTTTGGGCTCTGTAAGCTGGGCAGTTGACAAGATTCATTACATGTACAAATTTTATAAAAATAAAATCATAAAAACTAAAGATCATAGAAAAATAAACAGTTTAAGAAAAGAGTTTTATGGTCGAGTTTCCAGCATATTAAAACAAATTAAACCTTACTTGTTTTATTTGGAAGAATCCAGGAAAACTATGCGGAACTATCCTGCTATTAAAACTTCATTATACACTGTATGTTTGTTTGGTTTTCCTAATGTGGGCAAGTCTACTTTGTTAAAAAAATTAACAACAGCTGATCCTGAGATAAACGCTTATCCGTTTACAACAAAAAAGCTTAACCTGGGATATATAAAAACACCAAAAACTAAGATTCAAGTTATTGATACTCCAGGTACATTGAACAGGTTAAATAAAATGAATTATATTGAGTTACAAGCATATTTAGCTGTAAAACATTTAGCAGATCTTATTGTGTATGTGTTTGACCCGTCTTTAGAATACAGTTTTGAAAAACAAGAGAAATTGTTAAAGAAACTAGAAGAGTTTGATAAAGAAATTGTGTTATACATGAGCAAAACTGATATTGCTGATAAAGATGTTATTAAACAGTACAAGAAAAAATATTCTAAAATACAAGATTTTGATTCTTTAAAAGAAGACATTGTTAAAAAAGCAGTTAAAGCTTTGTAACATTAAAAGAACTTTTAAACGGTAGTTTATGGTTAGCTTTTCTTAAAGCATTTCTTGCTAAATCTAAGTTTGCTTCGTTAATATACACAGACATTACAATCTGGCCTTTTTTTAACTGTGCTGCGTTACCAACAGGTTTTCCAAATGAATGTGCCATACCTGAACTAAACCTGTCTGCGCCTGCTCCAGTTGCTAATGCGTGTTCTCTTAAAACATGATGCGGGTAAGGTCTTATTTGTAACCTGAACCCTGACTTTCCTAATACTTTTTCAAGTGTTCTATTTGCAGAGAGTCTTGCAGATTCCATTGCATTATCACGTACTTGAACAGCTTGTTTTGTGCTCAGATCAACTCTGTGTGAGAAATCAGCTGTTAAATTACCTACGTTAAACTTTACAATACGACAAACAGGAGCACCTCTAACAAAAGATTTGCTTCTATACTTAGACTTTCTAGTATTAGCTCTTTCTAACTTCCTATAACACACAAATTTACGTAACTTTGCCATATTCCTCAGAAGAAAAAAAGGTGATTTATAAAACTTATGCAATTCGCTCTATAATTTAAACAAAACCTTTAAATCATATTAATAATTTTAAACACCACAAAGGGTGCTAGTAATAATGTGGAAAAAAACAGCTGAATCTGACGAATTAATTGTGTTTGAAAAACAGTTAAAGCAACATAAATTAAAGATCGAAGCACGAAAAAATAATTCTGGCTGGGAAGTTTTCAAGACAAAAGTTAGAGGTAACAACGCAGATCTTATTTCTGAACATCTTCTTGACAATAAAAACCAAGTTGTTAAGTTAATTGACAGATTAAAAAAAGAAAAAAAGAACATACCTATCCAAAAAGGTATTCATATTTCACTAAAAAGAGTTTACAAGGAAGAATTTATTGAAAAATGGTTCTTTAAAATTAACAATGAAGAGTTTAAGAACTTTCTCTTGATAAAGTTTGACGATGATATCAAAGTAGACGTTGTTATGCACGAAAAATATACAAGGTCTGAAAAATCGATTATGGAACATGTTGAAAATAATCTTGGATTAGAAGAACTTGGTGATTCTATTCAGTATGACGTGTTTTATTACAAACAACATAAATATGAATCAAAAAAAGATTATAACATCAATTACCTTGACATTGAAGTTGGATTTGGAGATGATAGTGAGGAGTATTACTAAATTAAGAAAATATTTATGTTTTCTTGATTGTTGAAAACCTTGTGAAGGTTTTCATTAAATTGTAATTAGAACATCCATATCATTAATTTTAATTAATTCTATTGCACCTTGGTTCTTAAGCTTTTCAATGTATCTGTAGAAAGTTGCTTTTGAGCATATTGATTCATTGTCAACAATGATTTCTTTAATCTCTGGCAAAGAAAGGTTTTTTTTGTTAGCTAATGTACTTATCCTGGAAACTATCAATGCTTTTCGTTTTTTATTGAATTTCTTAATTAGCTTATCATTTGCCTGGTTCTTTGGTTTAATATTTCTAAGTGTTTCTTTAACAACTTCTTCAATAAATACATTATGATTTTCACTATTAACTTGTTGCTTTAGTGACATGTTTTCTTCAAGCAATTTTTTTTGTTCAAGTTTAAGATCATACATTTCTTTAGTTAGTCTTGCCATGTCCTGTTTAATCTTAGAAAAAGCTTCATGTACTGCATTCTTATCAATATCACCCCAGTGTGCCATTCTTATCATAAATAAGGTACTCATATATAAATTTTTTTACATAAAATGAGACAAAAATGATACAGTATCATAATTAATTGAGACAGTTTTGAGACTCAAAAAACATAAAAAGTTCCACAGGAAATTAAGGGGTGTCTCAAAATATTATCTGAGACGAGAAAAATACTATCTGAGACACAAAAAACATTAAAAATGAGACAAAACAGTGCATTTAGAAAAAAGTATATAAATGTAATAACAATATCTCACTGAAAAGGTGATCAAATATGACTGAAGATTGCATATTCTGTAAAATAATCAAAGGTGAAATACCTTGTTCAAAAATATATGAAGATGATAATGTAATAGCTTTGTTAGATTTGTTTCCTGTTAACAAAGGCCATGCTTTAGTTATTCCAAAAAAACATTCAAGTGACATGTTAAATGATGATGACGAAGATCTGAAAGCTTGTATACACACAGTTAAAAAAGTTGCGCCTGCTATAATGAAAGCAATGGGTGCTGATGGTTTTAATTTAAGCGTTAACACAAAACCTGCTGCTGGTCAAGTTGTCATGCACACGCATTTTCATATTATACCAAGATTCGATGATGATGGGTTAAAACATTGGCCTTCTGGCAAATATGAAGAAGATGAAATGGATCAAGTAAAGGATAAGATTATTGAAAACATATAGAGTTGATAAAAAATTAAAGACGAACTGTTCATGGAAGAAATAATATATTTACTTAGAGTAGCATATGTAATTGATAAAATGTATGCTAAAAGCAATAAAAAAACATACTATTACCTAAAAAAGTTCAGAAAAATTGTTGATAAGTTCAATAAAAAATATCCTTTGTTACTTGTAGCTATTGATAAATCTTCTTTAAATATTAAGTTAAAATTTTTCATAAAACGACAATCTGTTGATGAAATTAATAAAGAACTTAAGTTCAAAACTAAAGATGTTGTTGTTCCAAGAAGTAATATTGATCATGCGTATTTTAAAGGTGTTACTGACAGTCTAACAATAGAAAAAGATCCTAACAGGAACATGGTTGAGTTAATTTATAGAAGTGATACTTTGAATAATCATTATTCGCCTGAATTTAAACTATTGACATGGTATGCGTTCTTAGAACAAGATAATAGTATTGATATTAAAGAAGAAATTGATGACATATTTTGTTTTGACCTGGATGATGATGAAGGTCATGGTGTTGTGTACACAACTAGAAAGTTCAAAAGTGAAACTCACTATTAGATAATTTTATATAATGTTTTGGATTCTTTTTTCTACAAGTCGAAGTAGCTTAGTTGGTTATAGCGCAGGACTCATATGCATATGAGTGATGAGCTGAAAAGCGATGATATTTCATACGCGCTAGAAATCCTGAGGTCGGGGGCTCAAATCCCCCCTTCGACATTTTTCTCTTCACTGGACACATAGTTTTATTAATTTTCTCGACTAAAAACATGCAAAAAGAGCTCACTGGACACACTTGACATTCTTGTGTGAGATTTATATACTAAATTCTAATATTTTATTTTCACAATTAGAGGTTATTATATGAAAATAACTAATCAGAATTTAAGAAAAATTAATCCCCTAGACTTTGTTCCAGAAAAGGTATTTACTAAAACAGGTAGTTTTGTCAAACTACATATTAATAAGTATAGTTCTGAATTTCAAATAAAAACAAATCATACAAAAAAGAAAATATTCTTGCCATATTATATTAATTTACATCCATTAGATTTTTGTGGAATAGGCATTTATTTTGCAGAAGGTGAAAAACATACAAAGTCTCCAGGAAAAACTAAACATATGGGAAGCATAAGCATTGTAAATAGCAATTCTGAGGCTTTAAATCCTTTTTGTAATCTTCTTAAAAAACTAAATGTTTCTAGTAAGGAACTAAAGTTTAAAATTGGATTAAACATTAATTTCCGTGAAAGTATTAGCGAAGAAAAATTGATAACATATTGGACTAAATTACTTAATCTGAATCATAATAACAAAAGACCAAATGCTCTTTATTTCACTGGAAAAAAAAGTAATTATCGAAACATTGGAACTTCCGAAAATGGATTTATTCAGTTATATTTTGCTTCAACAGTATTTCGTAGTTTTTTTCTTAATTTAATTAACAATATTTTTGATATTTGCTTAGAAAACGAATATAAGAATGAACTTTCTTTAATTTTAAAAGGTTTTTTTGCAGGAGATGGTTCAGTCAGCTACAGTAAAAAACCAAGAAGAAAACAAGTAGATTTCCTTAACAAAGATCTTGTTCTCCTACAAAAAATAAGAAAAAGCCTTAAAATATTAGGGTTAAAATCAATTAAAGAAACTTGGCCTACAAAAACAAAGGTAAACAGTAAAGCACTTAGAATTTACAATTACCATGATTATAAAATTCTACAAAAATATGAAATACTAGATTTAATTGGTTATAAAAAGAAAACATTCAAAAAATTAATGGCTAGTTATAAAAATACACCAAAGAATTTTTTTAAGATAAAATAAATCTTGACAAATTCAAATCCCGCCACCCGCATTCTTTTTTAATAAATCTTTATAAAAAGTTCTGAGTTTCTTGATATTAATGAAAAGAATCTTCATAAAAACATACGGTTGTTCATTTAACACAGCAGATTCTGAAGTAATGGCAGGTTTGTTAAAAGAATCCGGTAGGTATGATATTGTTAATTCTGAACAAAAAGCAGACATTGTGGTTATTAATAGTTGTACTGTTAAAACTAAAGCAGAGTCCAAATTTTGGAAAGATGTTAGACAAATTAAAAAAACAAAGATATTAGCAGGTTGTGTTCCGCAATCTGAAAAAGATCTAAATAAATTCAAAGGTTATTCTGTTGTTGGAACTAACCAGATTAACAAGATTGTTGAAGTTGTTGATGAAACTATCAAAGGAAACACTATTCAATTATTAAAAAAAGAAACTAATCCCAGACTCAATATTCCAAAAATAAGGAAAAACAATATTATTGAAATCGTGCCTATCAATGAAGGCTGTTTAGGTAAATGTGATTTCTGTATAACTAAGTTTGCGAGAGGACAGTTGATAAGCTATGATCCCGATGAAATTGCAAAACATTGTAGAAACGCTTTAAACAATGGTGCTAATGAACTTTGGTTAACCAGTCAAGATACTATGTGTTATGGCTATGATATTAACACTAATATTGCTAATTTATTAAAGAAAATCTTAGAAATGAAGCGTGATTTTAAAATAAGACTTGGAATGGGTAACCCAGACTTTTTACTTGATTATTTAGATGAATTAATAGAAGTATTCAAAGATCCAAGAATGTTCAAGTTCTTACATATTCCTGTTCAGTCAGGGTCTGATAATGTTTTAAAGCACATGAAACGAAACTATACTATTGATACTTTTACTGAAATCATTCCAAGATTCAGAAAAATACATCCTAACATTACAATCTCAACAGACATTATTGTTGGTTATCCTGATGAAACTGATGAAGATTTTAAACAAACAATTCAATTACTTAAAAAAACAATGCCTGATGTAATCAATGTTTCAAGGTTCTGGACTAGACCTGGAACATTAGCTGCTAGAAAAAAACAACTGCCGACTAAAACTATTAAAACTAGAGGACAGATAATGACAAAAACATACCATGAAATCGCTCTCAAACAAAATAAAAAATGGTTGAATTGGGAAGGAAAAGTAATAATTGACGAAATTGGTAAATCAAATTCATTTGTTGGAAGAAATTTTGCCTATAAGCCTGTAATTGTTAAAGGTAATTTTGAGATAGGCGATGAAATAGAAGTAAAAGTTAATGATGTTACTGCGTTTGATTTGAGAGCAAAAAGATTATAAAGTGTCAAGAATCCAAATAATAACATGAAAACAATCTCTTCAGTCATTGAATCTGTTTTAAAAAAACATAAAGATTTGCCTAAACTTAAGAAAGATCTTTCTTCTAATTTAGAGTTCAGGTTATTGTTCACGATAGACTTTTCAAAATCATTTAAAGAAGCTAGGAAAGATTTTCTTAAAACATATTTGAATGATTTACTTACATTATCATTAGGAAATATTAGTTTAGCAGCTAAAAAAGCGCACCTGCATAGAAGGCATTTGCATAGAATGATTAACAAACTCGAGATTAAACCTGATGAACATAAAAAAGAATTAATTAAACCTTCTCAATATATGAAAGAAAACATATATAACATATTAGAAGAAAGATTGGCTGCGTTTGAAGAAGAAAAAAAAGTTAAGAACATTTATTCTAATCTAGACGATATTTCGCAGTTAATAGCTGACAATATTGGAAACATATCATATGATGAAGCACTTGAATTGTTTGAAAAGGAATATATTGAAAAAGCTTTGAAAGATCATGATTTTAATATCCAAAAAACTGCAGATGCAATTGACATGAGCGAACGTACTTTATACAGGAAAATTAACAAGTTAAACATTGTTGTTGCTTAGTTTTGACAAAAAAGTCACATATATATCTACTCTACCACAATTTTATTTATATATATCTGTTAAATCACTAGTTGATAGTAGTTAAAATTCCACTAAAACGGTGAATAATAAAAATGACAGCTAAACAAAAAAAACCAGAACAAAAA
This sequence comes from uncultured Methanosarcinales archaeon, assembly GCA_964512765.1. Taxonomy (GTDB): domain Archaea; phylum Nanobdellota; class Nanobdellia; order Woesearchaeales; family GW2011-AR15; genus GW2011-AR15. Next base: position 17,748 of record CAZEKF010000015.1, read on the forward strand.
GATGACAAACAACCAATTGATGTGTTAGACGTAAATAAAATACCAAACATTTCCAAAGAAGCAAAGGATAAGCTTGAAAAAATAAAAAAACAATTAGATAAGTTTAAGAAAGAAGTTCTTGCTAAGTTTGACAAGTACATTATGGGAATTACATTATTACCTCCTAGAAAACAGTTACCAATGGCGCAGGGTATGCCAATGGGAGGAGGCATGGCACCGCCTGGTATGGGAAGTATGCAACCTCCAATGGGACAACCGTTACCTGGCCAACAGCCTAAACAACCTAACAAAGACGAAGTTAGTGTCATGGTCCTTGTTGATGATTCAGATAGCAAAAAAATGTCAAAGTACGAGCTGAAAACCAAACTTGGCCAAATAATTCATAAAATGGGTAAGGATATTGACCCGAATATTAACGCTGATACAGTTATTTTAAGCGAAGTATGGCAAAGTTGTTACGATGCAAAATACGATATGTTAGTAAGGATAGCTTCAGGAGCTCCTGTTTATGACGTTGGTATGTTAGCTGCTATTAAAATATCAGAAATTCACAAACAAATGGTTCTTAAGAAATTTGAAAAATATATTGTAACATATGTATTAGCAGGTAGCTTAGTACAGGGTAAAGCAAGACCTGACTCTGACATTGACGTTTTTGTAGTTATTGATGACACAGACGTTAAAAAAATGACCAGAGTAGAATTAAAAGATAAACTACGAGCTATTATTATTGGAATGGGTATTCAAGCTGGTGAAATGACTGGGATAAGAAACAAGCTAAACATCCAGGTTTATATTTTAACAGATTTCTGGGATAATGTTAAAGAAGCAAACCCAATAATATTTACTTTCCTGAGAGACGGTATACCGTTCTATGACAGAGGAATTTTCATGCCATGGAAACAATTGCTTAAAATGGGTAAAATTAAACCGAGTAAAGAAGCAATCGACATCTTCATGAGCTCAGGTGATCAGATGCTGCAAAGAGTTAAGTTTAAGCTCAACACTATAGGTATGGAAGATACGTTCTATGCCATATTAACACCATCGCAAGCAGCTTTGATGTTGTACGGTGTACCACCTCCAACGCCTAAAGAAACACCTGAGTTAATGAGAGAGGTTTTTGTTAAAAAAGAAAAACTTCTTGAAGATGAATATGTAAAGATTCTTGAACATAATATCCAGGTTAGAAAAGATCTTGAACATAAAGCAAAAAAAGAATTAACAGGTAAGGAAGCTGATAAGTTATTAGACGATTCACAAAAATATCTTAAACGAATCAAAAAACTTTTCAAGCAAATTGATAAGATCAAAGAAGAAGAATCTTTAGTGCATACGTATGACACTACTGTCACTATTCTTAGAGATATCTTAAGGTTAGAAGAAATTGAAAAGGTTAAAGAAGAAGAAGTAATAAAAACCTTTGAAAAAGAACTAATTGACAGTGGAAAAGTGCCGCATAAATATCTGAGAATGATCAAAGACGTTGTCAAAGCTAAGAAAGACTATGACACTGGTAAATTAACTAAAACAGACATTACAAATGTTAAAAAAGTTAGTAAAGACCTTCATAAATTCTTAGTAGAATATATCCAGAGAAAACGTGGTAAAGAAATTGAAAAAGCTAAAATTAAAGTAAAACACGGTAAATTGTTCGGTGAAGTTCTTATGTTAGGTAAAACAGCTTTTATAACGCATAACTTAGACGCTGAAGAAAAAGAAATTACCAAGGCAGACATTGACAAAGATGGTTCTCTGAAAAATATTCGAGAAAGTTCTAATGAAGAACTTGAACAAGCATTGGTTGATCAAGCAATACCTGCAAAAGTTTTTATTAAACAACCTGTGTTTGAAAATCTTAGAGAAATCTTTGGGAAAGACGTTGAAGTAATGTTACATCATTAATTTTTTTTTATTTATAATGAACCATGAAATAAATTTGTTAAAGCAAAGAATATTTTTTGGTACAGAACAAACTATTGATGATTCTTTAAGTAATGATATTCTTCCTGATAGGTTTTCATTAGAAGAAATCATGGAATCATTGATTGATAGACCAGAAGAATCATTGGTTGTTGCTCCTGAAAACATTGAACTTGGCCCTGTTGAAAATATCAATGAACAACCTTTGTTAATTGAAGAAGAACCTGAATCAAAAAAACCTAAATTTATTCTGTACGAAATAATGAAAAACACGTACATTGTGTATGTTAGAGAAAATGATGAAGATAGTCCTGTTTGGAAACATTACATTGGAAAACCTCAACAAAAGGATGAAGAGCATAACTATGGCTTGTTTGTACCTGCTGGTGTAATGGTCAGACGAGTTCCTCAGAATGTACTTGGTAATGGTGTTTTAGGCAGAGCCTTTATATACAGTAGTTACATTGAAATATTGGATTCATTACATGGCAACGCATACCAAGAAGTTCTTACGCATGAAGTTCTTCATATACTACACCCAGAGAAAAAAGAAATGGATATAAGGCAAATGACGCGTAATTATATTGGATGTTGTAATACTGTTTATCATTAATAATTCTTCGGACAACTTGACGTTTTTTTAAGTCAATGTTGTCCTTAAGGTGTTTTCCTCAAGGTTTTTTTAAAAGCTTGATGGCATTGGATGTTGTAATACTGTTTATCATTAGATTACTGTTGTTTCTTAATTTATTACTATCTAATGACGATTATTTAGAAATATATTTAAATAAGAAGTTTTAACTCAAGGATATGGTCCTAGACGAACAAAGAAAAGAAGAGATCTCTGACCTTGTGCTAAATCTAAAAGCAAGACTTGGAATAAATGGAGAAATAGACTTTCCAGATATTTGCAGGAAACTTAATATACACTATTTGTTCTGTGATGATATAACCGAGCCTCATGCTGCACGTAATTTTAGCACTCATAGAAATTTTATTGTTTTTCCAAGTGATTATCCTACAAAACTTCTTCCAACTGCTTCATGCCATGAGCTGGGGCATCTTTTTCTAGGCCACATAAAAAAGAACTGTAATAGAACAAACAGAGAAGACGAATCCGAAGCAAACTATTTTGCTAGTGAGTTACTTGGGAAGGATTATAATCCTAGTCCAAGACTAATCATGAAATTTAGTTATTATCTGCATTTTAATAGACCCTTACTTTTGATAAAAAGTACTTTTTTTGGTAACGAAAAAAAGGCATTAGATAATTTTTTACATGAATACGAAAAAAGTTTGGTACCTGCATATTTACGTCGTTCTTCACGCTAATTCGACAAAAACTATATAAACCAGTATAGTTATTTATATACTGACGTAGAATGGACACTAGTTTATCAGATTATAGTAAATATAACTTTCATAGGACTATAAAGTATAAAGGAGTGTTTGATTTTGACGGGTTTTACAAGTTCATGGTTCAATGGATTAAAGATCATGACTTTGACTTTTACGAATCAAAAGTGTGGGACTATCCGCCTTACAAGATCCATAAATTAATGGGCCGTAAAAAAATAAATTTTTATTGTATGTTCATGCTTTTACCAGAAATCTGGGTCTGGGAAGCTAAGCCTGTTGAAGTTATTAGAGATGGTCACGTGAAAAAGTTAATAGATGCTAGAATGAAAGTCATAATAAACGGTGGGTACATAACTGACTACGACGGTGACTTTGAAAAAGCTGGGTTGAAAAAAATTGAGAAATTTCTTAACAATAAAATATTATATCACGATAATTTATTAAAATATTTTGATTACCTTGATTATTATTTATATGATTTCATGACTGATGTTAAAAAATATTTAGAAATGGAGACTGCTAGCAATGCATTTTAAAAATGGTTGAGATATATAGTACAGTTGTTGCTGAAACCCTTGCTTTTGAGGGATTGTTTACTGTTAAAGAACTGTTTAGGATGATTGACAAATATTTCAGAAGAAAAGGGTTTGATAAAAAAATTATATTTGACGAAGAGTATCAAACAGAAAAAGGTAAGTATTTCCACTTAAAAACTGATTATTATAAAAAAGTTGACGCGTATATTAGATTGCAAACCAGGTTCTGGATATATGTTAACGAGTATAAATACGTTGAAAAAGAAGTTGACGGACAAAAAGTTAAGACTGCTCACGGAAAACTAACCATTATTTTTGACGGATTTTTACAAACTGAATATTTTAATTTGTTCCCTGATTCAAAACCGTTTTACTTTTTGTTTAAAGTATTTTATGAAAAGTTTTTAGCTAGACCTAGAATAGCATACTGGGAAAATGTTTCAAAACATATTACAAACGAAGTTAAGACTGAAGTTTCTAGTTACCTTAACATGAACAAATTTTTGTATGAACGATAAACAAAGAAAATGCTAAGAGATGAAATACAACACGTTGCACTTGGAATGAGTGTTAATTATAAAGGTATTTTTAGTTATAATGACTTGATAGTTATGATTGAATCTTTTTTTAAGAAAAAAGGTTACACAAGATTTATGATAAGTCATAAAGAAGAAAACAAAAAAAAAGGTCGGCACATTAATATTAGGATGAGACCGTTTAGAAAAGTTAAAGCTAACAAGCTTGAAATTCAAATCTGGATAACTGTTTCTGATCTTGTAGATGTTAAGAAAAAAGTTGATGGAATAAATATTAAACTTAACAAGGGTAAAGTTAACATAGTCCTGGATTGTTTTGTTATTGAAGATATGAGAGGTAAATGGGAAGCAAGGGCCGAGTATACATTTATCAGAACAATATTTGACAAATTCTTGTTCAAATCTAAAAGTAAAGATTTCGAAGGTATGGTTAAATCTGATGCAACTGAACTAAGAGATGAACTGCATAGTTTTCTTAATATGAATAAGTTTTTGTTTTAAATTTTTATTAAAAAAGAAAAACATTATAAGTCCAAATCATCTAACTTTCTTAAATGAAAAAGCGAGTTTTCTATTGGGGATTATACGATTTTGCAAATTCTATCACAACCGCTTCATTAGTAATGTATTTTTCTCAATGGGTTATTATTGAGAATGGTTTTCATGATTCATGGTACGGTATTACATTTTCATTAGCTACATTATTTGTTTTATTAACAGGTCCATTTTTTGGCGCATGGTCAGATAATATAGGTAAAAGAAAGCTCTTTATTAATTGGTTCACATTAATAATTGCGTTAAGTAGTTTAACTCTGGGTTTAGTAGCACCATCTTCATTGCCAAAATTTCCTAAAATTATTGTATCATTAATCATGTTTTTTATTATACAATCATCTTATCAATTATCTTTAATATTTTTTAATTCATTACTTGACAAAATATCAACCAAACAAAACAGAGGTAAAATATCCGGTATAGGTGAATTTTTTGGCATGTTAGGATTTTTAGCCGGAGTTGTTATTTTATTACCAATTGCAAACAGTACTATTTCCTTTTTATCAGGAACTACTGGAAGGTCACAAGTGTTTTTTCCAGCAGCAATTTTGTTCATTATAATGTCTTTACCCTTTATTATTTTGTTTAAGGAGAAAACTTCTAAAATAGTGAAGTCAAGACAAAAAATCAATATCAAAGATGTATACACTGTGTTTTGGTCAGGCTTAAAAAGATTAGTTAAAAAGGATAAAAATGTACTGCGTTTCTTAATTTCGTTTTATTTTGTCTCAGATGCTTTACTAACTGCGCAATTATTCTTTGCAATATATTTGGCAGAAGTATGGAAACTAGCAGATACAGCAAAAACTTTCTTGTTATTATTCCTATTCATAGGTATTCTTCCTGGTTCAATTATTTCTGGATTGCTTTGCCACAAATATTCTGTAAAAAAATTCTTAATGTGGATAACAGGATACACAACTGTTTTATTTTTCAGTCTTGTATTGTTTAATGGTAATTTATTTTATCTTCATTTACTTGTTTTATTAATTGGGTTTGGCTGGGGAAGTTATTATACTGTAGCTAGAACCTTTTTTGTAAATATTTCTCCGAAAAATAAGCTTGGAGAATATTTTGGATTTTTTTCAGTTTTTCAAAAAATGGCCTCAATAGTTGGTCCTTTGATATGGAGCTTTGCATTATTTCTTTTTAGTAAATCTGATGTGTTTAAATACAAAGTAGCAATGTTCTTATTGGGAATTATGATGTTTATTGGTTTAATACTGTTGAGAAAAGTCAAAGAAACAGTACCAGCAAAAATCTCTGTCCAACACTAAAATATTTAAATACTAATACTGTCTAAACTCTTAATAGGTGAATACTCATGGATATTGACTCTGAAAATATGATCTCTGTATTAAGATCTTTTCCTGACATGGTTAGAGAATCTGTTTCATTAGGCGATGATATTACAGTACCAAAACAATTTGTTGAAAATATTGTTGTCGTTGGCATGGGAGGTTCTGGTTATAATGGTGATCTGCTAAAAGTATATTTGCAGGATATTCCTATTCAAATCCATGTTATTAAAGATTACATTCTGCCTAAGTTTGTTAACAGAAAAAGCTTGGTGTTTGCAGTATCTTATTCAGGTAACACTGAAGAAACAATTGCAGCTTACCGTACTGCTACCAGGCGAGGATGCAAGATTGTTAGTTTGTCATCAGGAGGTAAGCTTGAAGAACTGGCTAAGATGAATAAAAACCCGCATATCTTAGTTCCGAAAGGCATCCAACCAAGACTGAGTACATCATACCAGTTCATATCAATGTTAAATGTACTTAGCATGTCTGGGATCATTAGTGACCAAGAAAAAAATATTAAAAAATGCGCTAAAGATCTGAAAAGTTCATCTGCTAAGGTTGAAGCTGGTGCAAAAGATTTAGCTGCTAAAGTTAAAGGTAAAGTTCCAATAATATATTCATCACAAAAAATGTTTTGCATTGCTGAAAAATGGAAAACTGACATTAATGAAAACGCTAAAACACACGCGTTTTACAACATATTCCCAGAGTTTAACCATAATGAGATATGCGCGTATGAACATCCCGTGGGTAAGTTTCATGTTATAATTGTAAGTGATTCTGAGGATCATCCTAGAATTAAAAAACGTATTAAAATTTTCAAAAACATAGCAGGTAAATATAAAACTCCTGTAACAGAGATTGCTATCACAGGTAATAGTTTTTTAACAAGATTATTGTCAAGTGTATGGATGGGATTGTTTTTAGCGTATTACATGGCAATGGAATATGGTTTAGATCCAACACCAGTAAAGATTGTAGAACAATTAAAAAAAGATCTCAAATGAAAGCTGAAGAATTAATGATAAAACTATTTTTTTGGTTTGTTTTATTACCTTTTATAATAATAGCTATACCTTTTTGTTTTGTGTATGAAGTTATTAATAACCTTAAACGTGGAATATTGTTTGATCTTTCTTAACAAACTTATAAATATGCATAAAATATCCTGTGTAACATGGGGGTAACAGTATCAGTAATTCTTCCTTGCAGGAATGAAGAAAAAACTATTGAGAAATGTATTAAACAAATTAAACGAGTTTTTAAAAAAGAAAATATTGACGGTGAAATCATTGTTTCTGATTCATCCTCTGATAATTCTGCGTTAATAGCTAAAAAACATAACACAGTTGTTATTAAACATAATGAAAAAGGTTACGGGATAGCTATCAGAAAAGGGTTTGAAAAAGCTAAAGGTAAATATGTTGTGATCGGAGACGCTGACGCCACTTATGATTTTTCAGAACTTTCTTTGTTACTTAAGAAACTTAAATCTGGTTATGATCTAGTAATTGGTAGCAGGATTAAAGGCACTATAAAAAAAGGTGCAATGCCGTGGCATCATAGATACATAGGTAACCCTGGTTTGTCTTTTATTTTAAACTTGTTTTTTAGCACTAAAGTAAGTGATACGCATTCTGGGTTAAGAGTAATTACTAAAGACTCTTTTGAAAAGTTAGAATTAAAAACCACAGGCATGGAATTTGCATCTGAAATGATTATTAAAGCTGCTAAAAACGGTTTAGCAATTAGCGAAGTTCCAATAACGTATTATCCAAGAATTGGTGAATCTAAATTAAGAAGTTTTAGTGACGCTTGGCGACACTTAAGGTTCATGTTAATGTTCAGTCCCACATATTTATTTTTCATACCTGGCTTTGTTTTGTTTTTCCTTGGTTTTCTTGTACTAACTTTAATTTTATTTGGTTCGTTTATTATCCGTGGTGTAAATATCAATCTTTATTTAGCTCTATTTGGATCGTTTTTTTCAATATTAGGCTATCAGGTCATTAATTTAGGATTGTATTCAAAAATATACGCTATTCATACTGGTTTTGAAAAACAAGATAAATTAATTAATTACATTGCAGAAAAAGTGCCATTGGAAAAAGGAGTTCTTTCAGGGTTTTTGATAGTTTTATTTAGTATATTATTGTTTTTGTTTAAACCAAATTATGACACCTCAACAATATTATTTCCTTTAACACTTACAGTTATTGGGTTTCAAACATTTTTTAGTGTGTTTTTTATTAGTATCATGCTGGTTGAAAAAAAAGATTGAGAATGTGGAAAAAAATAATTATAATATTAACATTGATATTGTTATTTTTCACAAATAAGTTTCTTCTAATATTTCTCATTCCAGGAGTATTTTTGATTCAAAAAAAGAAATTACTATCTCAAGTTTTCGTTCAAGGCATTGCTTTATCATTAGGATTTTGGATATTATCTTTTTGGTACTTGAAATTTGTTCCTGTTTCATTAACTGGATTATTTTATTTTGTTTTTGTTTTAACAGTAATTGGATTAATGATTAAAGATGTTAAGGTTAAAGTTAACAAAACAGAATTAATTGTTGTCACATGTTTGTTATTATTATCATTAATAAGATTCATGCCTTTTTTTAACAATTATTTTCCAGCTGGAGCTGACATGAGTTTTCATACTTTAAATGCGAAAATCATTACATTGAACAAGGGTTTCCCTGAAACATTTGACCCAGTTAATCCATTGAAATTCGGTGGATATCCTGTTGGGTTTTCAATAATTTCTTCATATGTTTCTTTGCTCAGTAACATGCCTGTTTACAAAGCTACTTTATTTGTTGCTAATTTTTGTTACGCATTTCTAATATTATCCTTATATTTCTTCTTAAGAAAATATTTTAACCAAAAAATTGCTTTGATAACATCTTTTATATCTGTGTTCATCGCTAACAACCCTCAGTTTTTTATTGCTTGGGGCGGTAATCCGTTTGTGTTATCCTTATGTTTCTTGTTCATGGCAGTATATTTTATTAAACCAGTTAATAAATTTACTAAACCAGATATTGTGTTTTTTACTGTTTTTGCATGTGCTTCTCTTTTTACGCACGTGATCCCTGTTTATACTTTTTTTTATGTCTATCTTCCATTGTTCTTGATTAATAATTTCAAAATAATCAAATCAAAGAAATCTTTTCATAATTTAATTACGATTGCTATAATATTTGTGATTTTTTTATTACCCTATATTATTCACTATGATTTTAACATATCTGATTCAGAAATACAATGGCAAAGACAGAGAAATGCTGAGAAATTTCTTACATGGAAAGGTGACATTACAAATTTCTTTTCAACAGGATTGCATTTGATTAACTTGTTATTTGGCAGGAATTATCTCGTGTTATTAGCAGCAGGGTTAGTGTTTCTTATCAAAAATAATAATTTGTTAAAAGAAGTTATTATAATGGTTGGTTCATGTTCATTGGTTATTATTAATTCAAAGTACTGGATATTACCTTTCTCATATGTTTTATTATCTGAAAGAGTTGCTGTTCTTTTGTTAATTCCGTTTTCAATTGCAATAGGCCATATGATATATCAAGTTGTTGATAAGAAATTACTAGACAAACTCATTGATAACAAACTAGCTAGTAAGTTAATGATTTTGGTTGTTTTTGTTTTATTATTATTTTTTGCAAGGATGCAAGTTCAGTATTATTACAGAGTGTCTGAAGCATTCGGCATGGTAACTCCTGAAGATCTTGAAGCGTTTGAATGGATCAAACAAAACACTTACCAAGATAGTTTATTCCTGAACAATTATGGAGATGCTGGGCTATGGATTGCTCCATTAACATTGAGAAAAACTAGAACTGTACATACGTCTCCTGTGTACTTTGACGAGACTGAAGAGTATTTGTCAAGTTTAGAACCTGATTATGTTTATTTTGGTAAGAAACAAGTGTATGATATTAACTTGGATTATAAAGAATATGAATCAAATGAGATAGTTTATGATCATGGTGGAGTAATAATATTAAAAATAATTTAACAAGCGTGGTCAATCACATTACACCCAAGTTTCTGTAACTCTTCTTTTGTTTTAGAAAGATCGTCTTTTTTTAATAGAATATGATCTGTTGAATATGCAGAAACTGCAAATATACTAATCTTTGCATCTGCTAAAACTTTTGCAACAGCTGCAAGAAAACCTACTAATTCAAACGGCAGAACCATGTCAAAAGTAAGTAATTTCCATCCTTTTTCAATTTCAATTACATTACCTTCATTATACAATTTTTTATCAATAATAACTGTAGTTTCTTGTTTGTCAACAATATTTGCAAACGCTTTGGGATTAGGATTCTTAGATTTTATAACTACAAAATCTGATTTCCAAACATGCACTTTACCATCTTTAAAAAACTCTTCAGGATTCATTTTTTCATCACCTATAACTAAAATCTATTCTATTAATTGGAAAGAAAATGTTGTTTATATTTGTTTCTGGCTCAGCTTGAGAAAGCATTTATATACGAGTTTATCTATAATTTTTAGTAAAAGAGGTGTTTGTGTATGAAAAAAATAATTATAATATCACTTCTAATTTGTTTATTATTAATTGTAAGCTGTACAAACGCACCAGATAGTGTTGAAACAAAACCTGGTGAAACTGAATCTACTGAAGAAAATGTTATCGATGAACCAGAACCTGTAATAGAAGAAGAACTAGAAACAACTGAAGAGGTTGATGAAGAATTATCAGAACCTGAACCTGTTGTTGAAAAAGATCCAAACTTAATAGCGCACTGGGAGTTTGAAGATAATGCACAAGACTCTGCTAATAATTATGATGGAACAATAAAAGGCAATGCTGTGTTTAAAGAAGGAAAAATAGGGAAATCATTATATTTTGATGGTGTTGATGATTATGTTGACTTTTCTCAAGATGCAATTGATAAGATTGGAAGTTTAACAAATGGAACAATATCTTTTTACTTTAAATTTGAGTCAATGCTTGACAAACAAACAGTCATGCCAATATTATACCTTGGTGTTGATGAAAAAGATCCTGATAACATATTTATTATTGAGATTGGTCATTTTAATGAACAATCATATGGTTCAGGACCTATGCTAGACCCTGACAATAAGAAATTATATGTTACCTGGATAAAAAACAATCAAGACCCGTTCTTATGTTATGATTCAAACATTAATTTTGAAGAAAATAAATGGTATCATTTTGCTGTTGTTGTTAGTGATGATGGAAACACAGGATATCTTAACGGTGTTGAGATGACAAACAGGCATTATAATTTTGGTAATTCAAAAGATACTTCTTTCCTTGACGATATTCCTGTTAAGGAAAAGTTCATGCTTGGTTATGGACGAAGTTCATACATGGTTGGACCAGATTTTGTCTATTATAAAGGCTATCTTGACGAGTTTAGAATTTATGATAAACCTTTATCTTCAATTGAAATAAAAGAAATCATAGAATGAAAAAAATTATTTTAATTTTAGTTCTAATAATTTTAATTAGTAGTTGTGTTCGACATGAACCTGTACTAAAAAAAGAAAAACCAGAAATTGTACAAATAACAGAAATTGAAAGTAACGAAGAAATTGAACTAGAACTACCAGAACATTGTACAGACGGTGTTTATAACAAAGGTGAACAAGGGCTTGACTGTGGCTGGTCTTGTCCAAATGAATGTAAATTTGTAACAAAAAAAGGTCATTTGTTCAGAGATGAAACTTGGTCTGGTAATATATTTGTTGAACATTCAGTTTTTGTTCCTGAAGGAGTTACTTTAACAATTGAACCTGGTACGATAATCAAATTTAAACATTCTAGACCGCCTTTATGCGGACAGGAAAAAGAAATTGCGTTAAACATTAGAGGTACATTAATATCAGTTGGAACACCTGATAAAATGATCTGGTTCACTTCTGACGCACTAGATCCAATAAACGGTGACTGGTTCGGAATAACTTTCCAGGACAGTAAAAGTCTGGAGAATATAATTAAATACTCTATTGTCGAGTTTGGAACTCAGGATGTTAACCTGTGGAATTCTTATGCTTTAATTTCTCATTCAATCTTACGTTACAATAACTGGGAAAACATTTACATGGAGTTTCATTCTAACCCCATAATCGAGTATAACAGAATTTACGACGGAGGATATTTAGGAATTGCAATGGAACAAATCAATAGTCCAGTTATTGAAAATAATCATCTCAGTAATTCAAAAGCAATTTTTTCAGATTATTCAGATCCCATAATTAGTAATAATGTTTTCACTAACATGGGCTTTTCCGCTGCGTCTGAAGGACATATTGTGTTATCAGGTAACACTATTGATAAAAATGTACAGTTTGAACGAGGAGTTACCAGTGCAGAGATTACTAATAATAATCTAAACGGTGATTTGATTAATTTCATGGAAATTCAAACTGTAACATTGAACAATAATAATATTAAATCTTCTGTTAACATTGAAATTGCAGAAAATATAGATGCTAGAAATAATTATTGGCATAATGCCGGTGACATTACAGGTAACAGTAATATCTTGGATGATAGCAATAAATTGGATGAGCCTGTTCAGGGAATAACTGAAACCATAGAATTTGATTACCCTGATATTAAAAACTTTGAACTGGGATATCTACCGGGTGATCAAGAAAAAGAACGCTATCCTTTTATTTATCCTGAGGAAGATGAAACACGAAAAATTGTTGAAAAAAAGTTACCAGCTGACATGATCTGGACAGTAAGTTATGACGGTGAAGATCTTTACGCAACAACTGACCTTGAAGTGCTTAAAATAGACACTGAAACTTTTGAAATAATTGACAGGTTTAGAACAGCATCGTCATGGTTGAGAGGCATGACGTCTGACGGTACATTGATCTGGGTGAACGGTTATGATGACGGTAAAATCCATGCGTACAATCCTGAGACTCATGAACTAGTAAAATCATTTGACGTGTCTAGTATAGAAGGTATTGCAAAAGGTGGTTTAGGATATGCAAACGGTTTCCTCTATATATTAATCGGAAGCAGACTGTATAAATACACAACAGACGGTGAAATGATAAACGAGAGAGATATTAACCTAGGCGGACACGGGTTAGGATATCATGACGGATATTTTTACACGTGTTGTGGTGATAGAGTATGTAAGTTTACTGAAAAAGGTAAATTAATAGGATCTGTGTGGGCAGGTAGTGAAGAATGTTGGGACGTTGTCTGGATTGATGACGAATTATGGACAGCTGAACGTACAAATGAAAACTGGGAGGATGAGAAATTGTATCATATTCAAATTAAAAATGACCAGTTAATAGGTGATTGTTAGTGAAAAAAATTGTTTTAATTTTATTACTTGTAGTTTTAGTTAGTAGTTGCTCTACTCAAAAAAAAGCTGATAATTTAGTTGAAATAGAAACGCCAGAAGAATCGCAAATCAATGAAACTTTTATTGAAAAAGTTGAAAAACCTGAGATTATAGAAAAAAACAAAATTGAATTAAAACAAGAACCAAAAAAAATAGTATTTACTGAACATATGTTTGAACTTGACAAAGTAGATTACATTGTACCATTAGGCGAGTTAGAAGGTGGTTGGGAAGAAAGAGAAGTTAATAACATGGCACTGGTAAATATAAAACGTACAGGAGATCATGGAAGTCCTAGTTTAAAGATGAAAATATACGCTCCCACTGAAATGTCATTGGTATTTTACTCATATTATGGTTACGGAGATTACAGTCCAACCTGGACATTGGTGTTTGAAATTAATTCTGATAAAACTCTTAAGTTATCTGCATTGACGGATGTGCCTGATACTATAAAAAATAAAGTTGGTACAGAATTTACAAAAGGAGAAATAAGGTTACAAACACCTTTATTGTTTAATGCCGGTGATGTTATTGGTTATGCTGGTGGTACTGCAGAGTATCGTAACTGGGACGTGTTATTTTATGATAAAACTCATACAAACAAATTCGTTAACCAGGAAAGATATGAAAAAGATTACATGGGAGAACGTTACCGTACTGCTATATGTGCTTTTGATTTATATCCTGATGACATGCGAAAGGAATATGTTAAATTTTATGGGTTTAATGCTCCAGGATTAACAACTGATTGCGGATCTGCTTCAAAAGACGTTGTTGGTACATTATCTGGCATATGGCACTTTTCAAAACAAGGTCTTAACAAAGAAGAACGTGGTGATTTTACATCTCCGTTGTTTATTTACAATAATTCAGCAGGTGGTACTTCGTTAGGTTACGTAAATATAAAACGCTATAAAATATACAAAGATAATCCAACTAATAAAGATCCTAGTGAAATAACAAACGAACATTGTTATAACTTGGTTAGTGCATGGGACAATAGTCCTGAAGGATACGCATTCTTTAAACTTGTGTCAGATACAGAAATGCAACTTGCAACTGTCAATAAAGGAGTTTGTCCAAGCAATTTTCCTAATGATTATGAAACATACTATAGATAAAGAGGTGTTATGATTGAAAAAAAAGAAAATCATTACAATATTAGTTGTAATATTAGTTTTATTCTCGTTACATGTTATTAAGAGTAAACCTAGGAAAGGAGAGAACATGTTTGACCAAAGTAATTTTAAAACTGAAAAAACAAAAGATAGGATTGTGGCTGCTTTTACTCCTGAGTCAGGCGCAGCATTTCAATATTGTTCACCGACAATTGTTGATGATTATATTTACATAGGAACCTCAACTAATATTGATGCTAGTACTGAACCTGAAGAATATCTTTCTTCGCTTCCTGATAATTATTTTTATAAAATGAACCTGGACCTTAATGTAATCTGGGAGTATCCATTGGAAAAAGGTAATGTTCACGGTAGTGCTTCATTGGACAGTCAAGGAAACATATATTTTGTTACAAACTCATATTATGCAGGTGAAAACGATTACATGGGTAAAAATCATTTACTTTCTTTAACAAATGATGGTAAGTTTAGATGGAAAAAACAAATTTCATATGAAGATGAATCATGGAAACATGCTATGATGAACCCTGCAATTGATGTAAATGACATTATTTATCTTGGTGACAGCAAACTTTATGCATTTTACACAAACGGAAGCATTAAATGGCAATATCCTGATAATGATTCTAAGATTACTGGCATGCGAAGCTCTCCAGTCATTGATTCAAAAGGTGACATATATTTTATCTCGCCAAAACCATATACTAATAACGATGATTATGAAAAGTATAACGTGCGTGTATACAAGTTTAAACCAGAAGGTACCTTGATATGGTCAACAAAACTTGACAACAATATCTTATTTGACGAAGGAGGTATTGAAAACGGTGGCGGTGGTGGTAGAGGCAGCACAGCGTATTCATCCCCGGCATTCTTAAAAGATAAAAAAAGTTTCTATACAATTGTTGGGAATACTATTAACAGGGTTGATTCGGAAACAGGAGAAATAATATGGTCAATGACACCTATAAATGCAACTGGTAGGTTCAAAGCTACTCCTGCTGTTGATGAAAATAATACATTGTACGTTGGCACAAAATCTAACTTTGAAAGTAATTTATATTCTATTGATTCAGATGGTAACCTTATCTGGATGCAACATGTTGGCGCTGATCTGTATAGTTCTCCAGTTCTTGGGGATAATGGTGTGCTATACATTGGCTCAGAAGGCACTAAAGTTGGCAGGTTTCATGCAATTGACATGGGAACTGGTGAATTGCAATGGTCCTCTTTTAGAAATTATCCTGACTTTTCATACGGATCGCCAACTCTTAAAGATGGGTACATTTACTTCGGAGTTCATGAAGTGCTCGGCTACCAATATTTCTGGTCCTACAGAGATGCTCTTTTAAAAATAAAAGTGGAAGCAAACAATTACCAGGAAAATGCAGCGTGGCCGCGTATGCACGGTGGTAATATGAATTTGGGTAGAAAATTAGACAAAATAACTGCAGAGCGTGAAAAGCCAACAAAACCAAAAGAGACAGATGTTCCACTAGATGAAGAAGAGGAACCTGATGTTGAAAAATTCGAGGAACTATTAAATGAAACCAAAAAATCAATTGAAAATCCTAAACCAACTTTATCAAATTTTGGATTTAATTTGGATTATTATAATCCAAAAACAAAGTATGTAGGTGACTTTTATTTTACTTCAGGAAAAGTTCCGGGAGATAGAATTTTTACTCCTACTGGACATGTAACAGATGAAGGAAAATTTTTACCTTATCCAGGTTATCATCTGCCTGTTGGTACAGAAATAATTTCTCCTATAGACGGGGTTGTGACTGCTGTTGAGAAGAACGAGGGTGTTGAAGATTATGAAGTGCATATGTCTCAAAATGGAGTTAAAGATTATATTATTGCTTTTGATCATCTCGTTAATGTTAAAGTAGAAGTAGAGGATGTTGTTGTTGTCGGGCAAAAATTAGGAGAGGTCCCACCCTATGGTGAAAATGATGTGGGAATGACTGAGTTAGAGTTCTTTAAAGGAGGTAATCCTCCGATAGCTTATTGTCCCTTTGACTTTCTGGAAGAAGAGCTGAAAGAAGAATACAGCGCCATGCTCTATGACTTGGTGGAAAAATGGGAGGATTTCAAAGGAGATGATTCTCTGTTCAATGAAGAAGACTGGGTAAGCCCAGGGTGTTTAGTCAAAAGTACTGCGGATTAAAATATGTTTGTCAATCTTTTTATATTTACTTTATTTATAATTCTTTATGAAAGCAATTGCTATATTACCTTGCTACAATGAACAAGATTCTGTTGGTAATGTTATTGATTCTTTAAGAAAAACAGCTAAAGACATTAAACTTGATTTGAAAATAATAGCGATTGATGATGCTTCTAATGATAACACATTAAATGTTTTGAAAAAAAAGAAAGTTAATACAATCATTGGATTAGATAGAAAAGTTTCATTAGCTGGTTTAATAAGAATTGGATTAAAAGAATTAGACAAGCATAATCCAGATTATGTTATTCACATTGACTCAGACGGACAGTATGACCCAACAGAATTACCTAGATTAATCAAAGCAATTAAACATTGTGACATGGTTATTGGTAACAGACAATTCTTAAGTTTAAAACACATGCCATTGATAAAAAAAATTGGTAATCTCTTTTTCTCTAGCATTGTATCTATGATTGTTAGACAAAGAATAGAAGATTCACAGTCAGGGTTTAGATTATTAAAGTATGATGTTGCTAAGGAATTAAAGTTAAAGTCAAAGTATACATATACACAAGAAGAAATAATCCAAGTAAAAAGACTCGGTTACAAAATAAAAGAAATGCCAATTAATTTTAGAAAACGAAAATATGGAAAAAGTAAGTTAATCAATAATCCTTTTGAATATGGTTTTAAAGTTATGCTTGATATAATTCGTTTCAAGTAAAATTAAATAGTTCTTCTCAATTCTAATAGTAAATATGAAAATAGCTATTGTTTATGACATGCATTATCCGTTTTCAATAGGCGGTGCTGAGTACAGAAATTTTAGTTTAGCACAAAACCTAGTTCTAAAAGGTCACGAAGTGCATTTGTTTGGTGTTAAGATGTGGAAAGATTCCAAAACAAAAAAAATAACAAATAATTTTTACATGCACGGTGTTTCAAAGTATAAAAGCAAATACAACTTTTCTGGTAAAAGACGAGTGTTTGAACCAATCAAATATTCGTTTCACTTATTTTTTGAATTAATGAAACATGATTTTGATATTATAGATGTGTCTGCATTCCCGTACTTCCCTGCCTTCTCATGCAAATTATATTCTTTGTTCAAAAAAAAGCCAATGATAATAACATGGCACGAAGTATGGTATGATTATTGGCTGCATTATAACAAACTAATAAGCGGGTTTGGAAAAGCTATTGAAAAGATTTTGTCTAAAATAACAAAGAACAATATTTGTGTGTCAAAACTAACTGCTAAACGATTAAATGAAATTGGTGTTAATAAAAACAAAATAAAAACTATTGAAAACTGGATAGAAACTAAAGAAATTGCCCGTGCTAAACCATTAAAGCAAGAATATGACATTATTTCTATTGGCAGGCATCTTAAACATAAAAACTTTGATTTATTACTAAAAGTGTGTTCTGTTCTTGTTAAAGAATTCCCTCAGTTAAAAGTTTTAATAATTGGTGAAGGGCCTGATACTCTTAAACTACTAGAGATAAGAAAGAAACTAGATTTAGAAAATAATGTTGAAATTCTAAGTTTCACAAAAGAAAAAGAGCAAATGTACCGCTATTTGAAATCCTCTAAAGTGTTTGTGTTATTATCTGAGTTAGAAGGGTTTAGTTTGATTGCGTTTGAAGCAATGGCTACTTCTCTACCAGTTATTACACTTGAATCAAAACGAAATGCTTTAGCAGGTTACATTAATGGTAAAAACGGGTTTGCGTGTAAGAAAAATGAAATTGAAATCATGGATGCAATTTCTAAGCTATTGAAAGATAAAAAGTTATTAGAAATAATGAGTAAATATGCTTATAATTATGCAAATGAATTTGATGTTAAAAATAAAGTCAAAGAATTAGAAAAATATTACTTAGAGATAAATGAAACTTAGCATTGTTATACCTAACTATAATGGATCTAAAACTATTTTAAAGACTATTAAAAGCATTCCTAAAGAATATGAAATAATAGTTGTTGACGATTGTTCAACTGATGATTCTGTTAAGTTAATTGAAAAAAAGTTTCCAAAAGTTAAAGTTGTTAAACTGGATAAGAATTCAGGAGCTGCCAAAGCAAGGAATACTGGGGTTAAAGACTCAAAAGGAGAACTTATTTTATTTATTGACAGTGACATGTGGCTTACTAAAAATGCAATTGAGGATTTGGTGAAAGGAACTAGCAAAGTTGATATTACTTTCCCTAAAATTGTATATGAAAACAAACAAGTAATGTATCCTTTGTTCAAGATAGAAAAACAATACCCTCATATCAGTGGCTGTTTTTTAATTAAAAAAAAGTCATTTGAAAAAATACTATTTGATGAAAATTACGGTACTTATCTTGAAGATTATGATTTTTTTATTAGGTGTAGTCTAGCTGGGTTAAAAGCTAAATATGTTGACAAAGCAAAAGTAATGCATGCTAACAAAGGTATTAAAGATTACACTGACAGGTATTATATTGAAGTTAGAAACACAGTTTATGCTATGTTGAAAAAATTACCTGAACAATCCAAAGTTTATAATCCTTTTACAGTTTCTACACTTACTAAAATGTTTATTTTTGGAGTCTATAACTTTGCATGGTTTAACTGGCAAGGATATAATAGAAAAAGTAAAAAAATTAATTTTTCTAATAGAATAACTCATCATAGCTGGAAATTGCCGTTTGTTTTTGTTAAGGCGATAATTGATGTTATCAGAAAAAAATTTATTGGTTCTCAGATATCTTTAAATATGAAATAAGGGGACACCCCTTATAATCCCCTTCCGCTTCGCTACTCT
>CAZEKF010000016.1:0-29742 GCA_964512765.1 uncultured Methanosarcinales archaeon
AGTCGCAGAGTAGCGAAGCGGAAGGGGATTATAAGGGGTGTCCCCTTATTTCATCAATTGTTTCAGGCATATATAGACACAGATCTTGTCCTTCTCGTGCAAAATAAAGTCTTTTTGATAGAGGTCTATAATTTATTGCCGTCATGGAATGAATTGAAGATTAAATTAACTTAAAAAATTAACTATAAATTACACTCTATACTCCTCCCACTTAACCTTCTTCTTCCTAACAACATCCCTCAACTTTCTCTCAACCGTGCTTACTTTACTCTCACCAGATTTAACTTCAACAAACACAATCTCTCTTGGTTCTTTAGAATCTAATCCTTTGAAAACAATGAAATCTATTGGCTTACCTATGAATTTACATTCTGTTGGAGAATAAGGAAAATCAGGCATATAAGGAGCTAACTGTTCAGAAAACTGGCCTGTTAATACTTCCCTGGATTTTTTAACAGACTCTTGCCTTATCTTAGGCAGTTTTTCTATCCATTCCTGATCCTTAACTAATGATCCTAATCGATACCCAATCCATAACAGTATAACACCTCCAATTATTAACAAGAAAACTATTAATTCCATAACTAACGAAAATTACAACGAACTTAATATGTTTTATGATTATGTCTCAATGCAATCTGTTCTTTTCTAATAAACAAAACTGTTACAGTAGATATAGTGTATAACTCAAGATAACTCATCACAACTAATTGTGGGTTTACAATAAAATGTTTTGTTAAGAATTTAACCAAAAATACATCAACTAGAGTAAATACTAAAGCCAAGATTAAAGGAATTGAAAGAATAAAATGATGTTTTTTCATGACTTGTTACAAGTCACAAAATTGTTTATAAACGTTTGGTTGATTAATGTTAAACTAAACTGTTTACTTTCTTTTACCAAGTTCTTTATCAAGCAAATATAGTGCTTTCTTGTCTTCGCCAAGCATCTTAATCTTATCAATAATTTCTTGAGCAGAACTTTCCTCTTCAACTTGTTCATCTACAAACCATTGTAAAAAGTTCACAGAAGCATAATCTTTTTCATTTGTAGCAGTTTCAATTAATGCGTGAATCAAAGCTGTTACTTTTTTTTCATGGTTTAATCCATCTTCAAACGCGTTTAACGCAGAGGTCCATTCATTTTTAGGTGTTCCAACTTGTTCAAGTTTAACCTTTACTCCTCGTTCATTCAAATAATCAAAGATTTTCATTGCATGTTCTGTTTCTTCTTCAGCTTGCATTTTCATCCAATGACTAAATCCTTGTAAACCTTTGTTTGCGAAATCAGCTGCCATTGACAAATACAAATACGCTGCATAAAACTCGTGTGTAACTTGTTTGTTAAGTAATTCAAATGTTTTCATTTTTTCATTCACCTATATTTTACCAATTAAATCCATTCCTGGCTTTAAAGTTTTTTTGCCTGGTTTCCAACTAGCAGGACAAACCTCTCCTTCATGTTGACTAACATATACAGAAGCGTCTAATTTCCTATGTATTTCTTCTGCGTTCCTACCTATACTATTATCATGCAAATCCATTGCTTTAATAACACCGTCTGGATTAATAATAAAAGTTGCCCTTACTGACAATCCTTCACCGTCAATGTATGTGTCAAAATATTTACATATTTTACCAGTGGGGTCTGCTGCCATTGGATATTTAATTTTTGCAATAGCTTTTGAATGATCATGCCATGCTTTATGACTAAACGCAGTGTCAGTGCTTACACTAATAACTTCTGCACCTAGTTTTTTAAACTCTTCATACATTTCAGCCATTTCTTCTAATTCAGTTGGACAGACAAAGGTAAAATCTGCAGGGTAAAATAGTAATACTAACCACTTACCTTTATAATCTGAAAATTTTACTTTCTTTATATTCTCTTCATGATACACTTCAAATTCCATATCTTCAATCTTATCTCCTATCTTAACCATTAAGAATCACCTATTTGTTTAATTTGTTGTTTTATTTTTAAAGTTAATGTTTAAGTTCTGCGTTATGAATTAAATATCTACCTGAGTTTTTTTCCACAACTTTTTTTGCTTTTGTTATAACTAATTCTTTACTAAATATAGGACAGTTTAATACCAATGATTCATACTCACCGCCTTCACCAGCAACATTAATCAAGTATTTTTCTTTAAGTTTTTTTAATTCTTCCAAAGCATCTTTATCAATAACTCTTCCTAACCATTCTTTGTTTAATCCTTCAGCTGCAACCGCTATTATCATAATCTTAAAATTGTTTTCAATTAATTCTTTTATTTCCTGTTCCTGGTTCATTTGCCATAACGGGTTAATGCATTTTAATTCGAGATCATCACATATTTTTTGAACTCTACTAGCCTGGTACTCAGACTTTAATGCACCTGTTACAACACCCTCGATTTTAAACAATTCTTTAGCTTTCTCAATAACATTTTTTAAATCAACTAGCTCTTTTTCTTTCTGACCTTTTGTAATTGCAGTTAACAATGGCAATCCAATAGATTCTGCCTGTAACTCTGTTAGATTAATATTTGGTGTATGAAACATGTAACTGTCAGGGTTTTCACTTTTAATTGTAATTAAACAAACAACATCATGTTTTTTCATAGCTTTGTAAATTGCATACGTAGAATCTTTACCTCCAGAAAATAATGCTGCTAGTTTCATGTCTGGTGAAAATTGCCTAGTTTATATAAAGTTTTACAATAATAACTCCTTTATACCTTTTTATATAACTTTATGTTTTCTGTTTTAAATTGGTAAACCAAGAGTTCATTGTAGACGGTGTTTGTTATCGAAATCCAAAAGCATACATTTCGCTTAGAGGTCTTGGCAAAATAGTGTATGACGGTGATTTTACTTTTCCTTCTAGAATTATGAACAGTGAAGAAGTTCAAGGTGTTGAAGAATTAGTCAAAGATTCTGGGTTGTTTGATTTAGGTCTTTCTATGGAAGATGTTGATATTAGAAATAATGTATTTAATAATGATAATTTATACGTAGTTCAAATTAAGGCCCCTTCTTCATTAGCTGGAGTAATTAGATCAATTCCTGACAAATGGAGAAAAAGAAGAAAGCAATTGTTTGAGACTTGTCATTACGTTGACCAGTTAAATTGGTATGTTGCTCAAGTAGGTGATAAATTTTCATTGTCAACTGAGCTAATTGAAGTTTTTAGTTACACAACACAACTTACTGTTCTAATGAAACAAGCTATGGCAAAAGTTAAAGGATTAAGAGGAAAACCGCGTAGGTATGCAATTAAAGAATTCGTTAATCCTGTCACGAAAAGAATTGATGAATATGTTACTGCAACATGTAATTTATTGAATGATCATGACCTATATTTAGAATACAATGATAAACAAATGGAACTAGAGATCCATGCAAGAAGTTTGGATGCGTTTCAATATAACGGTTTCATGACACCTTCTGACATTAGAAATTCATCCATGGCTTTTATTGACACAGAAAATCCTTTATTTATGCATGAAGGTTCAAAAACTTCTTGGGTAGGTGTTTCTTTTTACGAAAATCAAAAACCTGTTAGAAAAATTATTTTTTCAATGGCACTTCTTGATGTTTCTTGCATGGACGGGATTGACGGAGAATATGAAATAATTTCGGAGTTTGATTCATATACAGAATTTGAAAAAGCTATAAGTCAATGTTTTTCTGAACAAAATCCTTTGATGATTATAGGACAAAACTTAATCTGGTATGATCTCCAAAAAATGAGAGAAGATAGTTTAGATGAAAATGATGAGTTTGATTTGATATTAGGCTGTGATCGAAAAGCAAAAGTTAGTGCTACAATACTAGCTGAAAAAAAAGATGATAATCAACAAACGTTCTATGAAAAACTCTTTCAAAAAATAGGTGCAGATTGCACTATTGTGCTTGACACGTACCAAGTTGCTAGGCAAGGGCTTAGTTTTCTTAAACCACTTAAGCTTGAAAACATTCTTGCACATTTGTTTCCAAATGCACAATTTACAAAATCTGTTTCTTATGACGAAATGGAATCTCTTCAGGTTGAGTTTGAAAATGGTGACATGCAAGCTGGGCAATTGTTGTGCAGATATCTTGTAGATGATGTTGATGCAATGGTACCTTTAATCCTAAACCCACAGTCACAGTACGACTCAACTAACTCAGTATCAGCATTCTCATTTGATGATTACTGTAACTTAGCGTCCAGGTTCAGACTCAACTTTGAAAAACTGTTGTACACTCCTAGAGTTATTGAATCATATTTCGAACGTAGGTTTTTTGAAACTACTGGAACTTTTTTTGATACAGTATATCCTTATATTCCTAAGTTTCAAAAACTTAATAAAAGTAGAATTAGCAAGTTTAAAACAAGAGTTAGGAAAGCTGTTCACCAAATAACTGAACTCGTGTCTTTATTACCAGATGACACAACGATTGGATATTTACCATGGGCTGATTACGTTGCAGAACTTTGGCTTTCAGACAAACTTAAACAAAAGTATCCTGCATTCTCTGAATTTTTATTAGATCACAAATATTCAAGAGATCCTCATACCTCGCTACAGGTTTCGGATGAGTATTGTGTCAGAACTGACCCAAAAAGACAACTGTTTTTATCAAAATTCATTGAATCTTTCATGAGACAGATGGTCATAGACTACGGTGCAGCAGTGTTAGATAAAGACATTGACCCAAAAGCAAGGTCAAGGTTTTACGCTAGATATGGTTTTGAACCAGACATTGTAATGAACATGATACATGTAAAAGTAGAAGAGGCACATGCTAAATTAAGTAAAAAAGGAATAAATATGCTAAAAACCGACTACCGAGGCCAGTTCACGTTCTTATCTGGTGTTTCAGACATAAGTGATGTACTTACAAACGGTGCATTAGCTTTTGATGTAGAAAAGGGTAGTACTTTAATTGATTTTCAAAAATAAATTTGAACTTTATCTATTTTTATACGCCACCATCTGCCAAAGAATATATTCCATCTCAATATTTGCCAGATTTCTTCTTCTTACTTTACCGTCAGATAATCTTGTCTCTACAAGAACATTAGTGTACATTAAATTAAATAAATCTTGAGTATCTTTGTTTGATGGTATTGGAAAAGGTATGTGAAAGTTGTCAGGACCTCCGTTATCTTCCATGTACGTTAACATGCTTAAAATTGCATGGTGGCATAGATGTATCTCTTGCATTTTTTCTCTTCTATCAGGCACTATCCCAAACCTGAGCCAGTCTCTACCAATACTCTTTGCGTCATAATGAACACGTAGACATTCATGATCTACCTTCGGCCTATATCCGGATCTGATTTCTTCAGGTGTAATTTCACCTGAACTAGGACGAAAGTTACCTACTTGAACCACATATCCAGCAGGTTCAACACCTGATAATGATGGAACACCTGCATATGCAAAGTCATAACTTTGACCAGGATCAATCTGATTCATACTTTCATTATGAAGTCCATTATCGAATAGTTTAACTGCTCTCAAGACATCTAACAAAGACACAATTCTTGCTATTCCATCAGATCCAACAAAGTCCATACCAACATATCCTACTCCTAATTTTACTTTTGAAAATGCTTGTTCAATACCATTTGCAATCGGAACTCCTTCTTGCCACAATCTTCTTTGAACAGGCAGAAGTCTAAAATTTCGTCTTAATTCATTTAGATCACTGTAATCTGGAAATGCATCGTCAGATACAATGAATGTTTGGTATGGTTTAATTTCAAGCATTTCTGAAATAATTATACGCCATAGGTCTGCTTGGCCTTCAATAGGAATGTTTTGTATGTCCTGTCTTTTGTCAATGAATGCACGATCCACTGCTTTTGGTCTGTATCTAACCCTTGATATTTTCCCTGCATGGATAAGTGAGTTCACTGCCAAATCTGGTTCTCTATGATAATTACCCCATAAATGTTGGGAAGCAACTCCTTGAGACAATAATAATCTCCTTAATTGTGACCTTGACGGTCTTTTATGAAATAAAAGATATTCTGTTGTTTTTGAATAATCTGTTTGACTCTGAACATATCCCATCAATTTGTCCCATTTTTTCATCAACTTTGGGAGGGTTTCGGTTGAAATATCATCAGAAATATATTTTTCTTTTATTATACGTAACGTGGTTTCAAGTAAAGGACATAAGTGAGGTTCAAACAATTGCCATGCCTTCCTGTCAGGGCTAAGAGAAAGTATTGGGTTATGAGGGAATCCAACACTAGGTTTATAATTTTCTGGATAAATATCTATTCCTGTAACAGTTTTGCCATTTGTTGTGTACAGAACTACATTGTTAAGAATGACACTTCCCTGAGTAACCACAGGATAAGTTATTTCCTTTGTTTCTAATTCTTCAGTAACTTGTCTTATCTGAAACTCTGTTGCAATCAAAGTTTCATCATCAAGACATGTCATCCCTCTATGAGCTCCCCCCCAGACATTGGTTATAGCATGTTCCTGGTCATAAGGTTCTCTATCATGATGTAGTTGGATTATTCTGTCTAAGGTTGTCCTTCTATGACCTTGTCTAAAAAATGACCTAGAGATTACCATTTCAGATATAGTATTTTGTATTAATATTTAAAGAATATTACTAATTTATTTAATTTCTTTTACCAAGTTCGTTGAGATGTATAGGTTCATATTCGACCTGTCTATGAAATTTAAATGCTTGTTGCACTGGTAATATTGGAAGCTCCTCAACTTTAAGTTCAAGAGGTTTTCCTTGATCAGAAACATCTTGCGCTACTTCAAATATTTTTGGAAGCATTCCTATGAGCATACGTGCAACTATAGGATTAATTGAACTATCTTCTAGATAAATATCATGTTTTTGTAATACTTCTGCGCCTGGAAATGCAATTTGGTATATTTCAACAGCCCGTGTTGGATCAAATCTATCGTCTAAGCCAAATTGAAGAATTTGTTGAGCTTCAGAATAGGTCAAATAAACCATAATCAAGTATTAGTTTAATTTATTATATAAATTTAACTTATTTCAATATTAATAATTCATAAATTATACCAAAACAGCGTTAATAACACCATCTTGACCAGGTCTAGAAGTAATTTTTGCGTTACCTTTATCAGTTTTGATAACAGTACCTTTTGTCATGATATTAGCTCTTATATAATGCCTGTTTGCAGGGTTTTCAACTACTTGTTCAATCTTAGCTTTTGTATATTTTTTGGTTTTTGGGTCGAACACGTTTGCTATGTTAGTTCTTAATAACTTAACTTTTGTGTCACCGCCACGTACTCTGATTGATTTTGTTGCTGGTTTACTATCAACTTTAGTTAAAGTAGGTGCTCTTCCTAATGCACGTTTCTTTTTAGCGTGCTGTCTTTTATACCGTGCACCTGTTTCTTTTCTTTGTGATCTTTGTTGATCTAATACCATATCTGCATGAGAAAAATAAGGAGTTTATAAATCTTGTTTTTTTATAGAGGGTGTTTATATTATATATCAGATATATTTATATATAAACCATTATTTATTTCACTGGAATGACAATTAACATAGATGACATATGCAATGTTACTGCAAAGGACTATGGTGAAAACTATTCTTTAATAACTTTTGCACTTCCTTTAATGAACATTGATGCAAATCATATGTTATCTAGGAATTTAAGCGATCTACCTCACTATTTTTATGGTGGTGATCCTAAAAACTATGTTCAAGTTGGTGTTGGTCCAGACAAGATTAAACTTGATTTTAAGTTTGATGAATCAGTGAAGCGTCGTATTCATATATGGGTCAATGTATTGAAGGTATGCCTGATGTTATCATGACTTTAAGAACTAATGTAATTCCAGATCAACCTTTAAATGTCAGTCTATCTGTAGAAATTATTTGTGAGCGTGAACATGTAGAACCAGTGAAACAACATGCTCATGAAAAATTATTTAATACCATGAAAGATTATTTTCATGCAAAAAATTTTGTAGATTATGGTTCAACCTAGTAAAAATATATTTAAATCATTGTTTCTACCTATATTATTATGAAGCTAAAACCCTTTCCTGACACAGATAAAATTGTTATAAAACATGAATTTGAAGAACGATATAGAAAACTTCTTGGAGATAGATATGATGGATATATGAAATATAGCATGTGTTATTTGACAAGATCTATTAGAGTTAACACATTAAAATCAACTATTTCTAATGTAAAGAAAAGATTAGAAAAACAAGGCTGGAAATTGTATCAAATACCTTTTGTTAAGGAAGGGTTCTGGGTTGAACACAAAACAGGCAGGTTAGACATTGGCAACACACTAGAACATTCATTAGGATATTATTATGTGCAAGAAGCTGCTTCAATGATACCTCCTATTGTTTTAAATCCAAAGCCAAATGAGCTTGTTTTAGACATGTGCGCTGCTCCAGGAAGTAAAACTACTCAGATAGCACAGTACATGGAGAATAAAGGTTTTCTGATCGCAAATGATTTTACAGGCAATAGAATGAAGCCATTAGGTATAAATGTTCAAAGAATGGGCATAACTAACACAGTAATAACTAAAATGTACGGTCAATGGTTTGCTAAAAAAAACATTAAATTTGATAAAGTATTAGTTGACGCTCCGTGTTCAGGTACCGGAACCATTAGAAAGAGTTTAAAAACACTTAGAATGTGGAATCCCCTGATGATTGAAAGGTTAGCTTCAACGCAAAAAAAACTGATTACCACTGGGTTTAATGTGTTAAAACCTGGTGGAACACTAGTCTATTCCACATGCTCAACCGAACCTTTGGAAAATGAAGGCGTTGTTTCATATTTATTAGAACATAATCCTGATGCTATGTTAGTAGAAATTAAACTAAACATTAACAGATCTGAACCAATAACTGAGTTTGATAATGTAAAATTTAATCCTGAGGTTAAGAAATGTTTAAGATTATGGCCGCAGGATAATGATACTGAAGGTTTCTTTGTTGTTAGAATTAGAAAAAATATGCCTATCAATTAATTTTAAATATAAGGTTTTATCACTCCTTCACATGACATTGAATTATTTAGATGAATTAATTGAATTTCTTCGTGATCATGAAGAAATTGATATTGTTAATGAAATACATAATGAAGATTGGGATAGACCTGGTTTTGATTTACTTGAGCAAGAAGGCCAAAACTGGTATTTTAAATTTGTAGAAATCGGAGAAACTTTTGTTGAGCATAGGTTTGGTACAAAAGGATTAATTAGAATATATGATAGTAATTTAGAACATGTTTGTGATTATTCTGTTGGTCATGATCTTTTAGATTTTGAAAAGGTATCCTACTTAATTGATGCTACTGACGTTAAAAAATCCACATTAAGAAAAAAATTAGGTCAGCATATTCACGACTTATTAGGTGGGATAATTAACCCAGAAGATCTTGAACTCCTAAAATTTGAAATAAATATTAAAACACCACATTCTGGAGCTTATGTTGAGCTGTCAATTCATTATAATGAAAATACTGTATCTTCTGATTACATACCTAATCATTATCCAACTGAAACTCCTTCAGATAATTATAGGAAACCAAGTCCATTAGCTAAATCGATCAGACAAGAATTAGATTCTCTTGGATTAACTGAAGTTGCTAAATAAAAACCGCAAACTATAAATACATTATACCTCTATTTTCTTATTTATCAAAGTATTAATGGTGATTGTTAATGGATGATGTTGAAAATTTAAGAAAAGAAGTTGACATGTTAAAAAAACAGTTAGGCGATCCTTCTGAATCAAAGGATCTTGTACGTGCAATTAAGTCATTGAACCAAATATTTGCAGAAGCTCATGAAGACCTGAAAATTGACACGCATGATGCTGTATTAGTGGGAGATAAAATTGACAGAATCATTGGCAGGCTTGAAAAAATCGAGATCCAAAACGAAAAAATTGCTAAAGGTATTGTTGCTGTTGCTGACATGATTGAAGAACTTGACATTAGCAAACCTGTATTACCAAGAGAAAATATTAGAAAAACCATGGCTAAGGCAAGTCCGCCACCTAGTGTAAGGTCAGGAACAAAACCATTACCTTCGTATAACCTTCCTAAACAAGAACAACAACCTAAAAAAGGTTTCATGAACTTTAAGATGTAATATGCTTACTGAATATTCTGGATATAATAAAGAACGTGTAACAACTTTTTTAAAATATTTAGTTAACGCTGCTAATAAACAAAAAATTAAACAAGACCTTCCTTCTTCTGAATATATTAATAAACCTTCATTAATCACTAACGATGATCTTGACAATACGGGATTTTCAAGGTTGGCGTACAGGACACAGAATTTAACAGAAAATAGAAGGCAAGAACTTGAACAAAAAATCAATATTCACTATACTAAAAACAAATTTCTACCGTATGAAGAACGGCTAAGAAAACTTAAAACTCAGTATTCAAATTTAAGGCGCAGGAAAAACCAGCCAAAACAAAAAATAGCCAAGATTAAAGATAAAATAAAGAATTGTGAAACTTTGTTAAAAGAAGCTAAAAAAAGCCAGAAATTGCCTTCATTTTCATAATGAAATTATAAATCTCTAGCCATTAATGTTCTTCTACCGTTTGCTTTTGCACGTTCTAATGCAGTTTTTATAATATTTTCCACTTCAACGTTTAACTTTGGATAAAATTCTTCTGCAATATTAATATCTCCTACTATTTGTTTAATCTGAGCTTTTGTTACTAAGTACATTATTGAATCACCTTTCTATTTATTCGTAAACCAAAATTTATTTTTAGAATCTAATCTACAGAATCCAAACCTTTGAAATTGAACTATGTCACCTTTTTTTAATTTATTAACAGATGATTCAGCTAATCCTTTTTTAATAGTGTTATCAGGCATTCTTACTTTAACTTTAACTAAATCTTTTTGATCAGGCAACCAGTGGATGATTGATTTGCCTTTTTTTCTATACTCATCAACGTTTTTAGAATGATACACGTATTCTTTACTTTTAACTTCAAAGTTCAAACAATCCATTAACCTTATTATATCACCTGACTTAAATTTCACATAATCATCTCTAGAAACATGGAATGTTTCTAGTGTAGTAAAATCTCGTTTACCTCTCTTTGGATAATCTGGGTGTAAGTTTAATTTAATCTTTTGTTCAGGTGCATTTTTCACTTTGATTTTCACAGGATCTTCAACAAAGAAGTACCTGTTAACTTTTTTATCCAAAATGCTTCTATTAATAGATGATATTATTGTCCAATCAATGTTAGTTGGTGTCAATGATAAACCAACTCGATTAACTAACTCGTATAAGGTTTCTTTAACAATACCTCTCCTGTTCAGGGCTCGTAATGTAACAAGGCTAGGATCGTCCCATCCTGTTACTTTACCTTCTTCAATTAATTTACGTATTTCACGGCCTTGTGTAACAGCTCTCCTAATGTTAAACCTGCCGTAATGCACTATTGCTTGTTTTTTATATCCTAACAAATCTTTAATATAATTCTGAAGTTCGTTACGCATTTTACCAAACTCTGAACTTCTTAATATATGAGTTACATCATATTTACAATCTTCAACAGAATTTTCAAAATCATACAATGGCCATACACAATATTTAGTACCGTGCCTGAAATGTTTAGCATAATTAATCCTGAACAACACAGGATCTCTCATAACATGGTTATCAGACTTCATGTCACCTTTTAACCTTAAAACTGCCTGACCTTGTTTATATTTGCCAGCTGTCATGTTTTTCCATTCAACTAAATTATCTTCCTTACAACATTTACAATGTTTACATTCTTTACCTTTATGCCTTAGATCTTGCATACTTTCCCTATCACAAAAACATACGTATGCTTTTTTCATACTGATCAAACGTTCAGCTTCTTTGTACATATGTTCCATGTCATCACTAATGTAAATCACTTTAGCTTTAATACCTAAATAACCATGAATGTCCTGTTCCATTGCTTGTGCATATTCTTTAGTAACTTTCTCTGGGTTAGTATCTTCAAATTTCAATAAACATTTTCCCTTGTACTTAACAGCGTACATGTAATTAATTAAGAAGCTTAATGCATGGCCAATATGATTGTACTTGCTTGGTTCAGGAGGTAACCTCGTTACAACTTTTCCCATGACTGCTTTTGGCAAATCAGGTAGTCCTAATTGTTTTTCTTTTCTCTTTGGTTTTTTTATTTTCTTAGTTTTGTCAAAAGCTTGTTTTTGTTCATCTAACGACATTGAATTAACTTCTTTAACAATTTCATTGATTTGTTTAGATAAAGTTTTCATATCTTTTTTTAGTTCAGGATGTAAAGATAATATTTTACCAATAACTGCTCCTTGATTACCCTTACCATTAAACTTAATAGCGTTTTCCAATGCAAAGAATTTGATTTTTTCTTTCATTATTTGATTTGTGAAGTAAGAAGTATTTTAATATTTGTTGTTTTGAATTAGTTCGGAATAACAGGTATGTTAGTTCGGTATCTATTAACACAATCAACAATAAACTCTTCAAGAACAATTTCTCCTTCATATTGTCTACAACCATCTATAAAATCAGTAACATACTTTCTTTTCCATTGGTTTGGGTGTAACATTCCTTTTAACATCTTAAAGACTTCTAATTCATCTCCGGTAAAAAATCCTCTTCTTAATCCGTTTGCTTGTTTTATATAATCAACACATTTCCTTGTCCTGAATCTGTTTTTTTTATCCATTTCTACCAAATTAAACCCTGAGCCACGGAGCAAACTTAAATTCCCCATAAGTAAACTAAGTATGACTTTTCCTACTGCATATGCTTCTGTAATTTCTCCATAATCAGCACCTTTTCTTAATTCTGGTGCTCTAAATCCAAAAGGAGAGGGAGCACCTCCTCTTCTCATTAATTCCTTGTAAATCGAATATTTATGACCCATATAATCAGAAAAACCAAAATCTGTAACTAACAATCTACCATCCCCAGTCAATAATATGTTTCGTGGTTGATAATCTTTGTGTAATATTCTTTTATTTTGTCCTGATTCACCTCCTTTGTGTACAAGTAGGAGATGGTCTGCAATTGCAATTGATAAACTCACCAATCCATTAAATGAATCATGTGTGTAATGGCTCGTTTGAAACATTGAATTACTTTCTATAATCTTTCCAAGATCAACTGAATCAACAAATTCTATACCAACTATTGATTCAAGGCCATTTAAATAACAAAACCCAGGCTCAGGTGATAACTTTCCTGTCTCGTCATGCATATTATATGTTTGCCTAAACATTAATTCAATAAATTGTGGACTTACAACATGAACAAATTTCTCTAGCCTTGGGGTTGAAATTAATAATATTCCTCTTTCTGTAATTTGGACTTTTTTATTTGTCCAGTTTGTTTGAAAATCGTGTATAGGATCAGCTGATTCATCATACATTTTAATTATTGATTCTATCTCTGATTCGCTAGTAATTTCTGGATTATATAATAAATTAGTCATAGATATCAAGAAATAAAAACAATTTATATTTAAAGTTATACAACCCTCTTAAACATCTTTTCAAGTTCATAGAAAGTCCATTTAATAACTATTGGCCGACCGTGCGGACAAGTAGAAGGAAACTCGTTAGTAAATATTTCTTTAATATATTCTTTGATTTGTGGTAAGGTTATGTCATCGCCTGCTTTAATTGCTGTCCTGCACGCCATTCTAGCTATTCTATCATGAAAAAACTGTTCTAATGATTCAGGCATGCCTTTGTTTAATTCGTCTAGATAATCAATAAATATGTCTTTATTAAACTGTTTTCCTAGAACAATTGGAATTGTTCTTATGATTAAAGTATTAACGCCAAACTCTTCTACTTGATAACCAAAATTAGCTAGAAAATCTTTTTTATCAATAGCTGTATTAAATTGTTTAGGATTTAATTCTAAAATTTCAGGATTCAACAATTTCTGTACAAATACATTATTATTTTTCAATTCTTTAGTGTATTTTTCATATAAAATACGTTCAGCTGCTGCATGCTGGTCTATTAATAATAAATTACCTGGAACTTCTGCTAAAATGTATGTTTTGTTAATTATACCTAATATTTTCAAATCAAACTTTGTTGTTTTAACAACACTGGTTTCTTTAACTAATAATTTTTGTTTTGCATCTTCAACTTTATGTTCATCACTAATTTCAATGTTCAAAGTTTCTTGCTTTATTTCTAATGCTTCAGGTATTAAATCTGTCTCTTCTAAAACATTCTTAACAGCGTTAAAAACAACATTATACAGTTTTTTTTCATTCTGTATCCTTATTTCAGCTTTCTGCGGATGTACATTAACATCTGTGTTATTAACATTCAGTTCAATGTTTAGAATAACAATTGGATGTCTGTGCACCATGACAAATGTTTTGTATGCATTATTAATTGCATCTGTTATAATTTGGTTTTTCTTAATGTAACGGTTGTTAACATATATTGATTGGTCAGCTTTTGTAGATCTTGTAATTACGGGTTTTGAAACAAAACCTGTAACTTTAATATTTTCTTCAGTGTAATTAATTTCAATTAAGTTTTTAGCTACATTATTTCCATAAATAAATGAAATATTAGCTAATTTATCTTCAGTACTTGGACTATTAACAATAACATGTTTATTATGAACTAATTTGAAAGCTATTATTGGATATATTAGAGCATATCTCGTAACAATATCTGTAATATGTCGTATCTCAACTTCAATAGATTTCATGTACTTTTTTCTAGCAGGCGTGTTAAAAAACAAATTCTTAACTTCAATAGAAGTACCTTTAGGACAACCATATTCTTCGTTTAAAACTTCAGTACCACCATGAACAACTATTTTATTACCTGAAATGTCATTATCTTGTTTAGTTATAATTGTTAATTCCGAAACTGCTGCAATACTTGCTAATGCTTCCCCTCGAAATCCTAATGTATTTATTGAAAACAAATCTTTTGCATCTTTAATCTTGCTAGTTGAATGACGTTGCCATGATAACTCAGCATCTTTTTTATCCATACCATTGCCATTATCAGTCACTTTAATGAATGATTTACCGCCTTCTTTAACTTCAACATAAATTTTGTTAGCATTAGCATCAATAGAATTCTCAATAAGTTCTTTAACAATCGAAGCTGGCCGTTCCACAACCTCACCAGCTGCTATTTTATTGATTACAGATTCGTCTAGTATTATGATTGAAATGTTTAATGCACCCCGTTGTATATCAGATAGAAAATAAATTTAAATATGTTTTGGAGGTTAATTACAAAGTATCAAAAGAAACGATGTATTCTCTTCTGCAACTAAAGAATGTTTTGCATTTTTTGTCAGATTAATAATGGTCCCAGGTTCCATTATAATATCAGTACCTTCAAGATTAAAACTGCCTTTACCTTCAATCACATATACATACCCTTGTTTTGTGGACGTGTGTTCACTAATATCTGTTCCAGTACCCATACAAAATAATGTAACTTGTGTTTTTTTAGATTTGAAAATTATCTTGCTTAATATACCGTCTTTTGAATAATTAATTAAATCCTGCCGTTTTTATTGTCCATTCTATCACCTAGGCAATCAAACAAAGAGTAAGTATTTTAATCTTATGTACAATAAGATTTTATTATTAATTATTATAAGACAAAACTATATATACTTAATATTACTCACAAAGCTATTAAAGGGGTGCTTAATCATAATAATAAAACATTCATTAGGTAAACAAAAGCTAAAAGCAGAAGGTAAACCTAAGTTCATGCTAACTTCTAATGGTGCATTTTATTATAACAATCCAAACAGTAAATATCGCGGATTATATTATCCAGTTGAAAAACATAAGAATAACTGGGCATTGTTTAAAACAATTGATTTTATTAGGCTAGATAGTGAAATAACTGAAATTGAAAACAAGTTTGATTATATTAAATTAAAAACTAAAAAAGGTAAAATAAAGTTTAGTTTTAACAAAGGAGTTCTTTTATTGGACACTGATTACAATGGCGAAATTACTTTTTCTCTAGACATGCGTGAAATGTATGATTTTGACGATAAAGGAAGAATATACCATATTAACAAAGAAAAAAATAACATCATAGTTGAATATCATAAACACCATAACAACTTACTAGAAAATGTTCATTATTCAAATTACTTGATTGTCAATACAAAATTTAAGCATAAAGTTACCAATGAATGGAGATTAGAAGCATATGTTGAAGATAGGGAAAGGAAATCATATCCGTATGAACTTTATGTTTATGACGCATTCAAATTAAAATGTAAAGGTAAGGACAAAATTAAAATAGTATTCTCAGATGATAAAAATATAGCTCTAAAAAAGATTAAATCAAAACTATCTCCAAAGAAATTTGAAACTTCTAGCAATGATCTTGCATACAACTGTGCATTGAAATCTGTCAATGATTTATACATTGACCTGAATAATTTCCAAGGTTATTATGCAGGCTTGCCATGGTTTTACCAGATTTGGACAAGAGACGAAGCAATATCATTAAAAGCATTAATTATTGAGAAAAAATATGACTTGGTTAAATCAATTCTTTTGAACAGGATTAGACATTTAAACCAATCAGGTAGAATACCTAACAGAATGCCACATTCTAATCTAGAAACTGCGGATGGTACTGGCTGGGTTTTTTTAAGATTGTATGAATTATTGAAACAAGTAGAAGACATTCAAGAACAATATTTTAGTCCTAAAGATTTATCATTCATTAGAAAACAACTGCATAACTCAATTAAATCAACTGAAACACAAGAACTATTAGTTTATAACAAAGCTTTAGAAACATGGATGGATACTTCTAATGATAATGATACAAGGGAAGGTTATAGAATCGAGATACAAGCATTATGGTTATCAATGTTAAGGTTTGTTAATTATTTGGATGAATTACTTGGAAGGAAACAACAACATTCAAAACGAGAAAAAGATACAGTAGACAAAGTAAAAGAAATGTTTTTCAATGGTGAAATCTTAAAAGACGGTTCTGATGACCAAACCATAAGATCAAACATCTTCTTAGCATATTACATTTACCCTGAGTTATTAACAAAAAAACAATGGGAAACTGTTTTTGACAAAGCAATTCCTAGGCTATGGTTAAGTTGGGGCGGATTTAGCACAATAGACATTACATCTCAGTTATTCTGTGACCATTACACTGGCGAAGATAATAAAAGTTATCACAGAGGCGATTCGTGGTTTTACATTAACAATATTGCTGCTATTTGTTTAGTAAAATTAAACAAGAAAAAATATAAGAAATACATTGATAAAATTATAAAAGCATCAACTCAGGACATTCTGTTCAACGGTATCATTGGACGACCATCAGAACTAAGTTCTGCTTCAGAATTAAAAGCACAGGCAAGTTTGTTTCAATTGTGGAGCGCTGCCAGTTTTGTTGAATTATGTAACGAGTAAAACAGTGATAAATTAAAACACAAATTCTCCAAATAATGCCCTTAATTGTTCTTTTGAATGATT
Source organism: uncultured Methanosarcinales archaeon (assembly GCA_964512765.1). Classification (GTDB taxonomy): domain Archaea; phylum Nanobdellota; class Nanobdellia; order Woesearchaeales; family GW2011-AR15; genus GW2011-AR15. The sequence continues at coordinate 17,518 of CAZEKF010000016.1, forward strand.
TGGAGATATAGCAATACCTATTTCTAACACTGTTAACAAGTCTATTGTATCAATCCCGTTTTGAACTCTTGATATTTGTCCCCAACCAAATTTTTCTAATATTGCATGTTGTGAAAATGCTGAATCGCGGTGTACAAAACCTGGATCATAACAGTACGTGTCCTTGCTAACTTCGTTTGATAAACTAATTGCATTAGGGTTATACCAAACATATGTACCTTCTTGTTTCCACTCAACAAATCCTGCCCAGTTATAATCTCCACGTCCATTTGCTCGTCTAATATCATCATCTGAATGAAGGTCTGCATGATAGTCAATATTATACAATATTCTGGCTCTTGATGAATTAATATGTGCTAACAAATCCTGATGATCTTCAACAATATGAACAGGTATTTGTTCTGGCAATGCATGTAATTTATCTAAAAACAATCTTGCTCTTGTTATATCTGGATCATCATTCCAATAATCTATATCAACTGACAAATATACATCTTTTTGGGTCATCTTGTTTCTGAAACTTATAATTAATTTATAAATACTGTTTTTTAGTAGAGAAATATTAATAGTCAAAAATTATTTATATCAGCATGCTTCAATCATATAATTAAATGCCTAAATTAACCAAGTTAGTAGAAGAAATAATTCTGGTCATACTTATTTTAATGAACATTCTTGAACTTTTTGGTAAATTACCTGGTGATGTAAGTTTTATTAAATCTATTGTATCAGTAACAGCTATTGGATATGTGTTAGTTAAGGCAAGTTTAACAGACTTATTTTTTGGCGAGAGAAATCACACCATAGATCTTTTCCTTGTGTTTAGTTATTTTTTGTTAATTGTTAACAAATTTGTCCAGTTCGCAATTAACTCTGTTCACGAGTCTCATTTGTTACAAGAATTTTTTATATTAATCATTGATAACGCAATAATAATTGAAAAGTTTGCGTATTATGCAGGAACAATAAGTTTGTTATTAATCACATTATACGCAGTTATTAAGGTTAACTTTAACCCGCCTAGCATTTTAAAAGCAATACACGGTGATAAATCTGTTAACAAATTTTCAAAGTTCATAACTATATTTTTTGTTGTGTTAGGTTTTTACATAATATTTTTTAACTTGGTAATGGAATGGCTCACTTTAGTTTTGGACGCGCCGTTAATTGTTCTTGTACTTTTCATTTACATATTTAAAGTACATAATATTGGAAAAAGAATGGAAAATGAAGAAATATTGTTTAAAGTCTCAGAATTTCTTGAATCTTTTGTTAAAGCATTCATTGACTTGTTCCATTCAAAACATACAATTTTTTTAGGCATTACTGGGTTGTTAGTGTTACATTTAGTATCAGACGTTGGCGCTTTTATTATTCCATACAGTTTCGGTACACATTCATTGTACAGTGAAGGTGTTCACGAGAATCATTTATCATTAAGTACGTTATACAATGAAGATAAATTAGTTGAACCTGACTTATTTACCAGACTTCTATTATTTATTGGATATATAATGAACACTATTGGCCTCAGTTTTTTAATGATATTTCCGACATTTATTTGGTATGTACTCTATGTTAGTAAAATCAACGAAAGTAGCGAAGCTATGAAATTTCCTGGTATTATGATGAGTTTTTTTTACTCTTGCCTTGTATATTTGATATTCTTACCAGTGTTCAAAACTACCAGTTCGTCAATCGTTAACTTGTACGGTGTTGACATCCAGACACAATCTATTTTATCTCTTGGAAACTCAGTTTTAGTATATTCCGGTATTGCATTAGGAGTTTTCTTGTTTGTTTTAATTCTTTCAAATTTTGACAGTTTGAAGTCATTACTTTTCTTTTTAATGTCAATTCTTAGTTTAGGTGATTTTGGTTTTTACATTTACAATTATTTTTCAAGTGTACTGTTTTTTTATGTAGATTTCATATCTGTGTTATTTGCACAAAACACCATAGCAAGTTTATTTTTAGCAGGGTATAATGTAATATTTTTAACAATATTACTAATATTTTATTTAGGCGGATACCTTAGCTTCATAATTTCTGTGTTTAAGTCAGAATAAGAATAACTGTGATTTTACCAACCTTTATTTTTTTCTTGTTCTTGCCTAGTAAGATGTTCAAGGTTCGCTAATCTCTGGTTAATTGCTTCAAGACTTGCTTTTAAATAATCTAATTTTGTTGAAATAAGGTCTAAATCTTTTTGTAATGGGTTTCGATGTTGTTGGTTCTGGTCTTCGTAATGTTGAGGTTGACCGTGCATTGTTCCTCCTCTATGTTCTTGCCTAATATTTTCTCCTAACGGCATACTCATCCTGTGATCGTTTAATGGTTGTGGTGTGGTAGGGTTACTTAACGGTTGCGGACTGCTTGAAGTATGCAATGGTTGAACAGGATTGTTAAGGTTTGCTGCAGGATCAACTGGCACCTGGCCAAGAGTACTGTTAGTTTCATGGCTTAATTTATTATCAAACGGTGCTTCGCCTAAACCATGACCACCTTCAATTGGTGGTAGTCCCAAATCATTTTTTTTCCCAAACGGGTTAAACTTGTCAAAAAAGCCCATAATAATAAGTTTAGTTATAAATAGTATAATAAGTTTTTGTTTTTTTAGAACATAAAACACTAATTTTAAAAAGAGTAATATTTTGTTAAGAAAATATCAAATTTAACGGAGGTTGATTCACAATGGGAGACGATTGTTGTGGTGGCGATAAATGTGAAGAATAATATTCACATTATTTTTTTCTTTAAGGCTTAAAGACTAACTATTTAAACGATTTTTCTGTATTAATTCTATAATTAAACGGAGGTTGATCAATATGAAAGGAAACGGCGGATGTTGTTAATATAAATACTTATTTTTTTTCTGATATTACTTTTACTTGACAGAGTTCTCTGAATCCTATTATTCCGTGTTCCCTGCCCATGCCTGATTTTTTATAACCACCGAACGGGTTACAACCTCGCCATCTATTTTCTGCGTTAATCTCAACTGTACCAGCATCTATCTTAGTTGCTACTCTATGGGCTCTTTGTTTATCATTAGAAAACACTATTGCTCCTAACCCATAGATTGTATCGTTTGCAAGTTCAACTGCTTCTTCTTCTGTTTTAAACGAAACAACGCTTAGTACTGGTCCGAAAACTTCTTCATGCCAGACACGCATATCTTTTGTAATATTTGTTAATAATGTAGGTTCATAATACGCGCCTTCTAAATTATCTGGTGATTTACCACCACAGATTACCTTAGCGCCTTTGTCAACTGCATCTTGTACTTGTTCTTTTAGTAAGTCTAATTGTCGTTTAGCGCATAACGGTCCAACTTGAGTTTCAGGGTCTTCTGGCAATCCGATTTTTTGTTTTTCAATGTGTTTTTTAAGTTCTTCAACCACTTCATCAAATATTGAGTCATGAACTATCAAACGTTTTAAAGCCATGCATACTTGGCCACAGTTATAAAATCTTTTCCCATAAAGATATTCTACAATTTCTTTAGGATCAACATCTTCAAATATAACTCCTGGGTTAGACCCGCCTAGTTCTAATATTGCTTTAATAAATTTCTTACCAGCTTTTTCATAAAGATATTGTCCAGCTTTTGTACTTCCAGTAAACCATATCATGCCAATGTCTTCTTCTACTAATTTCATTCCAACTTCTCTACCACCATGAACAACTGAAAAAACACCTTCTGGCAACCCAGATTCAGACATTACTTCTTCAACAAATTTACCCATCAAAGGGCATTCTTCAGATGTTTTGAATACAACAGTGTTCCCCGCTATTAAATTAGGAAACACTGCCCATGCAAACATTTCAAATGGATAGTTCCAGGGAGCAATTGCTGCCACAGTCCCCCATGGGTCAAAAACAATTGTATGTTTACACTCATCAGTTTCGTGTGTTACTTCGTCTTTTAAAGCTAACTCTCCCCATTTAAAAAAATCTTTAATATCATCCATTGACCAGTTAACTTCATCATTAGCTTGAGATATAGGTTTGCCCATTTCTTTACTAACTAATGTAGCAATTTCATTTTTTCGTTTTTCAAACATTGCAACAATTGGTTTTATTAAGTCAATTCTTTTGTTAAGTCCGAATTCTTTCCAATTTAGTTTTGCTTTGTTCGCTAGTTCAACTTTTTGTTTAATTTCTTCATTATTAGAAATTTCAACTTCGCCGTTAACTTCATAATTTTTTCCTGGGTTTGTAGATATTAGTTTTACCATTATTACATCACATTAAAACAAAAGTACACAAATATTTAAAAAGATTGCTGGATATTATTCAATATTGGGGTGATCATTGAATGCACAAAATTAAATGTGTTACACCGTCATGGTTAGATATGGAAGATTATGCAAAAAAGACTACTGCTGAAATCAAAAAATCAGGGTTTCATCCTGATGTAATAATTGGTTTGTCACGAGGCGGGTTGGTACCTGCTCGTATGTTCTGTGATTTTTTACATATCAAAAACTGTTACACTATAAAAGTTGATCATTGGGGCATCACTGCTGCAAAAGATGGTCAAGCTAAGTTAAGTCAGGAACTTAACATGGATCTAACAGGAAAAAAAGTTTTGATTGTTGATGACATAACTGATACTGGCCAGTCATTGGAACTTGCTAAAAATCATGTTCAAGATAAAAATCCTGATGAGTTAAAAACTGCTACTCTAATTCACTTGAGTAATTCAAAATACACACCAAATTTCTTTGGTATAGAACGTGAATGGGCCTGGATAATCTTTCCATGGAACTATAAAGAAGATTTGGTTAATCTTATACAAAAGATACCTAATTATGACACTATTGATGTTTTGGATGTACAAAAACAATTAAAAGATAATTTTGAAATTGATGTTTCGTTGCATGACATACATGATGTAATTGTTCACATTGAATATCTTAATGAAAGAAAAAAATGATTCCTAAACTAAATAATATCCCTATCTTAGGTTTAGGAACATGGGACTTGCGCGGTAACCAATGTGTTGAAACTGTTAAATTAGCTCTTGAATTGGGTTATACACATATTGACACTGCTGAATCTTATAACAATGAAAATGAAATTGGCATTGGAATAAAAAGTTTTGACAGGTCAAAGTTATTTATTACTTCAAAAGTCTGGCCTGGTAACTTGAAACATGACGATGTTCTTAAAGCGTGTGACAATTCATTAAATAAATTAGGCACTGGATATTTGGACCTATATTTAATACACTGGCCTTCGTTTAAAATTCCTTTGGAAGAATCGTTGCCTGCATTTAATAGACTGTTTGACCAAGGTAAAATTAAAGCATTTGGAATAAGTAATTTTACAATTCCTTTAGTAAAAGAATCTCTTGAAAAAGCACAACTTCCAATAATAACAAACCAGGTTGAGTTTCATCCGTTATTATATCAGAAAGAATTGTTAGATTTTTGTAAATCAAAAAATATTGTTATTACAGCATACTGTCCGGTTGCTAGAGGTCATGTTTTTAATAACAAAGTATTAGTTGATATTGGTATTAAATATAACAAAACAGCTGCACAGATTTCATTAAAATGGTTATTACAGAAAGGCATTATTGCAATTCCAAAAGCTAGTTCTGTTGAACATCTTAAAGAAAACATTGATGTGTTTGATTTTGAGTTAAGTAGTGACGATATTGAAAAGATTAATAACATAAATGAAGATAAAAGATTGGTTCCTTTAGGGTTTTAAATTCTTATAACTCTGCGTCTGGTAAATCTATTACCAATCTGCTTTGTTTTGCATGATTTAAGTAATCATCAACTTTCTTGTGGACCTCAGCTATAAATGCTCCAGTTTCTTGGTCTTTTGCTATATGTTCTGCAGATCCATCTATTACATAGCCATTTAAACCTACCTCAATGTACACTACTTGATCTTCTAAATGCATGCCTATTTCCACATAAATCTCAGTACCTTCATATCTCCCCAAATCTACCAATAAATCAGCAAGTCCTTCTTTATACAGAGCATATAACCCATAATTCAATGACAGATCAATTACTCCATCATGTTCTTCTGGGATGCAAAACAAATTTCTTGAATAAGATACTCCACAATCTTTTGGATCATCTCCATCATAATGTATTTTTAATTCTGTATTTTTGGGATCTTCACCAACAGCGTATGAAATGTCAATCCAATTTGGATCTTTGTCCGGCGGGATCTCAATTCTAACAGGCCAATACTCAAGTTCTGCTGCTTCAAATATTCTTTGGGCAGTTTCATCAATTAAAGTTCTTTCTTTACTTTCCCCTAGAATCCGTTGTACAAGAGTTGGATCTTCTACAACACCATCATCATCTCTCATAATAAATCCCCTCCTTGTGTAAAGATAAAATAAACTAAATATATAAAATTTCCTTTGAAATATCAAATTCAATAGTAATTCTATTAACCAATCAAAAAATATATATACTTCCTATACCAATATACAAAAGTATGTTATTGTTAAATTTAGCATTGTTTATTATAGCATGTGTTGTTCTTGTACAAAGTAATAATTATTTGGTTAAAGCATTGTCAAAAATATCATATTTTCTTAATTTGAATGAGTTCACAATCGGGTTCATACTTGTTTCTCTCGCCACGTCATTACCTGAGATCTTTGTAGGTGTCATGAGTGCGTTTAACGGCACACCAGAATTTTCAGTTGGTAATGTCATAGGATCCAATATATTAGATTTAACATTAGTAATAGGGGTAACAGTTCTATTAGCCAAAAACATTACAATTGAAAGTAAAATCATTCAAAAAGATATGATTTACATGATTGTTATGGCGTTTCTACCTGTTGTTTTGATCATGGACCACTTGATTTGGAATAAACTCGGTTTATTTCCAAACATGGTTGAAGGATTGTCAAGGTTTGACGGTGTTATATTATTACTAGCGTTTGTTACGTACATGTACTGGTTAATTAAACAAGAACATAAGTTTTCTAAAAAGGTTGAACATACGCCTAAAAAAGAAGCTGTTAAACATATGTTGATTTTCTTATTAAGTCTAAGTTTATTATTATTCAGTTCGCATTTTGTTGTAGAATCTGGTGAATTGTTATCTATTGATCTTAATCTGTCACCATTGCTAATGGGTTTATTCTTAATCTCATTTGGTACTAGCTTACCTGAATTAATGTTTGAGTCAAAAGCTGTGTTAGCAGGCCATCAAAGCATGGCAGTCGGTGATTTAATAGGTAGTGTTATAACAAATTCATCATTAGTACTAGGAATAACTTCTGTCATTGCACCAATACATGTTAATTCGTTAATTTATGTAACAAGTACAATGTTTATGCTGTTCAGTGCTTTCATCTTTTTCACATTTGCAGAAAGTGACAATAAAATAACATGGACAGAAGGATTGTCATTACTACTTCTATATGTGTTGTTTATTATTGTGGAGACTTATATTAAAAACATATAGCTCATTTAAAATCCGTGGTCGATATCAAGAAGTAATTTTCCTAGTCTTTTTGGTTCAGTTCTAAATAGATTTTCAATTAACCTTCTATAAGAAAACATTCTTCCTGGAATTACTTTTACAACATCAAATCCTTTAGTTCCTTCATAAGTTTTTCCAGCTTCGTCCAGTGCATTTAATCCTAATTGCATTGTTTTACCATAATCTAATTCGAGAATTTCTGTTGGAACTTTAAATTGCTCTCTTAACATCTTTAGTACAACATCACCATTTTCTAATCTAAAATTGGATACTCTTGTCGTAACCAAAAGTGTATCATCACTAAATACTGTAGATGCATACATTTCAACTTCATCAGTGTCATTTAACAAAAAAATAAATTGTGGACCCCTTGAAACATTATCTTCAATTGAAAAATAAGCATATTGAAGTAACTGAAAAAAATCTTTATTTTGAGTTCTTATATCCGACCTTAATGTAGGTGCAAATACTTCCCAAGGCATTTGTAAATATTTTAAAGTTAATTCTGATAAATAGTTATGATCATCATATTGGTTCAATTGTCTTGCAATATGTGAAACAACCATTCCAAATTTACTACTTAACCATTCCAAGTCAGTAACATCCGCCAAATTATAATAATCTGGGTAATTATGCAATTTTTCAAATAATAATATTCCTGTAAACCTTCTAATTGAAAATCCTTCTTTATCAAGCCTTTTAGGAGTAAAATAATTTTTTTTTACATTCCTATCAAAAGCTGCTTGTTCTCGAAGCATAATTAATGTATCTGTATCAGTTCTTCCATATATGCCAAATGCAAAGTGTGACAAAGGATATGCATAAAGTTTATGACCTTTATATCTTTCACCTGTCTCCACTGTTGTTATTGCCATATCTTCTAGCAACACTCCATAATTTTCAGATCCTTGGTATGGTTGCAATCCTATAACTGTTGACATTTTTTTCAGAGATTGTAACTAATTTATAAAATTAGATGTTCAATTTTTTACACTCAATTAATCCAATAGCTTTAAATAAAAAAATCCTTTCTTCTGACCATATTACAAAGGGGGAGTTTATTATGGCAAAAGATGTACAACCTATATTCATATTACCTGAAAATACGCAAAGAAAACAAGGCAGGAATGCTCAAAGGAACAACATCATGGCTGCTAAATTAGTAGCTGAAACAGTCAGAACAACATTAGGTCCAAAAGGAATGGATAAAATGTTAGTTGATTCATTAGGAGATGTTGTTGTTACAAATGACGGTGTTACAATCCTTGAAGAAATGCAGATTGAACATCCAGCTGCAAAGATGATAGTTGAAGTTGCGAAAACTCAAGAAGACGAAGTTGGGGATGGGACGACAACAGCTGTTGTTTTATCAGGTGAACTACTAAAACAAGCTGAGGATTTACTTGATAAAGAAATCCATCCAACTGTGATTGTTAAAGGGTATAGAATGGCTGCTGATAAAGCTCTTTTAATTTTAAACAGTATTGCAAAACCTGTATCTGATAAAGACGACATTATTTTGGAAAAGATTGCACAAACAGCAATGACTGGTAAAGGTGCAGAATCTAACAAAGAAAAATTAGCTAAAATTACTGTTCATGCTGTTAAACAAGTCATGGTTGATAAAAATATTGACTCTGATGACATAAAAATTGAAAAAAAAGTTGGTGGTAGTATTGAAGACACTGAACTAATCCAAGGCATTGTTTTGGACAAAGAACGTGTTCATTCTGGAATGCCGAAAACTGTAAATAATGCAAAAATCGCTTTAATAGATTCGCCGTTAGAAGTTAAAAGTACAGAAACTGATGCAAAGATCCAGATAACAGATCCTAGTCAGATGCAAGCATTCCTTAACATGGAAGAAAAAATGTTAAAACAAATGGTTGCTAAATTGATTAATTCTGGAGCAAACACAGTATTTTGTCAAAAGGGTGTTGACGATGTTGCGCAACATTTCTTAGCAAAGAATAAAATATATACAATTAGACGAGTCAAAAAAAGTGACATGGAAAAATTAGCTAAGTCAACTGGTGCAAGGATTGTGACAAACCTTGATGATTTATCAAATAATGATCTCGGTAACGCAGCTATTGTTGAAGAAGAAAAAGTTGGCGATGAAAACATGACTTTTGTCAGAGAATGTAAAAATGCAAAGTCTGTCACAATTTTAGTAAGAGGTAGCACTGAACATGTTGCTGAAGAAGCAGAACGTGCGATTGTTGATTCAATCGGTGACGTAATGTCAGCTATTAAAACAGGTAAAGTTGTAGCAGGTGCTGGCAGTCCAGAAATGGAACTTAGCAAAAAGTTAATGAGTTTTTCAGAAACATTATCAGGAAGAGAACAGTTAGCAGTGAGAGCGTTTGCTGAAGCAATGGAAATCATACCAAGGACATTAGCAGAAAACGCTGGGTTAGACCCAATTGATACATTAACAGAACTTAAGTCTGCGCACGAAAAAAACCTTGTATGGGCAGGCATTGATGTTTTCACTGGCAAAGTAATGGACGCATGGACAAGAGGAGTGTTAGAACCATTAAAAGTAAAAACTCAGGCTGTTTCAAGTGCAAGTGAAGTCGCAACAATGATATTAAGGATTGATGATGTAATTGCTTCTGGTGATAGACCACAAATACCGCCACAAGGACCTGCTCCTGGCATGGAGATGTAAAATCTCAATCTACATAGAAAATATTTTTAAATAAGATTGTATTTACTTCTTTTCCCATGGATACATATTCTTTCCCTGAACTGAAAATATTGCCCATAGGCAAAGTAAGGATAGCTGCATTTTCTGATCCTAAATCTGTTAATAAATTAAAAGAATCATTTGCTAAATCAAAACTAATTAAGAATCCAATTTTAGTGGCAAAAGTCTTAGACGAATACATGGTAGTTGACGGTACTAGCAGGTTTGATGCATTAAAAAAACTAAATGCAAAACATGTTCTTGCCCAGGTCATTGACTATGATGATGATGAGATTATTATTGAATCATGGGACTTAGTTGTTAAAGGAATTAAAATTGACGAGTTACTAAATGAAATTAGAAAACTTAAAGGAGTAATAATAGAAGAGTCACCTCTTGAATTGATTAATTTTTTATTTAAAAAAGATGGTTTTATGGGGAATTTCATAAACAAGAACATAGCTTATCTAATAAAATATGATAAAGGTTCTGAAACTGTTCTTACTAGTTTTAAAGAGTTAATTGACATATTGTCAAAATATGAATTAATAAGAATTGCGCATGATAATCTTCAAGACTATTTAAATAAATATCCTGATTCGTTAGTATATTGTTCACCTATTCCTTCAAAAGTTGATACTGTTGAAATGTTTACACGCAAACTGCTGTTTTATGGTGACACAATACGACATTTAATTCCTAAACGAGTACTAAGACTGGATTTTGACATTAATGTGTTATTAAGCAATGAATCTACTGAAGAAAAAAATAATAGATTACAAAAATATATTAATAAAAGAATAAAAAATGGCGATGCCAGATTTTATGAAGAACCTGTTTTTGTTTTTGAGTGATCCCAATCTATTTGCCAAGTTTAGGAAGAAAATATTCATCAAGCAATCTTAATCCTTCATCATAAACTTTTTCTATGATTAAATCAGTTTGAACCATGTGTTCACGACGACGGTTTATAATACTTACCGGAGAAGTTTCACCTGCAAAAGGTTTAAGATCAAGGGCACCTCTCTCTGGATTATTATAATATTTTTGCATTAACATCATTGGAATTGATAAATGTTATTCTTTTTATTACTATTAAGTAATTACCAAGTCATTATTGCATATCCAATCATTATAATTCCTAGAACAAGTAATCCAATCCCTATTAACTGGTTGTTTGAAATATTTACTGTCTTTTTTTGTTTTGGTTGTTTCTGTACCAATGGTTTAGTTGGTTTTACTATCTGCTCCATCTTTGCCATGACTAATGTTGAGACTATAGAGTTTTTAAATGTTGTTGTTTAACATAATTTTTTAGTTAATCACTTAACAGTCAAGACTACCATAATGTTTAAATATAAAACTTATTTCCAATTCACCATGGCCAATTTGAAGACTGTCGGGGATGCATTAAACTCCACTCCACGATCACCTACACATGTTAGTTTTAATGGACTTGATCAAGGAAATCCAGTTAAAGGAAAAATTTCTCCATTCCTTGCTCTTCTTCTGAGTTATATTCCTGTAGAAGATGGAATTGAATTCCATGATTTAGCAAAAAAATTACCTGGCGGAGAAACAGTAGAAAAACAATCAAAATTGTATAGGGCACTAAATAATTCACTAGCTTCTAATGGATTTGTTGAAAAAAAAGACAGCGAATACTTCTTAACACAAATGGCACAACAGGGCAATTATACTTGTGTTTATCATTAGAACTGTTTTTTCTGAGAGTAAAGTTTAAAAGTCATACGTATTTTCTATGAATAAACCCTCCTTAGCTCAGCGGCTAGAGCGTTCGGCTGTAGAAAATCGCTGTTTGACAATGCTAAAAGCAATGGATGAAAAACAGTCAGCCGTCACCGAAAGGTCCCCGGTTCGAATCTGGGAGGAGGGATTCTTATTTTTGTAATATTTTGATATTTAGGTTGATTTAAATATAAGATACTTTTTGTATCCTATAATATTTAAATAGAAAGCAAAAGGTGGTTTTAATGAGTTTAGAAATGAAATAAGGGGACACCCCTTATAATCCCCTTCCGCTTCGCTACTCTGCG
>CAZEKF010000017.1:0-27375 GCA_964512765.1 uncultured Methanosarcinales archaeon
GCAGAGTAGCGAAGCGGAAGGGGATTATAAGGGGTGTCCCCTTATTTCATTTTTATACCATCTATGTAAGTCACCTTCTTTAGCTCCTTTTCTTTCAAACATTTTTTCTCCTATAACAGACTGGCCTTTATAGTCTTGCACGTCTTTAACAGTAGGTTCGTAACTTATCCAAACAAAATCATCTTTGGCAGGTAATGCAGAGATATTACTTTCTGCTTCATTTTCTGGATAATTAATCGTAAGATTTTGACCCACATACATGTTTAAAGCATCTTTTGCTTCTATCATTGGATAATGCTCAAGATCATCAAAATCACCTTCTTCTACTCTTCTTATTTCAACATCAACATGTGAATGACCAAATCGATCTTGAAGATGAGCCAAACAATCATGCAATTTCCAGTACGCAATTTCTCTTAATCCAGGAGCAGGTTCAATAATTCGCATTACAATTTTTTTAATACCTTTTTCCTGAGCAATGGTATATAATTGTTCCAATGCTACAACAGATTTATCACCCATAAACGCACCAATGTCATTATAAATTACAGTATCACGTTCTCCTAATATCTCTGTAAAATTATCTGATATAAAATATTCATGAATAAACTGACGATAGTCAGAAGTATCTTGATAATCAAGTGATTTCATGACAATTGCAGTTACAAGATCTGTGTACCAAAATTTGCTATTTTTCATTCTGTAAAACGGAAGTGGTCTTCCAAATTGAGCCCTGTGTGCAAGATCTTCTTTTATATACTCTTGTAAGAAAGATTCAATTGACTCTCTTTCAAGTCTAGCTTGATCTAATACAAAGTTTTGCATTACTACTGTTGCTAAATCAGAGTATTTAAGACCTAGGACATAAATATTTTTTAACTCTTCAACAGTTTTTGAAAAATGTTGAGGTGCATACTTACTAAGTTCTTTTACGTCATCACAAAATGCTTTAAACGGATCTCTTTGCCAAGAATGTTCCCACTCGGCACTTTCAAATACTTCAAAGTAAGAGTTATTAAAACACTCTATTTCTTCAATATTGATATGTTCCTTATTCTCTAATATTTTTAAAAGAGTATCTAAATAGTAATCAATTACTGTTTCACCTGGCCAGTTTTGACCACATATTCTTGAAAGAGTGTTTAAAGTAGATTCATACATACTTCTTTTATTATCTTCATAAAACTCGAACTCAGTTAATCGTGTAAAAATCTCAGCAATTTTTTGAAATTGAGTGGATATCTCATCAACAGGTGCAGCTCCTGAGCAATAATATCCTTGACAGAACTGAAATGCAATGTCAAGCATGAAAATTGGCCAATCTGAAGAGTCATACAACTTAACTTTATGTTCATTTAATCTTGTATCACTTCTTACATACGTGCGTTCATTTGAATCTAAAGTTGATACTACGCCTGCCCACCAAGCATTGGAACCTATGGCAACATATTGTTGCAGTAGATCAAAATTAATTTGACCATCATAGGTCTTTGATACCTGTCTTATCACAAAGTCAGCTATCCAAAACTTACTTTTATGAATTAATTCATCTATATGTCTGCTTCTACGTTCAACTGTTTCATAAATTCCACTAACAAAATTAGATTCAACATACTCTACTCCAATTTGGTGGTTAAGATGTTGTATAAATAGGCGTAATTGTTGTAGGTCTTGACCAAAAACATCCTCCAAAACAAAATAATTTTGTCTCACAAACAGTGAATGAGTAATTTCTGGATCTTGTTCATGTATTAATTGAACTTGTCTTAAAAAATCATCAAGAAACTTAGGATCTGGGGATCTTTCCAAGTCACTAAACTGTGTAAGCCATTTTTCCTTAAATTCATCTTCTTCAGTATTGTCTATCAAAAACTGATTAATATCATAGGCATAATTAAGGTTCATAGTCTGAAAAGTTATAATCTTATTTTTAAATCTTGCTTTTATCACTACTAAAAAATACTAACTTAATTGTTTACAATATGGAAACAAATATAAACCAATGTTTTAAATATTTATTTTGCTTTTATAATATTCATGGGGGAGACATCTACAATTACTTTTGAGAGTTTGTACAATCTTGTTAGGAATGAGAAAACTAATGAAGAAATTCAGGAGATAAATCCTGAAACATACAAACAATTAGTTGATTATCTAAAGAACAAAATCCAGATATATAAAGAAGCTAAAGCTAAGAATCTTAAAGATACTGAACAAATTAAAACTCAGATAGTTAGTGCAAGAAAGTTAATAAAAGAGTTTTATGAACGAAGAGAGCGTAAAATATTACACTTGGCTATAAATAAAAGTAGAACTAAACAAGCTGATGATTCTCGATTGTTAGATCGTGAAAAACCAATTTTGAATGAAACTACAGAAATACTTGATAAATATAGAAAAGATATTCTTTTGAGCTTAGTGAATGCAAAACTTCCTTATGAAAGAGAAGAAGCAGTTAAAACAGAAGAAACTAAACCAGAACAAGTAGAAGAAGAAACACCTAAAGAAACTATTTCTGAGAAAACAGTAGAAACAGTAAAACTAAAATTCACTGGCTCAGTGCCTAAATTTCTTGGTAAAGAAATGGAAGTTTACGGACCCTTTGAACCTGGTGATGAGATAACAATAGACAAAGATATTGCTAACATCTTAATTAAGAATGAAAAAGCAGTTGAGATTGATTAAACAACTTCTAATCTTTTAGATCTAAAACCTTTTTTTTGCAAATGTGATTTTTTACATTCACTGCATTGATATCTAAGGTCTGATTTTTTTGTTGCTTTTTTACCAGTCATTTTAAATTTAGTAACTGCAGGTTTAGAATATCTTCCTAAATTACCGTATCCACGCGCTTTTCCTCTTTGTCTAGCTCTTACTTTAGAACCGTATGTTAATGAACTTGACTGGCCTTTTTTAACCTGGAATATCTTATGTTCAGTGTGTTTTTTACAGCTCGGACAATAAGTTCTTCTAGATTTTGGTAATTTCATGCTACTTTGGAAAAAAGAATAGTATAAAAAGATTTCTAATAGAGATAAATAAAAAAACTCTATTTACCCAGTTTATTATAAACCCAGGCAAATATGTATCCAGCTATGAAAAAGTCCAAAAAGCCCCATAACATGCCCATAACAATGCCTCTTAATGTTGCATCATATCCAAGGTATATTGAACTTATTAAATGTACTATTGGAGTTCCCCAACCAAAATATTTGGATACTAAGGCTAAAAATAAGAGATATAGTGCGATAACTGCTCCTAATGCTAACCCGACTCGTTGACCATTTAATGCTTGTTTTTTTGACTTGCGTTTTGCCATTTTAGTAAAATATAGAGAATTTTGACTATAAATATGTTTGTAAATTATTAAACTACTATGAAGTAGTAAAAAGCGAAAGATTTATATACTCTAACTTTATTTACTACTGTTATGTCAAAACAAATTTCAGTTAAGTCAATGCGTACAAAAGGCTCAAATTTAAATTCAATGTATGAGGAAGCTCATAAATACTTAAAAAATGTAGGGTTTAATAAAACACCTTTAGTTGCGGTAACAGATAAAAACCAAGTATTCAGATGCTTTTTATTTGAGCAGGCTGATGAAAAAGTTATTCTAGAATATAAAATAGATAGTGTTGAAGAAGTTCTTAAACTGATATTTGAACCTTTAGAAATTAAGTTTGTTTATGACATTTTGTTATTAAGATTCACACAAATTGCTAAAGAAAAACACAACAAAGTCTTTGTTTATAATAGTTAATATTAGAATTAATCTTCTTTTTTCTCTTCAGCAGCTGCTTCAGCAGATTGTTCACCTTCTTCTTTCTTTTCTTCAGGCATTACTTCGTTAATAATCTGCATTGGTAGCTCTGCTTCAACCATTAAAGCAACAACTTCTTTTCTTTCTTTATCTTGATTTGCATCTCTTATTTCATTAGCTTTTGCTAAGAACTCATCTCTTTTCTCTTCCATTTCTTTCTGCATTCTGATTCTTTCTTCTTCTTGTGCTTTTAATTCTTCAGCACTTAGTTCAGTTTTACCTGATTTAATCTTTTCATCAAAACTGCCTGTTTCAAGTACTTTTAAAAATTCAGGCACAGATTTACCTTCAACTTTAATACCCATACTTTGGCAAGTTCCCAATACTTCTCGGACACGCATGATAGGATCTTTTCCTAATAAAGCGTCTTCTTTCATTTTAGCTACTTTAATGATTTGTTCCATTTTAAGGTCTGCAACATAGTCAGCGTTTGGGTTACCTGATCCTTTGTCAACACCTGCTTCTTTAATCAATAATTGTGACGCAGGCGGTGTACCAATAGAAATAGTGTATGATTTTGAATCAGTATCAATACTTACTTTTACAGGTACTTGCATTCCTTTAAAATCTTGAGTTTTTTTGTTAATGTCTGCAACAACTTCGCCAATGTTAACACCCATAGGTCCAAGAGCTGGGCCAAGAGGAGGCGCAGCTGTAGCTTTACCGCCTTCAATTAACACTTCAACAACTTCAGTAGCCATATGCTTCTCTGAATTTAGACTTAGTTTAAAAAGTTTTTGTAAATCTAATAAAAAACTTTAAAAACTGACTACACTTTTTTATGATCATGGCAGATGAGAAAGCTGATGTCATGGAAAAACAGCCATGTCCTATGTGTCGCAATAACACATTGACATTAAGGGAAGCAGCTCGGGAAGTACCGTTTTTTGGTGTTTGTTACATATTTTCAATGGACTGTGGTTCATGTGATTATCACATGGCAGATGTTGAAGTTGAAGGTGACGGCAAACCTATTAAACATACATTAACAATAGAATCTGAAGAAGATCTTAACATTAGAGTTATTAAATCCAGTACAGCTACTATTAAAGTACCAAGATTGGTTGAGATTACCCCTGGGGCTATATCAAATGGTTACGTGACAAATGTTGAAGGTGTCTTGAACAGAATCAAAAAAGTTATAGAAACTCAGAAAGATGACGAAGATTCATCAGTAAGAAAAAAAGCTAAGAACCAGTTAAAAAAAATCCAAAGAGTGTTGTGGGGTCGTGAGAATATAGTTATAACACTTACAGATCCAAAAGGTAACTCTGCAATTGTTTCTGATAAAGTTAAGAAGGGATAGATTATATATTTTCCACTTCATAAATGTTTTTAAATAAAAATTTTAGTAAACATGGTTAAGGGTGATTTACAGATATGGCAATAGGGCTTATTGGGGGAACAGGGGTATATGATCCTAATCTTTTAGAAGATGTTGAACAAGTAGAAGTTGATACGCCTTATGGAAAACCTTCTGATAAGCTTACAAAAGGTGTTCTGAAAGGTAAAAACGTGGTTATTTTGCCAAGGCACGGTAAAGATCATCAATTTAACCCAAGCAATGTACCATATCGAGCTAATATCTGGGCAATGAAAGAACTTGGTGTTACTAAACTAATTTCTGTTAGTGCAGTTGGTTCATTAAAAGAAAACATGAAACCAGGTGACTTTGTTTTCACATCACAATTTATAGATAGAACTACTAAAAGAAACCAAACATTTTACGATAAAGGTAAAACATGTCATGTTTCAACTGCTGAACCGTTTTGCAGTGATTTACGACGAGTATTAACTAAGAAAGCAGAAGAGTTAAACCATGATCATCACAAAAACGGTTGTTGTGTTGTAATTGAAGGGCCAAGATTTTCAACAAAAGCAGAATCACATTTGTTCAGGTCATGGGACGCAGACATTATCAACATGACATTAGTGCCTGAAGTTGTTTTAGCTAAAGAAGCAGAGATCTGTTACGCTAACATTTCATGTGTGACTGATTATGATGTTTGGAAAGAGCATGAAGTTACTAATGAGATGGTTCTTCAAACAATGAAAAAAAACATTGACAAAGTACGTGAATTGTTAATGAACATTATCCCAAATATTGAAGAAAAAGATTGTTCTTGTCATCATGTATTGAAAGATGCTATGATGTGAATTTTGTTATTTTAATTTCCTTTTTGAGAATTAGAATTTCAATATACTAATTACACATTATACTTTAAAATAGCCTATTAAACGAAATATTGCTTCGTTTAATATATGTTAGTCGCAATTATTACTCGGAAAACTTTTGCTTAATAAAAGATCTTAATATCAAATAATTGTTCAAATAATTCTCTTACTTGAGAATGATAATCTTTAGGAAAATCCACTTCTGTATTCAATAATTCGAATTTAAATACGTTCCCTTTATACGGTAAAACAATAGCTACAGGCAAATCGGCTCCATCATAAAATTCATTACCCATAAAAGGTGCAGGATGTGTTGGTTCTGGTTCATTCACATGAACATGCCCTGCTTTTAGTGTAACATAAAACCCTATACTTTCTAATTCAGAAACTAATAACTGCCTTTCTTCTGGTGTAATTAGAACACATTCATCTAGAACTTCAACCATAATTTAATAGGATAACTATTTTTTATTATTAAATTTTTCTATGGTGTCTTCTTCATAGTAGAAAAAGTTTTCTTCCGTTCCTCTCCGAAATCACCTTCGGCACTTTGTTTAACGCTGATGTTTAATGTGAAAAAATTTATTAAACACATCTCATTCTCATGTGTATATGCGAATCACAATTGACTTTACAAAATCACTTGAACAAAACGCTTCTGAGTACTTTAACCAGGCTAAAAAGTCTAAAAAAAAGATTGAAGGTGCTAAAAAAGCATTGTCACATACTAAAATCAAACTGGATAAACTAGAACAAAATATTAAGAAAAAAGAATTGGAAGAAAAACAAAGACAACAAAAAGTAATTAGGAAAAAAGCTTGGTATGAAAAGTTTAGATGGTTTTACACTTCTGAAAATATGTTATTTATTGCAGGTAGAGATGCAACAACTAACGAAATTATTATTAAAAAACATACAGATAAAGAAGATTTAGTGTTTCATTCTGAGTTGCCTGCTAGTCCGTTTGGTGTTTTGAAAACAGAAAGTAAAAAACCAAGTGAAAAATGTATTGAAGAATGCGCACAGTTTGTTGCTTGTTATTCAAAAGCATGGAAAACAGGTGTGACAGTTGCAGACATATTTTATGTTAACCCTGACCAAGTATCTAAAGAAGCTCCTTCTGGTGAGTTTATTGGTAAAGGTTCTTTTATGATATATGGTAAAAAAACTATATTAACAACACATTTAAAACTGTTTATAGGTAAAATGGAAGATGGAAGAGTAATGTCAGGACCAGAAAGTGCTGTTAAAACACATTGTAAAGATTATGTTGAAATTATCCAAGGTAAAGATAAAACAAGTGCAATTGCTAAAAAAATCAAAGCAAAACTTAATTCTGATGATCTTGATGATATAGTTAAAGTTATTCCGGTTGGTAGTAAATTAGGTCAATAACCTTTTAAACTCAATGTTGTTTCTTTTGAAGTTATGGATTTACTTAAATTAAAACAAAAAGCTAAAAATCTACAGCCAATTCTGCGAATTGGCAAAAACGGAGTTAATGATAATGTTATTAACGAAGTAAATAAGCTTCTTAAAAAACGAAACATAATCAAAATTAAGATACTAAACAATTGTCCAGTTGAAGATACAAATGAAATCATTGATGAGATTATTAATACATGCAATGCGGTCCTTGTCAGAAAAATTGGGAATACGTTCTCTATTTACAAAGAAAACAACAAAAAAAACTAGAAATAGAACAATACTCAGGATATTGTTATTATTCTCAATTTTGTTTTTACTAGCATTCTCGTTTGATTCAATTAGAAGAATATTGATATTACTTTTATTAGTGATCATTAACGCAGTGTTTGCATTTGTTAAACGAAGAATACCTTTTGCGTTTATTAGAAAACATTTCTATGGTATTGAACTGATATTATTATGCACAGTTGCAATTAGTGTTACACTAGGTTCAAAGATAGGAGCAACAATGGGTGCATTGTTAATGGTTGTTAATTATTTAGCTGAGAGTCGTGCATCTAATTATTTTGTTGTAACAGTTACATTATATACATTGATAGGATACTTTGCGTATTTTTTCAGAAGTTATGACTTTGCTGTACTAGGAATTATAATTACAATTATTTACAATCTGTTAACGTTTATCTTTACAAAATTAATAGGTGCTAACACTGTTAGCTTAATTATTTTTAATATTGTTAATATAACGTTTAATATTATTTTGTTTGTTGTATATGGAGATTTGATGTTAAGAATTCTAAGTTAGCAAGAAAATAAACGCCAGCGCCCGGATTTGAACCGGGAATCCCAAAGGGACCGGCTTACTCGGTATTCAATAGCGAATAGACGCTCAAGGCTTACGCTTCTTAGTCAAAGTTTTATGACTCAAGAATCGGCGCAATACCGGATTATGCGACGCTGGCATCTTGGTTAATATTTTGGAACTCTCTGATTTTTTTAAACTTAACTGATATGAATAATATTTGTTCTTCTGTATATATGTTTTTACTTTTTTATTGAATCCCCACAATTCATGAATTACTTTCTTTAAATCAATGAGCAAATCATCACTTGCAGAATGAAATTGTATTCGGTTTATTTGTATGCTTCCATCAGTTACCAATAAACCAAGGAAAAAGTGTAACTTTATTGACTCTGCTCCACTGAGTACAAAAGAAGGGATCCTTACCTTAGATGCTTTTTTACCGCAGGGAATTTCAAAATCCTTGTTAATGATATTATACATTTTGACTGAATATTTTTCGAATTCCCACAATTCTTTTTTATTTTCTCTTTTTCTACTTCTGATATTACCTTTTATCTTGAACAATTTATAAAATAATTTGTGGAATAATAGAACTAATTTTTTTTCAGAATTGTAAAACGTGATTGGATAAATTCTATAGCCTTCACCATTTTTTTTAATTGACAGACCACCGTCTCCGACAAACATTCCTAAAAATAAGGCTAAACCATTTGTCTTTTTTAGTTTATCAATGTTCAGTTTCATTTAAAATCACTATTCACCTTATTTCAATTGGATTTTAAATGAACCAAAGAAGATTTGTTTTTATATTTTTCCACTATTTCTTTTTCTTTTTAACTGTTACACGCTGTTCAATCATTTCATCTTTCATTTCATAGATTTTGAACAATGAGGATAACAGTGCAAGAATTAAAGGACCTAATACTACACCTAAAACACCGAAAACTGTTAAACCGCCGATAACACCAACAACAACCAGTGCAGGGTGTAACCTGACTTTTTCGCTAATGAGAAGAGGTTTAACAATATTATCAACACTACTAATAATAGCAAGTCCGTAAATAAGTAAGGCAATGCCTTTAAACAAACTTGATGATTGGTTACCAATTATTGAAGAGGTTATCATGCTTAAAGACAATGGTAAATACATAAACATTGGACCAATCATAGGTATTAAAGCAAAAACAAAAGTGATCACACCTAATAATAATGGGGCTTTTAACCCTAATACAACGTACGCTCCAGTAGCAAGTACTGCTTGGATAAATGCTGTAACAATCTGGCCGTAAATGACAGCATCTGCCATATTTTTTAAATGTCTAAGGATAATTAAGCTTTTCTTACGTCCAAACGGCAGATAACTAACTAATTTTTTAACAAGTCTATCTCCATCTTTAAATATGAAAAATAAGAAAAATGCGCCAATTGACGTGTATAATATTTTTGATGGGATAGATGTTAATATCGACTGTAATTTAGTTAAAACAACGCCAACAAAAGTTTCTAACAGGTCTTTAATATCAATATTAATTCCAAGATCACTAAGATATGATTCATATAAATTATTTTGGATAAACGTTGTGTTCTGTATTACATCTGACACTTTAGAATATGCGCCAGGAATTTCGCTAATCAACTCGCTAACTACATAGATTGAAGGAATAATTACAATTAAAAATACAATAAGAACCATGATGACAGATGACCAGCCTCGACTTTTAACTTTTTGACTAATTTTTGAAAAAACTGGATAGAATATGTAAGCGATTAAAACTGTAGTTAAGAACGGCATTATAAACGGTTTAACCATTAAAAACGTTAGGTATAGAAGAAAAATACCTATAATAAATGGCCCAACTTTATGATACATGTCTTTCATATTCAAATAGATAGTACAAAAACACTTTATATATGTATCGATTTTTTGTTATAACTGGAAAATACTTATTTAGGAGAAATACTTATAAGTATTCTAGGTATAAGTCTTCTACCCAGACAGAATATATTAATAATTGTTGCTACCACATAGTTATGAAGCTTCATTTCATTAGTTCAGTATTATTTGTTCTTATGTTATCACTTTTAACAATAAATGAAAATCTTAACACAAGAATGATATATTTGATACCTGTTCTAGTTCTATTTTTTACATCTTGGGTATTATTCACTGTTGAATATGACAAACAAAGAAGTGTAAAATGGAAACAAAAAGAAAAAAAAATAATTGAAAAAGTATATTCAAAGTTTGTTAGAGAATATTATGAAAAGAAATAAAAACCTAAGTTTTTTGCTATTCTATTAATGAAATTCACAATTATTGTATCTGAGAAAGATATAGCAGGTATGAACATAAGAGAGAGATTGTTGGAACAATTTGATTTTGTGAAAACTAACATACTGTTTCATGATTACCCAGTATTCAAGTTAGAAGTTAATGAAAATAAAATAAATTTGTACACAATTAAACAAGATACTGTATTTTTTGAAAACCCTGAAAATGAGATAGAAACTGATTATTTTGTGTTTGCTACAAGGCATCAAAGTAAGTCAGGTGAAAAAACTTTATCTGTTCACGTCCCTGGTAATTTTTCTAAAGCAGAATTTGGAGGTAGTGATACAGAATTATGCACTACAACTGCATCTTTAATGAAAGATGCTTTAATTACATTGATTAAGTTAGGCAAAGATACAGAATACAAAATTACATTAGAAGCAACGCATCATGGTCCATTAACAAGGAAACCTGTTTTTTTTATTGAAATTGGATCTAGTGAAGAACAATGGAAAGATAAAAATGCAGGAACTATAATTGCTAAAACTATAATTAAAACTATTGAAAACTATAAACAAAAAGATTATGATATAGCACTTGGTTTCGGAGGTAGTCATTATTGTACTGGTTTTAATAAAATTGAACTTAACTCAAACATTGCAATGAGCCATATCTGTCCTAAGTATGCGATTAGTTATATTGATGAAAAAATGATCCAAAAAATGGTTAATGCAACACATGAAAAAGTTGATTATGCATTAATTGATTGGAAAGGACTAAACTCAGAAAGTAGAAATAAAATAATTCAAATACTTGAAGAAATGAGGTTAAAGTGGATGAAAAATAAAGATGTACTTTTGAATTTATGAATCTAATTTTTCTTCTAATTGAGATACTGTAATAATTAAATCTGTTCCTCCATAATCAAGTGCATTTCTTATTTCTGTCAATTTCATAGGTTCAATATCTAAAACAATATCATTTCTACAAATATCTTTAGAATCGCTAAACTTAAATAATTCTTCTTTAGAACCATGTGTTGGACCAACATATTCAAATTTTTCATCAACTATGGAATAATTAGTCAAATCTCCATCGTGATACACGATTAAATAGTACTGACCTGTCATGCTATGAAGAAGTATAGTTTAATTTATAAATGTATTTACATACTAAAACTTCAACTTTCCATTCTCATTTTTGTCCTATTATGCAAACAAGCTTCACGTTCTTCTTTGTTACATACTTCACACACTTGAGTACATATATAAGGATCGTCTATTAATTCCAAAGGTTTAGTTGGTGAATTATTGAACAGTGCTTGTAACATTCCCCCAAGATTTTTCCCATAAGGTAATAATGGTTTATGATATGTTTTGTATTTCATTAGATTAACAACGTCTTTTTTGCTGAACTTGTATGGTCCATTATTATCAGTTAATCGATTAAATAACTCATTCATGATTTGTTTAGCGTGCTTTTTACCTTGTTTACCTTTCCAATAATTTTTAGGTACATGTTTAAAATAATATGGTTTCAAGTTAAGCTCAGGATATGCGAAAATGATTGCGTCTATAGGACTATTGTTAAAACAATTGTTTAACATGTAACTAAGGTTGGCATTGTAAGGAAGAATACTTTTTTGGAACATTTTATAGTTGATCCATTTTGGCATTATTTTGAAATTATACTTATACTTCCCTTTTTTGTCAGTGAATATGTCTACTAGTTCTCTAATAGCTTCTTTTACAAGATCATGTTTCATATTACCTTTATCATCAAACCATATGTTTTTGTATTTTTTGAAATAATATGGTTTAAGATAACGTTCAGGATATGCAGCCATTAAAACTTCGTACAAGTTTTTGTAACATTGTTTAGTAGATCTTAAATGATATTTGTACAATGTTTTATACGATATATAGTGTATTGCTGTGCTAAAGTCCCACTTCAAGACATCTTCAATAACATGCCTAGTTAGAATAGCACAGTTTAACCTACCTTGTAAACCAACAAATAACCCTGGACTGAATATTTTTCTTTTATTATCATGGATTTCTGTGTATATTTTAATTAATGAATCTCTAATAATGTAAGAAGTTCTGTATTTTTTAACATAACCTGTTTCATTAATTGCAGATAAGATGTCATTTCTAAGCAAAATTTCTTTGAATTCAATGTTCTTGTTATCAAGTAAATCTTTGAGTAATAGTGCATTATTTTGTATGATTTTACTAACACCCCTAACCTTAATAAACGCATTTTTTTATTATAAATGTTATCTTTAATCACAGAAAATTATATATAGCAAAGATAATAGAATTATAACATATGATAAAATTAGTTCTTCAACGACACGGTGAATCTGTTTGGAACAAAGAAAATATGTTTACTGGCTGGACAGATGTTGGTTTAACAGAAAAAGGCGAAGAAGAAGCTGTTCACGCAGGTAAAATACTGAAAAAAGAAGGTTACAAATTTGATGTAGCTTATACATCTGTTCTTATTAGAGCTATTGAAACATTGGATTTGACATTAAAAGAAATGAATCTAAAAATACCCATACACAAATCATGGCGGTTAAATGAAAGGCATTACGGTGCATTACAAGGCCTTAACAAAGCAGAGATGGCTAAAAAAGTTGGCGAGGAACAAGTACATATCTGGAGACGTAGTTATGATACAAGACCGCCTGCATTATCAGAAACAGATGACAGATATCCAGGTAATGATCCGTTATACAGTGATGTAGATAAAAAAGATATTCCATTAACTGAATGTTTAAAAGATACAGTTAACAGAGTTAAGCCTTACTGGAACAACACGATTGTCCCTGTTCTTAAATCCGGTAAAAAAGTTATTATTTCTGCGCACGGTAACAGTCTAAGAGCTTTAGTAAAATATCTGGACAATATTCCTGACAAAGATATTCCAAATTTAAACATACCAACAGGAATTCCTTTAGTATATGAGTTAAACGGTGATCTGAAACCAATTAAACATTATTACCTTGGCGATCCTGAAGAAATCAAAAAAGCTATTAGTTCTGTTATGAATCAGGGTAAATCCTAAAAATTATTTATGTAGATCCATGAGTGCATCAAGACTTTTGTTTATGTAATCTCCTAACGCAGGATGTTCAGTAGCCAAGTAAGTAGTATCCTGTCGAAGCTGACCAATAAAGGCAATTGAAACGTGATTGGGAACACTACTTTTAACTAGTTCAGGACTAGATATTTCGATTCCATGGCTGATTCCAATACCAATAGGAACATATTCATTGTCAAAATAAATAAGATGTCTGCCTGTTGGATTATCTTCTCTATCATAGAATAAGTGACCTATTGTAGCAATCCTTGCAACACCTTCTTGTGAATCTAAAGCAACTAAATTTCTTCTTGTAAGACCATTTTCAGATTTCTCAATAGGTACTGGTTCAGAAATAAATCCAATGTCTCCTTTAAAACCATGAAGATCATTAAAATATAATTTCCATTGCATAATAAAATGGGAAAAATGACTTACTTAAAAAACGTATGTTTCAAACACGAATAAATACTATCTAAAAACCAAAAACTTTAAAAAAAACTTATACTAACCTTTTCTGAATTAAACATTAATAATGGGGTGGTTTGACCATGGTAGATGTTGACGAAGAAGTATACGATGATTCAATTGAAGAAAAACCTGAAGATGCGTTAGATAACGATGAGATATCTCCTGAAGAGGAAGGTTTTTTAAAAGGACACGACGAAGCTTACGACGAAACTAAAGAAAAAGATCTTGATAAAGAATTTGAATAATTATATTTTTTGTTTAACATACTCTTTTAATTTAGAAATAGACTTCTCATAATTTTTAAAACCATGTTCGCGTTTTTTTAACTTGTTGAGCTCACTAAGGTAATGTTTTTTTAACTTACTCAAGTTATCACGACCGTTCATTAGTTCTTTTTCAGCTTTTATTAGCATTACTTCTTTTTTTAACAACTTTCTGTTCTTTTTAGTGTTCAACTCTTTATTTCTTTTATGTAGATTATTATGTTTTTTAAGTTCTTGTCTTAACTCGTGTATTTTTTTTTCTTCATCATTTCGCATGTTAATGACTATTTCTAGGTCATGTTTTAGATTTTTTCTTGTTTCAAAAAATTCTTTTCTTTGATTTTTAAGGTCCTGTTCTTTTTCAGAAACTAAATAAAACTTTTTTAACAACCATCTCTTTAAAATTAATGATTTTTTAAGCTTAGTTTCAATAATTAATTTTTTGTTATCAATCTTCTTTTCTGTGTCTAACTTCTCCTGAATCTTTTTCTTAACCAAATTCAAAGTTTTTTTGTTAAATCTTTGGTTTTGTTTCACAGATTTTTCTAATTTATGAAGTTCTTTAAACCTTTTTTCCATGAACTTATTTTTCTTTTTAATCTTGTCTTCATTTTTTATTAATCTACTATCTCTTTTATTAAGCTGTAAATCAGAAGAATCTTGTTCTTTCTGTTTTTTGTTCAACTCAAACTTTTTCTCTTTTAACTTTGTTGCATAATTATCTAGATCAGTCTTTTTCTTGTCAAGATCTTTTTTAAGTTTCACCAGACTTTTTTCTTTTTCAACTGTATGATTGTATAGATTTTTAATAGATTTTTCCCTTGTATTAAGAGATTTTGTATAATTTTCTAACTCACTCTTTTTCTTTTCCAGAATGTTAATTGTTTTTGTAAATGAAGCTTTTTTATCTGATAATTCATTTAACTGTTTTCTTATCTTTTTTGATTTACTTTTTAGATCTGCTTGTTTTCTTTCCAGTTTATTGTTAGTTCCAATTAGTTCAGTTTTGTGTTTCTGCAACTCATTATATCTTTTCTCAAGAAGTTCTTCATATTTCTTTAACTCTTTTTTACGTTGCTTAATCATTTTCTACTTTTCTTATGAATCTCTTTTAACAATTTCTCGTTTTCTTTAATTTCCTTTGAAATAGTGTCAATTTGTTCTTCAAGTTCTTTTCTATGGCCACTAAGATTTTTTTCTTTTTTTTCCAAATCTGTTTGTTTCTTTTCTAACTCATTATTAATCCTATTTATTTTTTTCTCTTTATTGTTTAGTTCTTTTACTTTATCCTTGTAAGATTTCTTCTTTTTGTTAAGATCTTTTTCATTTTTTGCTATGCAATCTTCTTTTGACGTTATTTTTTTAAGCCTTGAATTAACATCCTCTTCTTTTAATGCTAAATTATTTTTCATAGTAACTAAATCATGTTCTTTTTTATTTAACCTAACTTCTTCTTCTGTTAACTGTGCTTTTAACTTGTCAAGGTTTTTCTTTAGTTCTTTCAAAGGTTTCTCGTTTGTATTGATCCATAGTTCTTTTTTATGAAGATCAATTTTTTTCTTAGTTATTTGTTTTCCAAGTGTTTTTAGTTTAATTTCTGCTTGGTTAAAAAATTTCTTTTTCAGATTATAATTTTCTTGAGTGGTTTTAAACAATCTTTTTATTTTACCAAGTTCAACATCTTTGGCTTTTACCAATGTTTCAAGTAACTTAATTGACTTTTTGTGTAATTGGCTAAGTTTAGTTTTTGCGTCAAGACTTTTTTTCAAATGAGTTATTTTTTCAATAAGTTTCCTGTTTTGTTTAACAAGATCTTTGTACAATTTTTCATTCTTAAACATTGATTTAGCAGATTTTTCAAGAATTCGTTTTTCTTTAATCAATTCTTCTTGATGCAATTTTCTTTTATAATAATCTTTTTTTTTAGATTCTAATAAACTTCCTAACGCGTGTTCTTTGACATCATGACCTTGGTTTTTAACATGATGCACAAAACCTAACCATTCATCATGGTTCCAAGAAGCTTTTTTTTCTTCAATAAACTCTTCAACTACTTTTAACAACTGTTTATTACCCATATACCCACACTTAATACAGAATTGATAAGTCAGAGTTTAAATATATTTCGTTAATTTAGAACCTTTAATCTTTCAACTATCAATTCTTTTTCATCACTATCATCAGAAACTCTGGCTGTTATTTCAACATAATCTCCTTGAACAACTTCTAATTTGTCAAACGCAATGGCTTTAATTTCACTTTCCTGGTTGATAACTAAGAATGTTACTTTATCGGATTTTGTGATTTCTTTAACCTGACCTTTAATTTGAACACTACCAGTTATTTCTTCGTTTGTGATTTTTTGAATGGTAGTATCATTAACTTCAATGTTACCAGAAATAAAATATAATAAAGTAATGCCTAGTACAGAAACAATAATAGCTAGTTTAACTAAAAATGACTCGTTCATTTACGCTTTATTTGTTTTAAAATATCTTTTTTACCTGTCCAGTCAAGTGCTTGTTCAAGTACTTCAATAATATTTTCAACTGGAATAACTTTTATTTTTGACAATTTTTCTTTTGAAATAATTAAATCTTGCATGTTACTTTTCGGTACAATAACGTATTTCAGGCCTGCTTCAATTGCAGCTTCAACTTTACTAGTTACACCGCCAATTGGGAGGACTTCTCCTCTAACTGATAAACTACCTGTCATTGCATATTCTTGTTTAATAGGAATTCCTTTCAGAGCAGATATGATAGTGGTTGCAACTGCAATGCTTGCTGAATCACCTTCAACACCTTCATGCGTTTGTAAAAATTGTACATAAATGTCGTACTTACCACGGATATCTTCGCCAAAAAATTTCCTAACAATCGCAGTAACGTTTTTAACAGCTTCTCTTGCTATCTCTCCTAGTTTACCAGTTGCAATGACTTGTGAGTCTTTACCACTTAAAGTTACTTCAGATTCAATGGGTAATATGATACCTGAAAACGCAGCTCCTCCACCAATAACAGCTAACCCGTTCACACGACCTATTTGTTTACCAACTGATTTAATAACTTCATATTCTTTTTTCCGTTCAATATATTTATCTGCAATTTGTTGTTCTAATGTCCTTGCAACTTGTTTAGCTTTTTTAATATGTTCAGCCTGTACTAATTTCTTACCTTCTTCTTTAGCAAGATCACCTGCTGCTCTTACTAACCCACCTAAATCTCTTAATCGTAATGTTAAATGGCCTTTCCTATTAGCGCGTTTCTTAGCTTCATAAATAATAGCTTCAACTGCAGATTTTGAGAAATGCGGTATTTTCTTATCTTTTTTAATTTCTTGTGCAACAAAAATCGCGATCTTATCCTGGTTCTCAGGAGTGTCAGGTATTGTTTCGTCCATGAAAACTTCGTATCCATATCCTCTGATTCTTGATCTTAAAGCAGGATGCATGTGTTTAACAGTTTCCATGTTACCAGCAGCGACCATAATAAAACTACAAGGTACTGGTTCTGTACGTACCATTGCACCTGCACTTCTTTCACTTTGTCCAGTGATTGAATATTTACCTTCTTGCAACGCAGTTAATAATTCTTGTTGTGTCTGCGGTTGTAATGTTGCAATTTCATCGACAAATAATACGCCCATGTGTGCTTTATGTATCATGCCTGTAACAACTCTTTCATGTGGCGGTGTTCCTAATCCACCTGATTGGAACGGATCGTGTAATACATCTCCGAGTAATGCACCAGCATGCGCGCCTGTTGCGTCAAAAAACGGTACTTGTTTTTTACCAAAATTGTCTACTATAACTTTTGGTGCTTTTGACTTATTTTCCATTTTTTTGCCAAAGTTCATCATGAACACAAAACCAAAAATAAATACCATGCCTGTTACCATTGACGCTGAATATATGATTGCGTTAGCAGTTGGATTGTTCTGCACAAAAAATTCGTTTTTCCATAAATAATAAGGTAGGAATGTTGCTATTATGACAAGAATGATCATTATAATGTTCATATTTTTCAAAGTAGACTGGCTTTGCAGTTTAGCTTTCATCACAAACTCACGGCCTTTTCCAGCAGGCATTGTCCTTACTAATGGCTGGTTTTCATCATTGGGATTCGGGAAAGACAAAACATCAACTAACTTTTCTTTTGGCAGTAATTCTGCCAATGCCAATCCAAGCATACTTTTACCTGTACCAGGTTCGCCAATTAATAACACGTGCCGTCTTTGTTCAGCGGCTTTTTTAACAATATTAACACCATGATCCTGGCCAATAACCTGGTCAACTATTTTTTTAGAAACAGGAATGTCTTTAGTAGTCGTGTACTTTAACCTAGATTTTTTTTTAAGAGCCATTATGAAAAAAGTGGAAGAGTATATTGTATATAAATTTAGTGCTTAATTTTATTAAAATGAACGTGGGATTCTACATTTGATTTTATTAAATAATTTTTTATATTAACTCTTATCATATTTGTACTGAATATGACAGAAAACTTATTAGATTTAGAAAGTGAGATAAGAAACTTATTGGGAAATAGTTGGTGTGATTATGAAACTTTATTGAGTGAAGTAGAAAATGAAATTAATAGAGTTCATGTTGAAAGTAATTCATTCACACGTATTGATTTTGATCCTATTAAACAACGAGTGTATAAAGCAATATTGAATTGTGAAGTTTCTGAACAAAGGAGAGAATGGGCGCAAGAATGTTTGGATAATTATCATACCTGGTTAATTTATTTGACAACTGATACATTACGTCCTTATGGAGATCCAATAGTAGATAAATGGGAACGCATTGGGCTAGAACTAATTAAAATATATGATTTAGCACTTCGGGATTCTGTCAGTTTTGGAGAAAAAACTTTAGATTTTGTCAGAGCTGCAATAAATAACAGAATAACACTTGCAGGATATGCAGCAACTGCTATAGGTGGTTACGGCACATACAAAATTGTTGAAACTATGTTAACTGAAGGAATCGCATCCTTAGTATGCTGTATGGGACCAATATTCATAGCTCTTTTAATTGCAGGAGTAGTTGATTTGAGCATAACACAATTTCCTGGGGATACTTATAAAATGCTAAGAAGTGCAAAAAATTGCCACAAGATGTATGGAAAAATTCGTCAAAGTGTCAAGTTATACAAAGAAAATAGTCCATGTCATAGAATTGGAGTAGAAATAGCTGAAAAATTGCTTGAAGATTAGTGATTAACCTTATGAGTCATTATATATCTATTTCCCAGCAAACTTCTCAATAGCTTTTACAAAATCATTTTTATTTATTTCAAGGATTTTTTTATTTAATTGGATAACTGTAGAATTAGCACTGTCCCATAGGAAAGTTCCTCTGAACTTGTTATCTGGTTCAATTATTAAATCAGGCGGCATGAAATAACTACTGTAAACGTTTTCTTTGAAAGTTTCAGGAGTTATCGAATCAATGTCCATTTTTTCTAACATAATTTTTCTAATTATTACTCTGGACGCATCCGCAATCTCCTGTTGACTGTTGTAATTAATACAAATATTAAGAAAGAAATGGTCAAAATCATTAGTCTCTTTGTCAACTCGTTTAATTTCTTCAACTAACTGTCCCATTAAATCATACCATCTCCCAAAAAATGTAATGTTAATTTTATGTTCAATAGCTTTCTGTAATAATTTTTTACAATGTTCGTATAACAATATTTCATCAATATCCTCTTTGCTACCTAATGATATTGTTAAAATAGGTATATTTTTTTCTTTTTGAGCATCGATTATTTCATCTAAAATAACTACTAACTTTTCAAAATCTATTTTTTTGTTTTCTTCTGTTGAGTTTAATGAAAATAAATTAAGAACAACGTGTTTAGGATAATTCTTGTCAACTGGTGTTTTTTGAAGTAATGATTGTAGTTTTTTAAGATCTATCATTATAGTATTTCCCCCTTAAGATATTAGATTATTTGAAGGTTTTTAAGGGTTTGGTTGATATGCATATGTTCTTACATAATTTTGAGCAATAGTTAAATATATGATTGCTATTGAGTCATCAGAAAAAATACTTTCAAATAAACTAGTACAATCTTCCATCTGTGGTATATCAATTTGTTGAGGAATCTTTTGGTATTCTTTTAATGAAACTATAACATCAGCCAGATATTGAATAAATTCAGTTTGATCTCCTTGATATCCATGTAATGTATCAATTATGTCTAGCGGGTTAACTTCCCATCTTCCTGCTGTTCCAGTTCTCAATATACTTTCAAGTCTCTTCCTCCACGAAACCGGTGATGGAGCATCTCTATCACGTGATCCAGATGGGCCATCTCCCCATATAAATCCTGTCATTATAATAAGTGTTTTAATCTTATTTATAAATCTGGTTCTAAATAGCATTATTTTTATAACAAGTGATTTTTCCAGATGATTATGAGTGACTTTTTCAAAGAAATAATTCCTGTACTTAAGAGAAAGAAACTAAATCCAAAAGAACTTAATAGGCTAAAAAACAAACTTGCTAAAAAGTACAGATTAAAAAAAATCCCAACTAATGCAGAGATTTTATTGAATGCAAATTCTAAAGATTACAAAAAATTAAATTTAATAACAAAACCTACTAGAACCTTGTCTGGAGTTGCACCTATTGCTTTAATGTGCAAACCGCATAAATGCCCGCACGGTACTTGTATATATTGTCCAGGCGGTCCTGGAAGTGAATTTGGAGATGTACCACAATCCTATACAGGTAAAGAACCTAGCACAATGCGTTCTATAAGAAATAATTATGATCCTTACCTTATTGTAATGAACAGGTTAGAACAATTTGTTGTACTTAATCAAAACCCTGAAAAAACAGAAGTTATTATACAGGGAGGAACGTTTCCTGCTTTAGATAAAAATTATCAAAATAATTTTGTGTGTTATGTTTTCAAAGCAATGAATGATTTTTCAAAACTGTTTTATTCTAAGAATGGATTTAACTGGACAAAATTCAAACAATTTTTTGAACTGCCAGGAGATATTTTTGATAAAAATAGAACTAGAAGAATTCAGACTAAATTATTGAAACTAAAAAGTAAATCAACTTTATTAAAAGAACAAAAAAATAATGAAACTTCTAAAATACGTTGTGTTGGATTAACTATTGAAACAAAACCTGACTGGGGTTTATTGAAACAAGCTAATGAAATGCTTGAACAAGGGTGTACGAGAGTTGAGTTAGGTGTTCAAGCAACAGATGATAAAATATTGATGTTTGTTAATCGTGGTCATGGTGTTAAAGAAATCATTGATAGTACAAGAATATTGAAAGATTTAGGGTTAAAGATTAACTATCACATGATGCCAGGGTTGCCGTTAAGCAGTCCAAAGAAAGACCTAACTATGTTAAAAGATACATTAGATAATCCAGATTTTAGGCCGGACATGTATAAAATATATCCAACAATGGTTATGAAAGGAACTGCATTGTATAAATTGTATAAACAAGGCAAGTATAAACCAATTACAACTAAAACTGCATCAAACATTATTTCTAAGTTCAAGAAACACATACCATATTGGATAAGAATCATGAGGGTTCAACGTGATATTCCAACGTTTATGTCAGAAGCAGGTGTTGACCGTACTAATCTAAGACAATACATTGCAAAAGATTGTAATTGTATAAGATGCCGTGAAGCAGGTTTAATGTCAAGAAATAAATCAATTAACACTAAAAACATTAAACTATTTGTTGAAGAGTATGAAGCTAGCCAAGGCAAAGAATTTTTTATTTCATTTGAAGATACAAAACGCGAATCATTATTTGGCTATTGTAGGTTAAGGTTTCCTTCTCAATGTTTAAGAAAAGAAATTACTGATAACAGTGCTTTAATAAGAGAATTACACGTTGTTGGAACCGCTGTTGGTATTGAAAATCCAGAACAAAACCAGGATTTTCAAATAGGCACGTTAAAGAATAAAAAAAATTCTTTAACGCACCATATAGGTGAAGAAGGTAATGTCCAACATAAAGGGCTTGGTAAAAAATTATTAAAAAAAGCTGAACAAATCGCTAGACAAAATAATAAAAATAAAGTGGTTGTTATTTCTGGGATAGGTGTTAGAGAATACTATAAGAAATTAGGATATAGGAAAGAAGGTTGTTATGTGGTTAAAAAACTAAACATTTAAATATATGTATTACATTTTTATCATATATGTTACAAAATTATAATATGTTAAAAGTTGCAGACGTGTTTTTTAATGAACCTACTAAGATGCATTATTTAGTTGAAATCAGTAGAAATATTAACCTGTCACACACATCTGTAAAAAATTATCTAATTGAATTGAAGAAACAAAAAATTATTAGAGAAAAATTACTCATCAAAGGCACAAGAAAATTTCCTTATTTTAAAGCGAATATTAATGATTCTAGTTATGTATATTATAAAAAATTAAATAATAACTTAACCTTAAAAAAAAGTGGATTAATTGAATTTTTAAGAGACAAACTAATGCCAAAATCAATTGTATTGTTTGGAAGTTATCAAAAAGGTCAGGATATTGAAGATAGTGATATTGATTTATTTGTTGAGTGCAAAGAACAAGATATAAATGTTAAATCTTTTGAAAAAAAACTTAATAGAAAAATTCAGCTGCATTTTAAGCAGAATTTTAGTGATTACCCAGAAGAATTAAAAAATAATATTGTAAATGGAGTTGTATTGTACGGGTATTTAGAGGCGTTTAAATGATCATAAAGATAGATCCAGATAAACAAAAAGCTAAGTCATTAAAAGAAAACGCAATAATAACTTTGAAAAGATTAAACAAAACAGACAAATTTGAATATCCTTCTAATACATTACTTGATTATTATGATATTATCAGAAGTTTAATGGAAGCTCTTGTTGCATTAGAAGGAGTAAAAATAAAAGGTGAAGGAGCTCATTATGAACTTATTAATTATGTTTGTGATAACTATCCTTTATCTGAAGCAGATAAACAATTTCTTCAAAACATGAGGCAGTTTAGGAATAGGATTTCTTATGAAGGATTTAATGTTAACCTTAATTATGTAAAAGATAATATTGATAGGATTGAAAAGATTATTGAAGAACTTGATGAATTGATTGGAAGGGTGATGAATAACTAAACCAAAAACTATATAAACCATTTCTTTCTAATGATTTACAAAGTGGGGTGTGATTGATCAATGGGTAAAATAAGATTACTTGTGCTAGACGTATTAAAACCGCATGAACCTTCAATATTAAAGATATCTACGGCTCTTAGCGAGTTGAGAGGCATAGACGGTGTTGACATTACTGTTTATGAGATAGACAGTAAAGTTGAGAATGTTAAGATAACACTGCAAGGAAAAGACATTCATTATGATACTGTAAAAGGTGTTATTGAAGACAACGGTGCTTCAGTGCATAGTATTGATAAAGTATCTAGTGGAAGTGTTATAGTTAAAGAAGCTTCAACACATCAAGATAATTACAATTAAATGAACAAAAAATTCTGGAAAAAACTTAAAGAATACAATAAAATAGCGAATATTGCAGAAATAGGTAGACGTTATTTTGTTATGAATTCGTTTGATGGTATTCTTACAATATTAGGAATTTTAATTGGAACGTTTATTGCAAATGTTAAAGAACCCGGGATTGTTATTTCAACAGGGTTCGCTACCAGTATAGCAATGGCAGTTTCTGGATGCTGGGGTACTTATTTAACAGAAGAAGCTGAACGTAAGAAAAAATTAAAGGATTTAGCAAAACATACATTACGGGATTTGAGAGGAACTAAAATCGGCAAAGCAGAGAAAGCAGCTTCAATTATAGTATCAATAATTGACGGTCTTGCACCGTTTTTATCAGCATTTATAGTTATATTACCTTTCTTTTTTGTTGGATTATTGGGTATTGACATGGCGTATTTGATAGCTGTTATACTTGCATTTATACTATTAATTTTATTAGGAGGATTCCTAGGTCATATTTCAAAAGAAAGTGTTGTTATTGATGCTTTGAAAATGGTTTTTGCAGGTTTAATTTGTATTGGTTTGATTCTTGTATTAAGAGTTCCTGTTTGATTTAACACAAATTATTTATATTTCAATTACTATATATTCTTGGGGTTATAATGAGAATAGCATTGATTTCTGATAGTCATACAAAGGAAAATATTGAGATTATTCTAGATTATTTGAAAAGAAAGTCATCATGGAAGGTTGATCTAATCATTATTAACGGTGATGTATTAGGTGAGAATGAAGTTAGGGAAGGTTACGGGTATAAGTATAATAAAAAGCTGTTCCATGCAGGACTGAATAAAGAAGAAATATTAAGGAAATTAAGCCCAGACTTTGAAAATTTACAAAAAATAAGGTCATTGTACGAGCAAGGTATAAAAGATGAAAAACAAGATTTAATATTGTCAAAATACATTAAGAATTACGTTGAACTTCGTTATGATCATTTGTATAAGATATTAGAAAAATATTCAATGTTGCAAAAAACTTTTTTTAACATTGGTACATATGAATCACCTTTACATTATAATGTGTTAAAAGAACTTGCGTTTTTACTTGATGTTTCTGAATCTTACATAAGAAGCATTGCATTATTATCTAATTACAGGGAAACGTTTAAAGAGTTTCAAACAAAAATCAAAAATCCTAAACTAAAGAAATTAACATACATTGGCGGGACAACAGCAATAATTGGTGATTTGTTAATTGTAGGTATACCAGGACTTAATCCAGAATCAAGTAAAGTTGATAAAGTGTCAGAATTCCAGGAAAAGATAACGAGTGATTTAATAGATACAATAACCAGGCAGTTGAGTTATGTTAATAAATTATTAATTTTAAACCAGACACAAGGTAAGTTAAGAAAAAATCCTTTTGCGTTTAGACCCGCTAGTTTAAGTGTTCGAGAATTTCTTGAAAGAGTTAAAGGTAAATTAAGACATAAAATCTTTGTACAGTCATACCATCATATGATGACTACGCATTTTTACAATGCAAGTGAATTTTATTTTATATTGAGTAATTCAGCTGTTAACAATGCATTGTTTAATTTAATAGAAATTTCAACTAAAATATCGTGTTTTGACGTTGACCCAAAAAAAGATCGTGTTAGGAAACTTAAACTTTACAATTATAATGTTGCTGAGTATGATAAACCTGAAGAACGGTTAGCATTAAATTATGAAGATAGTGAAGACGTTATTAAAGAAAGAGACATTAAAGATTGTTATTATATGTGATTCTATTTTAAAATAAACCATGCAAGAATAAAACCAATAATAATTCCAATGACTAATCCGTGTATAAGTTCTTTAATACCATACTCTACTTCTTCAAGATGTCTTAATTCTGTTACAATCTCTTTTTCTTTATCTTCAAGATCTTTTTTAGTCATTTTTGTCTTTTACCAGGCAATGCTTCTTTTAGTTCAATCTGTCCTAATGCGAATAATACAAGGCCTAGACCGTAGAACATAGGGAATAACAGAAATTCTTTTCCTCTTATCAATTGTTCAAGGCTACCGTAAAATAATGGTCTGTTAGCGCCCCAGAATGTTATGTATAATCCCATACCTAATAAGGTCCCTGATAAAAATATCATTACTAACCCAATAAATTCATGTTTTTTTAAATTTGATTTCATAATTAATGTTTTAGATATAAGAACTATTTAATTATTTCGATTATAAAACTTGGTCGCACATCATACAAACTTGTGAACTAACTTCATCCTTAAATTTAGTATTCACACCATAATCTAGTATGATCCCGCACTTCGGGCACTTTGGTTCCAAATGTTCTGGTGAATTAAAATAGTTCATTCTATATCATTTCATTGTCTGAGAATTATTTTCAGTATAATATATGGTGTTCTGTATATTTAAATGTTGTGTTAATCCTACTTATTCCTTCCTTGTATTCTACTTATACCTGTTCTATGTATACCTATTGCAGTTGGACTTTACTTATTAATAAATCATTAATGCTGCGATGTATGAAGTATCATTTCATAATGTCAATATTATTTGTAATAGTGTACACAGTACAAGTTATTACACAAGATCTTACCAAGAGAATGAATATGATAGTTCCTGTTCTTGTTTTGTTCTATGCTACCTTTATCCTGTTCACTATGGAATATGATAAAAGAATGATAACATCATGGAAAAGGCAAGAAAAAAAGATTGTTAAAAGAACTTTTTCTAGGTTTATTAACATGTATTACAAGAATAAACCGTTTTCTGAAATTCTTAATGAAAAAGAAGAATTGTTAAAAAAATAAAAAAATTAATCTACAAAGCTATCATACTGATCAGCAAATTGAGTCAATTTCTGAGCTATCAACGGAACCTTACTTGTTTGAAAGTCCTTATAAGTTCGTATAATGAATTTATTCATTTCTTCAATTACTAGTTTTTGATCGGGGTGAGACACATGATCATCATTAACATTAAACGGACCAGGGAAAAAACAATTTGTCCATGTTTCGTCTCGGATACCCTCTTGTAAATCATATACAATTTGTCTTGCTCGCTTTGATGGTGTACCACAATCGTGCCTGGAACCTACTCATAAATTAGCAGAAGTTCTAAAAAAACCTTGCCAATAATCTAAATCAGTCACTGTTTCATTTGTAGATACAAGATACCATGTTCTTTCAAGACTTTCTAAATTATCTTTTAATGCATCGTAATCTCGAATACTATCTGTTGAAATCATTACTTCCCTAACTCCATCCTCTACTCTGTCATACAAAACACGCATAATACTACGCCCTAACCGCTCAGAGTCTATGAGTGGAGTATTTACATCCTTATTAACATTCTTTGCCACGATAGCGACATAGTATTCAGCTGATTCTAAAGAACTTAATGTTGCACTATATGAATCTTTTAGTCCATCAATGTCATCAACTTTTATTGTAACTTTTACTTCAGTTTGATTTTCTTCTGATACTGTCGGATCAAATTCAAGTTTTATTCTCCGCCAAGAATACTGCAGGTCTGTTAGACCCGCAGATGAATTG
>CAZEKF010000018.1:0-26487 GCA_964512765.1 uncultured Methanosarcinales archaeon
CTCGTATCGACGGCGCGGCTTGCTACATCGTTGTCGGCTCTTCCTATCCTGGTTGTGCAGAAGCAGCCAAGGGTGGGGGTGTTCACCCATTAAAAGGGATCGTGAGCTGGGTTCAGAACGTTGTGAGACAGTTTGTTTAATATCTACTGGAATTGTTGAATGTCTGAGAGGAAGGATCTTTTAGTACGAGAGGAACAAAGGTTCGGCGCCTCTGGTCTACCGGTTGTCTGATAAGGCAGGCCGGGCAGCTACGCGCCAAGGGATAAGAGCTGAAAGCATCTAAGCTTGAAGCCCACCTCGAAAAGAGACATTTTTGAGCTCCTGAAAAAGACAGGTTTGATAGAACCGGTGTGTAAGTACCAAGGTAACGAGGTATTCAGCATGCGGTCACTAATCGCTCTTACTTATCTTTCCTATGTACGGATTTCATCTTTTTTTTCTTATTTTTTTTAAGAATTAGCGTGAGCAATATAGAAAAA
This sequence comes from uncultured Methanosarcinales archaeon, assembly GCA_964512765.1. Taxonomy (GTDB): domain Archaea; phylum Nanobdellota; class Nanobdellia; order Woesearchaeales; family GW2011-AR15; genus GW2011-AR15. The sequence goes on from CAZEKF010000018.1 coordinate 480, forward strand.
ATATGTTTAAATAGAAAAAATAAGGTTTAACTTTATATATAACTCATTTTATTGAAGACTATATGACCTCAAATATTGCCGATATTACAACAGCTGTCACTGAAGTATATAATCTAGTTGATCCACACATAGATTTACAAGCAAAATTTTCCTTATATATTGTTGAACCTAAAAAAATATCCACTATTCTTGGATCACTTACTGCCAAAAATATAAGTTATTCAATTCATTATAGACGACCTCCTAGATATAAAAGTTCTACAGTATACCAAATTTTGTATAATCCTGAAGAAGATATATTAATGGATTGGGAAGAAACGCCTATAAATATGAATGATATAAGGACCAAATTTAGTTGCACAATTAAAGGAAGATGGTTTTGTTATTCCTGATATTGATTTTTCTTGAAGAATTATGAACTTTAAAGTAAAAAGCGTAATAATAAAAATGAAATTAAACTCAGAATCAACTAACAATGCTTCCCAGAAACAATTAAATTCCCTTTACTTTTAGGATCTTCACTAACTTCAATATATTCTAGATCATTGATTAATATATCAGAACCTGCTAATAAATAACTAATGTTAAGACCTTTAAACACGATTTTATGCATTTTATCAAAGTCAATGAATTTATCGGGCACTACATCCGACTTATGAGGATCGTTCTTACTGAATAAATGTACAAATACTGGTCCGTTACCAAAATCATCTCTTTTACCTGACCTTCCAATAATTGCACTTTTAGTTTTATGTTTCATCTTTATAAGGGTATTTTGATTATGCTTTTAAATTTTTTCTAAAGTTGTGATATATTCATATCCTCTATTCGGACTACTTGACGCAGTCAATGTAAGTCCTTAATGTGTTTTCCCTAAAGGCTTTTTTTAAAAAAGGCTTTATTTGAGTTTGCTAAGTAAATCAGGCAACCCTGTACCAATAGGTATTGTTTGGTTTATCATAACGTTTTCAACAACGCTTGTTAAAGGATCAACTTCACCTGTTAACGAAGCTTCAATAAGATGTTTAATAGGAGTTTCAAACGATGCTCTAGCAAGTACTGAAGATTTGTCACTAACAACACCATACCTTGTAATTCCTCTTACTTTACCTGAAAAACTCATTGTATCAGCTATTAACATGATATGTCTAATGTCAATGTTCAATCCTTGGTTATCAATGACTTTATTAACTTCGTTAATAACAGCTTGACGAGCAGCTTCTATACCCAGGAAAGCTTCAATTTCAAAGATATCATTGGTCATGGTACGTTTTTTGTCAACAAACTCAAGTTTATAGATTTCTTTAAGGTTACTACCAGCAGTCATTATAACAAACTCTTCTTCTCTTCTGACAGGTAACACTTGTAGAATTCCTTTTATCCCTGACACATACACAGACTTAATTTTTTCTTTTAATTTGTACAGATCTGCAACATTTTCTTGTTTTCCTTTTGTCTTAATAGTGACCACATTAGATTTAATTTTTAAAGTAAACCCTTTCAATGCTTTTTCAAGTATTTTCATTAGTTTAGTTTCTGATTGACCAACTCTTTTTAATTTTGGTAAATCAATAACGACATCCAGTTTACCTTCAGTTATCTCTAAACTAATCTCAGTTATAAAATCTTCAAACTGTGTTTGTTTAATAGACTCGGCTATTTGTTTAATATCTTTACCTTTTGAATACGGATCTTTAAAAAATATTTCCATCATCGGTGTTTTAATTTTTTTTCTACCGTCTAAGATTTCAATAATACGAGGCAGACCAACTGTAACGTTAAACTCTGCAACACCAGCAAAATGGAACGTGTTAAGCGTCATCTGCGTCCCTGGTTCACCTACAGACTGCGCGCTTATCAATCCTACAGACTCGCCTGGTTCAATCTTAGAATTTTCATATTCATAATAAACTTTTTCAAGTATTTTCTTTAACTTAGTTTTTGTAACTTTATCTGGCAAAGAATCTTTAACTTCTTCCAGCATACTGTCTGGAATCTTACCTTTATACTCTTTGAACAAAGATTCCATTTTTATTCACCCTCCATAACAGATTCAATTATACGTTGTACATTAACCCTACCAGCTTCTGACTTTGAAACGTCCAAGCTATCGTCACCGTAACTAAACTGTATTATTTTATTTGAAGAATTTCTGATTGTGTAATCATACTCAACTTTCAAGTCCTGCATTGCGTTTGCTAACCTTCTATACAAATAACCAGACTTCGGTGTTCTGAGAGCAGTGTCCATTAACGAGTCACGACCTGTCATCGCCATGAAAAAGAACTCGTGCGGTGACAATCCTTGTCTAAAACCATGTTCAATAAACCCTCTCGGACCAGACCTCAAATCTTTTTTTGCAAAACATGACAATGTTCTGTCTGAATATCCTTTATCAATACGCTTACCACGTAAAGCTTGCTGGCCAACGACAGCTGCCATCTGTGCTAAATTAATTATGTTACCTCTTGCACCTGACTTTGACATTATTAAAGTGTTTGATGTTTCATCTAATGATTTTGAAACAACTTCACCAGCATCGTTCCTTGCCCTGTTCAAAGTTTCTAATATCTTAAGTTCAAGTGTTTCTTCAATTGACCTACCTGGGAACGCGTCCAATTGATTTGATTTATACAGTTCAATTAAATTATCAACTCTTAAACTTGCAGTTTTAATAATGTTTTGAATCTCGTTCTGACTTTCATTGCTTAAATCAGTATCAGAAAACGCTGCAGTGAACCCGTGTATCAGTAAAGTTTTTACACCTAGTTTGAATATTGAACCAAGGATTATCAATGCTTGTTCACTACCATACTTTTTCTGGATGTTTCTTATTAATAATCCTTTTCCGCTACCTAAATTAGCTGAATCCATAAAACCTTTCACTAACTTACCTTTTTGGATAACAACCCTAGTACCGTCTCTTGTACTACCTATAAAATTAAAATCTTTAGGAATCAAGACTGAAAATATTTCACGACCATTAACAACTGCTTTTTTTGGTAATGATGCAAAATCTTCAACACCAACTGAAGCTAGTAATTGCATTGCTTGTTCACGCGGCATTTCAAGCATTTTAGTTAACATGTAATTCCCGCCAATAGAATCATGGTTGCACGCAATAATCCCAAGACCGTACCTTGGAGAAATTAACTGTGTTCTGACTTCCATAAGAATTTCTGCTTCAGCACGTGCTTCTTCGGTTTGTGGAATGTGTAAGTTCATTTCATCACCGTCAAAGTCAGCGTTGTACGGAGCACAAACAGCAGGGTTTAACCTGAACGTTAACCCTGGTATAACTTTAACTTTATGACACATCATGCTCATCCTGTGCAATGAAGGTTGTCTGTTAAATATTGAAATGTCACCGTCAATTAAATGCCGTTCAACTGAATATCCAATCTCAAGTTCTTCTAACAACTGTTCTTTAGTTTCGTCAGTAATCTTTTTCTTTTTACCGTCCGGTCTAACTATATAGTTAGCACCTGGATAAACTCCTGGACCTTTTTTAACGTATTCTTTAAGATACTTAAAGTTCCATTCAGTAATTTTTTCAGGTACTGTTAGTTTCATGGCAACAACTTTCGGAACACCGACTTCATCCAAGTCAATCATTGAATCAGGGCTAATCACTGTTCTACTAGAAAAATTTGTTCTTTTACCTGCCAGGTTATGCCTGATACGTCCTTCTTTACTTTTAATTCTTTCAGTAATGGTTTTCAAAGGTTGGCCAGACCTGTGCCGTGCTGGAGGTAACTGTGCAATGTTATTATCAAAAAACGTTGTGATATGATACTGTAATAAATCCCATAAATCTTCAATAATAATTTCTGGCGCGCCTGCGTTAATATTTTCAAACAATCTTTGGTTAATCCTTACTACGTCACCTAATTTATGTGTTAAATCATCTTCGCTACGTTCACCAGATTCTAATGTTATCGATGGCCGCATTGTAACAGGCGGTATAGCCATTAAAGTTAACACTGCCCATTCTGGTCGCATTACTTCTGGGTTCAATCCAAACAGTTCAAGGTCCTCGCCTGGAATTTTTTCAAGTCGTGTCCTGATTTCAATCGGACTTAACCGTTTATCATCTTCAAAATAAGTTGTTGGTTTTTCATGTTTAATTTTTTCAAGTTTTGCTTTACAATGCGGACATTTTAAAATTGTTCTTAACTTAACAATTGTTTCTTTAACAACCACACGTTTAGCACGCGCATCTTTAATCTTACCTGTTTTTTCAAGCTGTTTCACTGACTTTTTAATCTCATCATCAGGTATTAACACACGACCACATTCACGGCACGAACATCTTAACAGGTCAAGGATCAACTTTGCAAACTTAACATGCATAACCGGTCTTGCTAATTCAATGTAACCAAAATGTCCAGTACATTCTTTTAACTTAGAACCGCAAGTTTTACATTTTAACCCAGGATCAATAACGCCCAGTCTAGTGTCCATTAAACCACCATCAACTGGATATCCTTCTTTATCATATAACTCAGGTGTCACAACCTTAGCTGAAGCCATTTGTTTAACCATTTTTGGAGATAATAATCCAAACTTGATTGAATCAATTTTTTTGAAAACAGGTATTCCTTCCATTTTACCACCTAGTATTTATCCTTAAGCTTTAGCTTAGGATATATTCCCAATGATTTTAACTCATCTAACATTAACTTGAACGCATAACTTAACTCAACGTTTGACACAGAAATGTTATCACCGCATATCGGACAATAAGATTTTTTCTTATATTCATCGTATATTGCAATAAGACCGCATTGTTCACAGAACGGTACAATTGTCCTATCAGAGTCAAACCTTTCTTTTAACAATAATGACGTACCATGACTAACAAAAGTATCTTTCTCCATCTCACCTAACCTTAGACCGCCTTCTTTAGCACGCCCTTCAGTAGGTTGCCTGGTAAGTAACTGTATAGGTCCTCTGGCACGAGCATGAACTTTGTTAGCTACCATGTGTTTAAGTTTTAAATAATACATGTTACCAACATAAATCTGTGCTTTAAACATTTCACCAGAACGACCATTGTAAAAGGTTTCTGTACCTTCTTCTCTAAACCCTAATGATGCAAGTTCTTTTCTAATATCAACATGATTTTCGCTTCCGAACGGTGTACCATCAATATATCTTCCTGCTAATGCACCTGTCTTACCACCTATTAATTCTATTAAATGCGACATTGTCATTCTGGACGGTATACCGTGCGGGTTGAACAACATATCAGGAACAATTCCTGACGCTGAGTATGGCATGTCCGGAGTGTCAACAATTAACCCAATGACACCTTTCTGACCGTGCCTTGACGTAAATTTATCACCTATCTCAGGTATTCTCTGGTCACGTACTCTAACCTGGACAAGTTTGTTACCTTCAACATTTTCTGTTAATAAAATAAAGTCAACAACACCTTTTTCACCGTGTTTTAAAACCATTGAACTTTCACGTCTTGAACTTGTTGTTAAATTATATTCGTCCAAACTGCTTAAAAACCTAGGCGGACTAGTTTTACCAATAACAACATCTCCTTCAGCAACAGGTGCTTCCGGGTATATGATACCGTCTTGTTCAAGTAACCTGTAATCATTCTCTGCCTTATACCCTTTAACATCTTTATCAGGCACAGAAATTTCGTCTATCAACCCACCTGAATATCTAAGTTCTTCACTAATAACCGGCCTGAAATACGTAGACCTAGCCAGACCTCTATCAATAGATGCTTTGTTAATTAAGATAGCGTCTTCCATGTTATACCCATCAAAGCTAAGAACTGCAACAACTACGTTTTGTCCTGATGGATGTTTATCATAATCACTTGAATCATGCATTATAGTTTTAACAACTGGCATTTGCGGGTTATGCAACAGATTAACGTCCATGTCCATTCTAACTAAATAATTAGCAGTGTATAATCCTAATGCTTGTTTCTGGTTTTTACTACCTGCGTTTAACCTTGTACTCTGGTTAAAATTACCAAACGGCACTAAACTTGTACATAAACCTACAATCGCTAGAGGTAAAATTTCCATGTGCGTATGATTTTCTGTTAAATCATCATCAAAAAACGCAACAAGTGCATTTTCTTCTTCCATTGCATCCAAATATTCAACAACTCCTTGTTTAACCAAATCTGAGAATGTTAACTCGCCTTTTTCAATCTGTTCAAGATGCCTGTCTGTTAGTAAAGGATTACCTTCTTTAACAACAATCAAAGGTCGTATTGCACGGCCTTTTGAAGCTTCTACTCGAACTTGGTCAAGATTTTCATCATAAAGTATATTAACTGAATAATGTATCTTACCTTTTCTCCGTTCTTCTAAAAAAGATTCTGATAGTTTTTTAGGATCGTCAACTTCTCCGATAAACTTTCCGTTTAAAAATACTTCGCTCATTTTATTTCACCAGTTTAACTCCAGTTGATTTCAGAGTTTTTATTAATTCATCTTCATCTTTATCCTGTGTAATTTCAGTAAGTAATGCCAAGTTTTTTCTCAGGCCAATGTTAGTTCCTTCAGGGGTTTCAATCGGACATAACCTGCCAAGATGCGTGCTATGTAACGCTCTTGCATCAAAATTTTCCTGGCTAGCTGATAACGGAGATACGACACGTTGTAAATGTGACAATGTTTCAAGATAATTTAACCGTTGCATTCTTTGTGCAATACCTTTCCTTCCACCGACCCAGTTACCTGTTGCCATTGAACTGTATATTCTTTGTGTTAAAAGTTTGTCTCTGATAATAACTTTTATAGACGGAAATTTACCTCTTTTAACAATTCTCTGGAAATTATATAGTAAATCACCTATCAATACTTTTAAGTTAACCCTGAACAGATCTGCTAATAACACGCCTGACAGTTTCAATCTTTTGTTAGAATAATGGTCCTTATCATCGACGCTTGTTTTTCTGTTAGAAACTGCAACATATTTTTTCAATAACTTACACAAGTTGTAAGCCTTGTACATCCTATCTTCCATGGTTGTTCCAAGATGTGGTAACAAATACTTGTCAAGGATTTCTTTCATTCGTTCAACCCTGATCTCTTTAGCTTGCGTTATACCAATTTTCTTAGCAACATAATCAAGAGCTTCCTCTTCACTTTTTATGTTGACAAACTCAAACAAGTTAATGTAAATTTCATCTTTAAACTCTGTATCAATGAAATTCATGATTTCTTCATCTTTTATCAAACCTAGAGCTTTAATAATAACAATTAACGGAATTCTTTTTACTCTTGTAAATGTTAAATAAAAAATGTCATCTTTCATTTTTTCAACAGTGTGTGGGATCTTATAAGCACCATGTTCACTAAACAGTTTACCTGTGAATTTTGTTGGTCCTAACTTTTTTTCTTCAACTAACATTTTGTTAGGTGCAAGGTCTTCAACATTAATAAGAACTTTTTCTGTACCGTTTATTATGAAATAACCGCCTGGATCGTGCGGGTCTTCACCTTTCTCTATTAATTCTTTTTCTTCAAGATCTAATAAATGGCACGAGTTAGATTTTAACATTATTGGAAAGTTTCCTATCTGTGCAGTGAACGATTCTCTCTGGATACCATCAACGTGCGCGCTAACTTCAATAAACAACGGAGCTGCGTATGATATTTTTCTTAGTCTAGCTTCAATTGGAAATATTGGCCGTTTTGACCCGTCAGCTTCAGTTATTTCAGGTTTACCAATTGATATTTTACCAAACTTAATTTTAAACTCATCAATTGTATGCGGAATAATTGTAGGTAATATTGTACCATTATCGTCAACAATTTTTTGTAATTCAACTTCAATAAAACGATTAAATGATTCAATGTCAGAATTAACTAATGAAATTTCTTCAAAATATTTTTTAATAAGAACATCACGCTTAGCCATTTTAGACCACTCTCCTGTAAAAAACACTCATTTTAGCAGTCGCACTTGGTCTTTCAACTTTAATTATGTCGCCTGTGCCAACATCCAAATTAGATATTGCTGCGTCAGATTTAGAAATACGCGGTAATTCTTCTAAAGTTACATTATAAGTTTCTAATATTTTTTCTCGTTCAGAGTCAGAAACTTTAACATGTTTTGGTACTAACACATGACTACTAACATCAAAAACTACTTTTGCCTTTTTTTGCACTGTCTTTTTCTGGACAGGTTTTTTCTGAGGTTTTGCTTTAACTGCTTGTTTTGCTTTTTTCACGTCTTTTTTCAGATCTTTCTTAACTGGTTTTTTTGCACTTTTCTTTGGAACAGATTTTTTAATAATTTTCTTTTTAACTGGTTTTGCTTTTTTAGAAACTTTCTTTGGTTGGGGTTTTGATTTAGCTATAGTGATCACCTTTTTAATATGAATGGACCGGACGCGATTCGAACGCGCGACCACTTGATCTCTTTAAAATGGTTTTAAAAGTCAAGTGCTCTACCAAACTGAGCTACCGGTCCGATGTAAACGCCCAAGCCGGGATTCGAACCCGGGTCAAAGCCTTTCCACCTTAAGGTCGACAGGGCTTTATGATAGGTTGTCCACAACTTGCGTTGCTCCAGACTACACCACTTGGGCATTTTTGTTTATTAGTATTCAAAATTTAATTTTGAACACCGATTGCCATAGGTTTTTCTACACTTTACAACTACATAAATCAACGTAAATTCTTATATATAATAGAAAAACCCTGAAGCATGTGCGTTTGGAATTTTTCACCCTTTATAAAACTTACTGTTTTTTAGACCTGAAAATAGAAAAAAATAGCTTATTTTTTAAACAAACCTTTGAACCAGTTAATTATTTTTTGGAAAAAGCTTTGTTTTATAGGTTTTTCAACAGGTTTTGTTACAGCTGGTTCATCAGGCTTTTTTTTTTCATTAACAATCTCTTTTTCAACTACTGGTTCCTCTTCTATAATCTCTTCAATCTCATCTTGTTCTTCTTCGTCTGATCCGCCGATTGCATACAAGTTATTATCCCATGATGTGAAATATACTGTTCCATCTTCACCAATTGCAGGTCCTCCTACTATTGGCCCGTGAGGTCCAGATTTCCATTTTACAGTACCGTCCGGGTTAAAAGCGTAAAACATGCCACTGTTAGACCCTACATAAATTGTACCGTCTGCACCAATTGCAGCAGGCGATGAAACACCTTCAAACGCGTCAGGTGTTTTATATCGCCATTTTTGTTTACCTTCTGGTGTTAAAGCATAAAAATAAGTGTCCCATGATCCAACATAAATTGTACCGTCTTCACCTATTGCAGGAGACGCACTAGTCCCGTCTCCTGTGCTAAATCGCCATATTTCCTTTCCTTCAGGTGTTAATGCATAAATATCACCTTCTTTTGTCACTGCGTAAATGTTTCCATCTGGTCCAACAGTAGACGCTCCTTCAACCCATAGTTTAACATCAAACCTCCATTTTTGTTGACCACTTGGTGTTATTGCTAATAATTTCCCTGTGTCTTCTTTTGATTTGTCAACTGCAGGTGTTGCTGCGCCAATGTATATTGTACCATCTTTACCTATTGCTGGAGGTGTTGTTACACCCGTCCCTTCTTTATGAATCCATTTCAAAGTTCCATCAGGATTAATTGCGTACAATCCAGCTTCAAAATCTGAATTGTCAGACCTTGCTGATCCTATATATATTGTTCCGTCAGCGCCAATAGCAGGTGATGACCAAAAGTCTGGCATCCATTCAATATAATAATTCCATTTTTCAGTACCATCAGAGTTGACTGCATATAATTTATGCGCTGAAGAATAAACATAGATTGTGCCATCTTTACCTATTGCTGGCGTGGCCATCATTGATTTATACTGCCCACCATAATTACTGTCCCAGAACTGTTCACCTGCTTTAAACTTCCATTTTTCAGTACCTTCTGGGTTAACTGCATACAAATAACCATCGTGCGATGCAATAAACACTGTTCCGTCTGAACCAATGACTGGTGATGATTCTACACCATCATTTGTTTCAAATGTCCATTTTATTGTGCCGTCAACATGGCTTGTGTCATACTTACTTAACCCTCCATGTTGCGCACTACCGTGAAACATTGGCCATGCAGAATCAGCTAACTGTGCATTAACTGAATACATTGTAACAAGAATTAATAATAATAGTAAACCTCTTTTCATACAATAAATTTGAGTATGTTGAGTATAAATATTTTTCTTAAATAAAAAATTAGAAAATAAAAAAATTATTCAGTTGCCCCAGCATCACCACCAGAGTCACCACCAGAGTCACCACCAGCGGAATCTCCTCCTGAGTCTCCTCCTGAGTCTCCTCCTGAGTCTCCTCCTGAGTCTCCTCCTGAGTCTCCGCCTCCTGAATCAGAACTTCCTCCTGAATCGGTGCTACCAGAGTCGCCACCTGAATCTGTTCCTCCATCATTACTACCTGAATCTCCACCAGAGTCAGAGCTTCCTGAATCAGAACCTCCTTCAGAGTCTCCTTCAGTCCCACTATCAGTCCCACTATCAGTCCCACTATCAGATCCTTCATCAGTCCCACCGTCACTACTTCCATCGCCACTTCCTTCAGAACCTCCATCCGTACTTCCTTCGGAACCACTATCTGTTCCGCCATCACTTCCTCCATCTGTACCTCCGTCACTTCCACCATCTGTGCCTTCGTCACTTCCACCACTAGATCCGCCATCACTTCCTCCGCTGCTACCACCATCATCATGATCCTCATAATAACATTTGCACCTGTCATCTACACAATCTGTTCTTGAAGCTCCAGGACATTCGTCACTGCATCCATCTTTACATTCGCTCCAAGTTGAATCATCATCATAATCTTCATAATCTTTCTCTTCGTAATCTTTATGATCATCTTCATAATAACCTTGCGACTCATCATATTCTTGTTTACCAACACACTTACAGTAATTATCTTCACAAATATGTATTTCATCACCACGACAATCTTCCCTTCTAGCACCTTTGTCTTCAGTTTCTTCTCTTATCTTGTTACACTCGTCCCAGTCTCTTCTTCCAGTACCATCTAAACCTGCTTTTAAACATTCTTCAGGTGCTTCAGCTTTGAACTGGATTTTTTGACATTTTCTCCAATCATCTCTACCTGTACCATCCAAACCTGCAGCCAAACAATCTTCATGAGCTTCTAACCTAAACCTGATTGCTTCACACTTTTTCCAATCGTTCCTACCTGTACCATCTAAACCTGCATCAAGACATTCCTCTGGAGCTTCCAATCTAAATCTGATTGCATCACATTTTTTCCAATCATCTCTACCTGATCCATCAAGACCAGCATCTAAACATTCTTCAGGCGCATCTAGTTTAAATTTAATTAATTCGCATTTTTTCCAATCATCTCTATTTTCTCCAGTAATACCTTCATCAAGGCATTCTTGGGGTGCGTCTAACTTAAACCTGATAGCATCACACTTTTTCCAATCATTTCTACCAGAACCAATCAAGCCTGCATCCAGACATTCTTGAGGTGAATCTAGTTTAAACATATACCTGTCACATTCTTGACGATCTTTTATTCCTGCGTCAATACACTCTTCAGGCGCTTCAGCTTTGAACATGATTTCTTCACATGCTTTTTTTGCTTCGTGTTCATTTTCCACGTCAATCTTTCCATTTTCTAAAGCTTCTAAACACTCAGGAGGTGCGTGAATCTTAAACATTACTTTCATACAAGCTTTTTTAGTTAAAGCACCTTCCTCAACACACTCGCTTGGTATGTGAAGATCATGTTTTGCATCGCCATATTTATCTTCAATTTTATCCATAACATCGCGCAAATGATCAGGAAGTAAATCTATAGGATCTTCAACATCTTCCATTTCTTCGCATGCTTGATCATCGCCATTTTTACAATCTGCAGCTAATGGTGCAATTACATTACATTTTTCTGCAAACGGTTTTATTGAAATGTCGTCACACCTGCATTCTTCAGGATCCCTAAAACATTCAGACATTATACCAAAGAATTTCTTAGCTTCTTTTTTTTTGTTCTTTTGTTAATTTTTTATCTAAATCTTTTTTCCATTCAGGTGCATCATCGTCTGTTTTACACACTCTTGCATATTCCATAGGGTCAAGATCAGACAATATTTCACATAATTCACTTATTTTTCCAGATATTTTAGCAGCTAACGCGATTTTATCTTCATCTTTAATATTCTCAGTTATACTTTCTTTAACATCATCCCATTCATCACCTTCAAGTTCCATAGATTCCAATAACTTCTTAGTAGCTTTACTACTTTCCCTAACTCTTTTATCTAATTCTGGTGTTACTTCTTTCAATAAAATTTTGTTATACTTTTCTGCTCTTTTCAAAGCTTTTTCAGCTGCTTCACCATTACCAGCATCAACCATTTCTTTAACTTCAAGGATTTTTTCTTCTTTATACTTTAAAGCTTTCTTCGGATTGTTACCAACAAATATACTCTCAACCATGTTTTCTACAAAATAAAGAGCACTATCAGGTGTCATGCCTGCTTTACCTTCAAGCTCAACATCTTCAATGTCTTCATAAATGTCTTCTTCAACAACCTCATTCATTTTTTCTTCGTAAAGATCCTCTTTTTCAGTTTCTTCTTCAACTGGTTCTTCTTGTTGAATTTCTTCTTGTAAAGGTTCTTCACCAAGTTTTTCTTCCAGAACATCTTCTTGCTGAGTTTCTTCAGCCAATAATTCTTCTGGGACAGTTTCTTCTTGCGCAAATACAACAAGAGTCATTAATAACAAAACTAATAGTACAGAAATGATTTTTTTCATGATAGCACCTCTTATTTTAGATGATAAAAGTATACTAGTATATAAAATTTGTCATAAAACAGTAGGAAAAACAGGGATAGTAAACTATTTTAATCATTTGTAATATTCTAATTAAAATGTTTGAAAAACAAATTATCCGAGTTGTTGAAAAAGCACTTGGTAAAAAAACAGACATTAAATTAGAAATACCTCCTGATCCTAAAATGGGAGATTATGCATTCCCATGTTTCACATTAGCTAAAACACTTAATAAAAATCCTAGCCAGATTGCAAAAGATATAGCAGGAAAAATCCAAACCAACAAATATATTAGTGAAGTTAAAGTTATAGGTCCGTATGTTAACTTTTTTGTTAAGAAAAGTGTGTTGAGTGAGAATGTTTTGAAAGATGTTTATTCTAAGAAGGACAAATATGGTTCTGCAAAAAAGAAAGACTATACTGTAATGATTGAATCACCTGGTCCTAACACTAACAAGCCTTTGCATTTAGGCCATGTTCGTAACATGTTACTAGGAAATGCATTGATTAATTTGTACAAAAAAATTGGTTATAAAACTGTAAGGGTTGACATTCTTAATAATAGGGGCGTACATATTTCTAAGTCTATGTTAGCTTATAAGAATTTTGGTAAAGGTAAGAATCCTGATAAAAAAAGTGATCATTATGTAGGTGACTTTTATGTTAAGTATGCAAAGGAATTGCCAAAACATCCTGAGTTTGAACAAGAAATCAGGGATATGCTAAAAAAATGGGAAGAAAATGATCCTGCGACAAGAAAGTTATGGGACAAAATGAACAAATGGGCACTTGACGGTATTTTTGAAACATATAAAAGGTATGGTGTTGACATGGAAAAACCATATGCTGAAAGTGACCATTATGCAAAAGGTAGAACTGTGGCATTACAAGGACTAAAGAAAAAAGTATTTGAAAAAGATGAAGCTGGGAATGTTATAGTTGATCTGGAAAAATATAAGTTAGGTAAAAAAGTAATTTTACGTGCAGACGGTACTTCTGTTTACATGACACAAGATTTAATCCTTGCTAATTTAAGAAAAAGTGATTACAAAGTTCATAAGATGATTTACATTGTTGGTTATCCGCAAATATATCATTTTCAAGTACTGTTTAAAATATTTGAATTACTCAAATACCCGTTTGCAAAAGATTGTTACCATCTTCCTTACGGCATGATTAATTTACCAGAAGGTAAAATGAAGTCTAGAGAAGGTAAAGTTGTTGATGCTGATAACCTAGCAGAGGATATGAAGTTCAGCGCTGCAAAAGAGATTAAAAAAAGATACAAAAAAATAAGCAAAAAAGAACTTGATAACCGTGCAGAAGCTATTGGTATGGCAGCTATTAAATTTTTTATCTTAAAATATGATTCTCTTAAAGATTTTGTGTTTAATCCAAAAGATTCATTATCATTCGAAGGCGAGACTGGGCCCTATGTACAATATACGCATGCTAGAATTTCAAGTGTTTTAAGAAAATACACTAAGAAAGTAACAGATAATGTTAATTATTCTATGTTAGACAATGAAGAAGAAAAAGCAATAATAAAAGTATTACAAAATTTCCCAGAAGTTATAGAAAAAGCAGCTGAAGAATATAAACCTAACTTTGTTACTCGCTATTTATTAGATCTAAGCCAGGCGTTTAACGAGTATTATCACAAGCATCAAATATTGCAAGATGACAAAGAACTAGAAAAAGCTAGAATATTATTAGTTAGTTGTGTTAAACAAGTTCTTAAGATTGGGTTGGAATTGTTAGGAATAGAAGCGCCTAAAATTATGTAAAATTCATAGATATATTTATATATCCCTTCTTTTTCCATTGTGATAAAAGATTCTATATGGCGAACAATATGTTCCCCGACAACTGGCTGAAAAGTCACATGAATCACAGAGGACCTTAAAAAAATGGTTAGTATATACGACGTTGAACCGAGGAAGTTAATTGAAGTAGCTGCAGCAGAACTTGAAAAAATGCCAGAAATGGCACCGCCTAGTTGGGCAGATTTTGTTAAAACAGGTGTTCATAACATGAGACCTCCTATGGAAAATAACTGGTGGTACATAAGAAGCGCTTCAGTGTTAAGAGCTGTTTATAAATTAGGACCTATCGGAGTTCAAAAGTTACGTACAAAATACGGCGGTCGTAAGAACAGAGGTCATAAGCCCGATAAAACATTCAAAGCATCAGGTAACATTTTAAGAAAAATTCTACAAAAGCTTGAATTAATAGGTTATGTTAAACAAGCAGAAAAAGGTGTTCATAAAGGACGTATAATAACACCGCAAGGTAAATCATTTATGGATAAGTTAGCTGTAAAGTTAAAAGAACCGTACAAAAAAGCTACAAAAGTTAAAAAAGAAAAACCAGCTAAAGAACAAAAGAAAAAAGAAGTAAAAGTAAAGGAAGAAGTTAAAAAAGAAGAAAAGGTTAAAGAAACAGAAAAAACAGAAGCAGAAGAAAAAGAGAAAAAAGTAACTGAGGTTCTAAAATCTCCGAAAGGAGAAACAGAGAAGGCAAAGCCTTCGAAGGCTGAACCAATCGCTCCTGTTAAAGAAGAGAAACCTGAAGTAAAGAAAGATGTTGTGAAGGAAGAGAAGAAAAAGGAAGAGCCTAAAGAAAAAAAAGCTCCTAAAAAGGAGAAGAAAAAATGACACGATTCAAATTTCCTGCAGTTAAAAAAAGACTTGCTAAAAAATTAAAACAAAGTAAATGGGCACCGTTCTGGACCGTTCCTAAAATATACGGTAAAAACAGAAGAGTGCATCCAGGCAGGCACACGCATGTTAAAAGAAGTTGGAGACGTGGCAGTAAGATCAAACCATAGTAAAAATGGCAAAACTTGAACGAATTTATAACGTACCGTTAAGAAAAGGATTTCAGAAAGCTCCTAATTATAAACGGGCTAAAAAAGCTGTTAAAACATTACGTGAATTTTTAGCTAAACATATGAAATGTTCTTTTGAAAATGTTAAACTTGGACCTGTTGTTAACAAAAAGATTTGGGAACGAGGTATAAAAAGACCGCCTCATCATGTTAAAGTTACTGCTATTAAAGACGACGATGTTGTAACTGCTGAATTGTTTGGTCATAAATATCCTGAACCTGTTAAAACTGAAGAAGAAACTAAGAAAAAAGGTAAAGATGAAGACGTCAAGGTTGAAGATTTGGAAAAAGAATTAAGTAAAGTAGTTCAAGAGAAAAAGAAAACAACAGAGAAAAAAACTGAAAAAGAAAAAAAAGAAAAAACTGAGGTTCTAAAAGAACCAATCAAAGTAGAGAAAGAAGAAAAGAAACCAACTAAGAAAAAAGCTACAACTAAAAAGCCAGTGGCAAAGAAAAAACCTGTTGCAAAGAAACCAGCTACAAAAAAGAAAACACCTTCTAAGAAAAAATAATTATTATTTCATTACTTGAGCTTCTAAATTTTTTAACACTTCAGCAACAGCAATAAATATATTTTTTTCAGTTGCGCCAGAGTTAACAGGTTTACCATTTATCATTAGTTTTGCTTGAATCTCGTACTTAGTTTTAACTTGTTTAAGATCTATTGTTAATTTTTCATAATCTTTAGCATGATCTGCGAATTTACGCGCATAACCACCTATTATTTTCTTAAGTATTATTAACTCTTGAGAATCCAGGTCACTAAACCCAACCAGTTCAATATTACCGCCTAATTCTATCATTGTATTAATATATGTAAGAAAGATTATGGTTGTATTATATATAAAATTTTTGGATTTCTATGGTTTGAATCCATTTTTTAACAAACTTTTAAGAGGAAGAAACAATGGTTCTGGGAAATTATCCGGGTCGAACCATTCCCATTTTTTGCACTTGTGAGGCTCTTTAACAATAGGTTCACCTGAAACATAATCACCTATCATTATTAAGGTAACAAAATGTTCGCCTGTTTCATGAACGTCATTTGTGTAAGGACCCTTTCTAAGATTAGTTATTTCCAGGCCTGTCTCCTCATACAATTCTCGTTTTGTACATTCTTCTAATGATTCTTTATAATCAAGTTTCCCGCCAGGAAAAGCCCAGGTTCCTTCGCCGTGAGAATTAATTCTTTTACCTAACAGTACGTTGTTACCTTTTTTCACAGCTATTCCAATTCCTACTCTAGGTAAGTCCATCATATGTCCACCACTATTCTTAACACAAAACCGTCAGAAGTTTCTTTAATCAACATTTCATTGTACGTCGGTGCTTTAATATCACCGTGCGTGTCATAGTTAGATGCTAGATCACCATAAGCAACACAGGTAAGAATATATACATTATTTTCTTTAGTTATTTTCATATTTTTAAATTCTGAAAAGATCATATGTTCAGTATCCATGTAAAATAATAACTCGTCTAAAAAATCATACAATAATTTTTCATATTTATCAGCTTTAACCTCGATGTTAAAACTTTTTATTGCTTTTACTTTAGTTATATCTGTTAGAATGTTAAACATTGCAATGCCTGCATTACTAAACGCTTCTTCAATTGTTTTTCCGTACGCTTCGAACATGACATCAGCTGTATGGTCAAAATATTTGAATTTCATATATAATAAAAGAAAAAACTAGTAGTTTAATAATATTTAGTAAAATATTGGTTTAATATCTAAATCAGAAGATTCTTCAGTTGGTTCGTTCTCTGGTTCAGGACTAGGGTCTGGTTTAGGACTGTCATCACTGAATATGTTAAACGCGCTTCCTGACACATTATTGTAATCTTCGGACGTGGCTGTTCCTTCTAAATATTTTTTTAAGAATTCAACAGCTTTCCTGATATCTTCTTTTGAATCTGTGCTAGTGTTAACTTTGATTTCTACCATTGAGTTTTTTTAATATGTTTAGAGTATTTATAGTTTTTGTTAGCAATCAACAAGATTTTTAAATTTCTAAAATATCAAAAAATTATATGGGGAGTGATACTGTTTTAGTTAGATTAGAAGACCATCAAACTATTCATTACAATCTAAAAGCTGTTGAACAACCTAATGAAAGGAGTGAGATACCTCTTTTAGAAGGTACAATCATGATGACCATCCAGGATAGAGTAGGAGCTCATCACAAAGCCAAATTACACCGTATTTGTACTGACTTTATTCTTGAAGAAATTAGTGGTGGTGAATATGATTTTGTATGGGAAGACTTTTATTTTTATGGTCCTATCAAGCTTCTTGTGGAACTTTACCCAAACGGAGATAAAGGTGTCCCAAAAAGCTTAGTCGAAAGGTTAAGAGATGAAAGAATATTAAGGGATGTACTTCACAGATTAGAAAGATTACAAGAAACAGGAACCATACATGAAGATGAATTTCATTCCTCTTTAAGAGATATGTATAAGACTTTAGCTACAGATGGTAAGTTCCATGATCCAAACCGAATAAACACTACTCAAGATGATTGGTTATATGACAGACCTTATAAAGGAGGATTTTCTTTTGAAGAATTATTGAAGTTAAAACCAGGAGAAGGGTTTCTAAGAATTCCTATGCAACTCCTTGATTTGCCACCATATCTAGTTGAGTTAGCTAGTCGGTTACAAGATGTTGCACCACATACACTCCCTGATTTGATACAAGGAATTGAACAGAAGGAACTAGAAGGTAAGAGGTTATACGGTTTAAGATTATTTCCACAATCTCTGATTGACGAAGCTTTAGAAAAAAAAGTTTATTTTTCAACAACGACTAATATAACAAAAGAAAGAACAAGATTTAGTTACTTACGGCTTAGGAAAATCGTCAAATCAATCCCAACCGGTGGAATGACGTAACTTTAAGATAAGATTTATAAAAAGACATTAATTTGATAATTTAGAATGACAACGCAAAAGCAGATAGTAGAGATATTAAAAACAGTTGATGATCCTGAGCTAGACATTGATGTCTGGTCGTTAGGTCTAATCTATGAAATTACTATTAAAAAAGACAAAGTGGATATATTGATGACATTCACAACACCAATGTGTCCTTACGGACCTATGTTAATGGACATGATTAAGGATGCTATTACTTCTAAAATAAAATCTATTAAAAACGTTGAGATTGAGATAACATTTGACCCGCCATGGGAACCTAGCAAAGAACTAAGAGCCATGTTTGGGGTTTAAAACTTTTGTAAACATTGACATCCTGAATGACATTTTCTCAAGTATATCCTTTTTACTCCAATCAAAGTCTACTCTCACATTTGGATGTTTTCTAAAAAAGTCCTTTAATTCTAAGCTAATAGTGTCAATTATTTCAATAATTTGTTCTTCTGGAAGCTCTATTATTCTCTCCATTAAACCCAATTGATCAGGAGTAAGAACATTTCTTCTTAAATTTAGATACTCAGATACTGAAGTATAAGTAAAATCAAATGCCCAATTTGTATCTACTAAATGTAATTCACCATTATGGAAAACTGTCTGTTCAAATCTATATGAATCTGAAAGGTGGTAAGCAAATAATCTAAAAATATCTAATAGTTCAAATGGCTTTCCAAAAAATTCAATAAGCTCTTGATATCCTTTTGTAGTTATATAATCTAAACCCCAAAGGTTCAGTTCTCTTTCATATATTAATTTAATTCTACCTGGAATTAAAGTGTCATCTGGTTCTAAATATTCATAAGTTTTTTCCATTCTTGGTCCAGTAATTTGTTTCATTGAGTCATTTTCAGTTGTTACACATATCCATGCTCTTGGTTGAAAAGTGTAACCAACGAGTCTGCCTAATTCATAAGCTAACATTGTTTTTAGAGATTCATTAACAAATGCATTTACACCTGCAGTTTCAAATTTTAGAAATACACCATATTTGTAAACACTAAATTTATCATCTTTGATAAAAACTCTATGATCATGGTCTAAATATGCATGATGAATTCCTCTAGACTCTTGTTCAATTAGATATTTCATTTTTCAAGAAAAAAACAAGTTATTCTTAAAGCAATCTATGATTTATTCTTCTACACCCATTCATTTCACATGGAAATATACTAGTGTACACTATCGAAAAGTTTATATATTAGTATACACATTAATATACTAAGATATTAAACCAATATTCAAAAAAGAGAGGGTGTAACCATGATTGACAAAGACATACCAAGGGGCGCATTAGTAGTCAGGGATTTAAACGGCAGAGTTCTGGGAATTATTGAATAATTAAAGAATCATATTAGCTATTTCTTATATTCTTAAACTTACTATTTTACTTATTCCATGCTCGTTCATGGACACGCCATACAAATTATCAGCTTCTGAGATAACACCGTCGTTATGACTGATAACCATGTACTGTGCTTTAGAAATATATTGTCTTATCAAACCTGCTAATTTTTCAGAGTTACGTTTATCAAGCGCAGCGTCAACTTCATCAAGTACATAAAACGGTGCAGGTTCATGATCCTGGACAGCAAACAAAAATGCTAGAGCAGTCATGGTTTTTTCACCCCCTGACAAACTTCTAATATCTAAGAACTTTTTACCTGTTAACCGTACTTTTATGTTAAGACCACCTTCAAACACTGTTTCAGGATCTTCCAAGTTCAAAGTAGCTTCGCCTTTGGTTGATAATGAACTAAACTTTTCCTGGAAATTCTTATTAATTTCATCGTACGTTGTCATGAAAAGATCTTTTTTCTTTGTTTCAATCTCGTTCATCATTAACAACACGTCATGCCTTTCTTTGACCAGTTTATCTTTTTTTCCAAGAACATTATTATACTCTTTTTCAACAGCGTCATATATTTCCAATGCGCGCATGTTAACAGCGCCCATGTCCCTAACCATTTTTTCAAATTCCCATATCTCTCTTTTAATCTTTTCTTCATCTTTATCTTTGAAAACAGGCACGCCTTCATACTCTTTATACTCTTCGTACAACCCTTCAAGCTCAGCTGTCACTTTTGCATTGTCTAATGAATAATTGTTTAGTTTTAGTTCTAACTCCCTTCTTGCCTCTTCTTTTTTGTACAGTTTAGATTCTGTTTTGTTAATTTCATCATTTACTTTATCACGTTTCTTAAACAAACTTTTGAACTTTGCATAAAACTCTTTTTGCAACCCTTCTTTTTCTTTAAGTTCTTTTTCCTGTGTTTTAATCAGGTTCTTTAAAGTTTTACTTTCTTCGTTAAAATTCGTTTCTTCTTTATCATGCTGTTTTAAGATTTTTTTAGTGTTATTTAGTTCTGGTGTAAGAATAGTGTTAATCTGAACATCAATGTTCTTAGTGTCTGACTGTAACCCTATAATTTCTTCTTTTAACTCAGTCTTTTTTTGTTCAAACGTGTTGAGTTCTGCTAGTAATGTCGGGTTTTTCAATGCATTTATTTTTTCTCTTAAAGATTGTTTCTGAGTCTTAATCTGTGCCAGATCAGAATTAGTTTGTGTAATCTTGGACTGCATTCCTTGCAATTCTTTTTCTATTGTTAAACACTTTTCTTCTAATTCTTTTTTAAGACCCTGTGACACGTCCAAATCTGAATCTTCTAAATGTAATGATTTTTCAATTTTAATAATATCAGCTTCTAACTCAGCTTTCAAATGCCTCAATCTTGTAATTATTTCTTCATTTTCAGTTTTGTCTGATTCAAGTTTACTGACAATACTACTCATATCTTTCTCAGACTTTTCGAGTTCTTCAATATGACCAGTTAATTCTTTTTCTTGGAATGCTCCTTGTTTTGCTTTTTTATACCCGCCGTGCATTGCACCACTAGTTTCTGTTAAATCTCCGTCCAAAGTAGCCATTCTATACGCTCCAATACCAATCTTTCTAGCAGTGTCAATATTTTCAACAACTACTGTATTACCAAACACGTACGAGAAAACTTTCCTGTATTTAGGATCGTATTTAACCAAACTACTTGCTAACCCAATAACACCTGGCTGGTTCAACGCTTTTGTAATTGCTGGGTTAGGCACAATTGATTTTATTTTGTTCAATGGCAAGAAACTTGCTCTGCCTAATTTATTACTTTTCAAATATTTAATACACTCAGCTGCGACTTTATCAGATTCAACAACTATGCTTTTAATCCTTCCTCCAGCTGCAACTTCTAATGCCAATGCATGCTCAGATTCAACCTGTCCAAGAGTTGAAACAGTTCCATAAATACCTTTTAACTTATTTTTTAATTCCATGATTTTCTGGATAGCTAAACTTTTAGAACTTTCCCGTAACCCTGATTGTTTAGCTTTAGACCTTGCTAAATCTTCTTTTATTTTTAATAGTTTAGACCGTGCGTTCGATAGCTGTGCTGTTAATGAACTGTCATCGTTTAACCTTTGATTAAGGTCTAATGTAGCTTTTTTAAACTCTTGCCGAATATTTTTTAATTTATCAAGCTCTTTTTTATGCTCTTTTTTAACTTCTAATACTTTAGATATTTTTTCATCTGCAGTGTTAATCTGATACTCGTGCTTATCTTTTTCTCTAAGTAATTCCTGTTGTTTTTCTCTTAACTCATAAATTTCTTTTAATTTTTCATCAGCTTTCCTGTCTAAATCCTCAATTTCTTTTTCCAAGTCATCAGAATCACTTAGTTTATGTTTTGATTTAAATGTGTTAATTTTAGAATCTAATTGTTCAATTTGATCTTGTTTGCTAGTAACAGATTTATCATAAGTATTTTTTTCAGTTTCTAATCTTTTAATTTTATCTTCAATTTCATTATAACTTTGTTCTAGTTGAGCCTTACGTTCTGTTATTCTTGTTAATTCATTTTCTATAGAATTAATCCTTGACCTGTTAGTGCCTGTTGATACTCTAATCTCTTCAATAAGTTTCTGGATCTTTACCTGGTCTTTATCTCCCTTTTCTTCAATCTCTTTGTTAATCTTTTCAATGTCTTGTTTTCTTGATTCTATTTCAGATTTTAACTTAGTTATTTCATCTTCATACTTTTTAATATCTTTTTGCCTTGTTTCAATGTTTTTCTCAAGTTTAGTTTTCTTTTTTTCTTTAATTGTAATTTTAGAGTTTAATACAGTTGCTTTGTTTCTTTTTATTTTCTCATCAAGATCTTTAAACTTCATTGCTTGGTTACGTTCTTTTTTAAGTTCACGTAGATATGCTTGACGTTCTGCTAGAATAATCTCTGATTCTTTGAGCTTTTCTTCAACTTTGTTAAGTTCATTAATAGCTTTTTGCTTTTTTTCTTCGTAAATTGATATTCCAGCAATTTCTTCAATTATTTTTCTTCTTTCTAAAGGTGACATTTCAACTATCCTGACAATATCACCTTGCAGAACAATGTTATAACCGTCCGGGTTAATCCTTGCATGAGAGAGTAACTCAACAACTTGGTTCCTTGTAACTGTCTTATTATTTATCTTGTATATACTAGCTCCTGACTGCCTAACTGTTCTTGATAACTTAATCTCATTTTCTTCAACAGGAAAATCCTTATCTTTATTATCAAAATATATGGCAACAGTTGCTTCTTTAGCAGGATTCTTTTTTTTACCGCCGTTGTAGATTAAGTTTGCAGATTTTTCTGCTCTTAATGATTTAGCTGATTTTTTACCAAGAACAAAGCATAACGCGTCCAAGACATTAGATTTGCCTGATCCGTTAGGTCCTAATATACAATTAAAATCATCACCAAGAACAAGTTCAGTTTTTTTTGCAAAGCTTTTAAAACCTTGCATAACCATTCTATTAATCCTAGTCAATATTGTAACCTCTTTTACCTATTCTAATACACTAATACAGGTGGTTTTTATATTTTACTGTTGAATTTAGTTAATAAAATTCATTTTTCATCTAATTAGTTTATAAATAAATTCAGTTTTCTATTTAATTTATTGCATTTAAGTGAGGAAAGAAATCATGTCTAGAAGATTAATTAATGACGTGATTCAAGAACATGTTATTTTTCATTCAGATTGTAGAGTTCTTGGATACAAAAGTATTAAGTTTATATACTCTTTAGATTCTGTTAAAACTATACCAAAAGGAATTGTTCATTCGTCAAGTTTAGAAAGAATATTACTTACTATTTTATTAAATTCAAAAAAACATGGTGCAAGTGAAATTTCAGTTACAACATATGATGAAAGACAAAGAACAATTATACAGATACATGACAATGGATCAGGAATTAATATTGTTGAGTTGCGAAAAAGATATGATATGAAACAATTTGATGATTCTGTTATACATGATCCAAGTCTTCCTGATTTGGAACTACCTTTTATTTTAAGATTAACCACTGATGATATGATGGAAAGGGGTATTGGATTGGATGAAGCACGAGGTAATGCAAAAGAGAACTATAATGGTACAGTGTATGTTTTAGGAACATGTCATAATAATAAAGTATACGGTGAGTATGGATTAAATCATAATGGGACAATTGTTGTTTGTGAAATAAAATAGAAAAGTTATATTAAGTTTTCACTAATCCTGAGCAACTGATTATATTTAGCTGTTCGTTCGCCTCTGCATGGCGCACCTGACTTAATCTGGCCAGTGCCTAAACCAACTACTAAATCTGCTATGAACGTGTCTTCTGTTTCGCCACTTCTATGACTTACCATAACTTTCCATTTATTACCAAAAGCTAGTTTTGCTGCCTGGATAGCTTCAGTCACACTTCCAATTTGGTTGACTTTAAGAAGTAATGCATTGCACGCTTTTTTTTCTAAAGCAGTTTTAATACGTTCTGTGTTTGTAACCAGTAAATCATCACCTACAACTTGAATATCTGTTTTCTTCATAAAATACTGCCATGATTCCCAGTCATCTTCACTAAACGGATCTTCAATTGACATGATTGGGTATTTATTGATTAAATTTAGATAGAATGAAGCTAGTTCTTCACCAGTCATTATTTTATTTTTTTTACCTTGTTTTAATCCAAACACGTACTTATCTTTGTCATAAAACTCAGACGCTGCAGCGTCCATTGCAATCTTTATCTTACCTTTATACCCTGCTTTTCGAATAGCTTCTTCTAATAATATTAATGGCGCTTCATTATCTTTCAACGGAGGCGCAAACCCACCTTCGTCACCAACATTAACAGCGTCTAACCCATACTTTTCTTTTATTATTTTTTTTAGTATATGATATGTTTCTGCACCCATTTGTAATGCTTGTTTAAAATCTTTTGCTCCAGTAGGTGCTATCATGTATTCTTGGATGTCTAATGGATTACCTGCATGTTGGCCACCGTTTATCACATTAAAAAAAGGTGTTGGCATCTTAGATTTTGTTTCTGCTAATTCTTCTATGTATTTATGCAGTTTCATATCTTTATCTTTAGCACCTGCACGGCATACTGCCATACTAACTGCTAAAATAGCGTTTGCTCCCAGTTTTGCTTTGTTAGGTGTTCCGTCTAACCGAGTCATCATAACATCAATAAACTGTTGTTGTTTAACATCTAACCCAACTAGTTTAGGTGCTAGCCGCATTTTAATATTCTCAACAGCTTTCAAAACACCCTTGCCGTTGTAACGTTTATCTTTATCTCTTAACTCAACAGCTTCATGAACTCCTGTGCTTGCACCACTGGGTACAATGGCTCTTGAAGAAAAATTATCAGTATGTAAATCAACCTCAACAGTAGGATTACCTCTAGAATCAATAACTTCACGAGCTTTAATAGCAACAATTTCTGACATAATAAAATCACCCCTAATACATTGATGTAATATAAGTGGAATATAAATATTTCTATAGAGCTTTTGTTTTAATTAATAAAATAACAACAACAAGGGCACAGACGCATTTATTTCATAAATGCTACTCAGCTAACGCTTCGCCTGGCCATTGTTGTTATTTTTTGGAATAACCTCAATATTTAAATACAAATCAGAATTCTCTTCTATTCAAGCCAGGGTCGCATAATCTGGTATTGCGCAGGATTGGAAATCCTGTCCCTTTGGGATTCTGGGTTCAAACCAAGCCTTTTAGAAAAAGCCTTGAGGGAAAACAAGTGCGACATGCGCTCCTTACAGGAGCTTAGTCCCACGGTTCCAAACCAAAGGTTACTCTAATGCTTGTGAAAGTCCCAGCTCTGGCGTTTTTTTTCTTATATAATTCAAATATAATTATAATAACAACTTCTTTTTTTACTGAATTTTGAATTTATCATTTTAAAGTAATAAAATTAGGTAGATTTAAATATGAAAATATAATAACTCATGAAATAAGGGGACACCCCTTATAATCCCCTTCCGCTTCGCTACTCTGCGACTC
>CAZEKF010000019.1:0-24431 GCA_964512765.1 uncultured Methanosarcinales archaeon
CATTACAAGGAACAACTATTGAAAAGGGTAAGTTAAGTGAAGATAATGTAAAAATAAGTATTAATGAAAAAGACGTTTCTGTAACATTTTATTATCCTATTACATTAAAAAATGAGAAGTCAACAAAAGAAATTAAAGAATATAACGCCGAAATACCTGTTCCTTTAGGCCAAGATTATTCAATTGCACGAGAAATCTTACAAAAAACTATAGATCATCCAGAAGGTTATAATCTTGGTCATGATTGTGACAATCTTAACAAACCTGGATATGTTAAAATATTTTATTTTAATGATAGAATTATAATAAGAGACTATGAACCTCTTGCCAAATCAATGTTGTTACACACGTTTACATTTCAGTTCCTTGTTGAAGATTTAAAGATATACGGATACTGTGAATAATATGATGAAAAAAATATTGGTCCTTGTTTTTGTAATGTTTTTTTTAGTAGGTTTTGCTGTTGCACAGACTTGTGATGATGATGATGTTGAAACAGACACTTATGAAGAAAAAGATGGTATTAACCCGTTTGATAACCAGTTGATTACTGTGTATGACAAAGACGGAAACATAATTGAATCAGATGAAGATGGTGCATGTTTGACACAGTACAAACTGTATGAGAGTTATTGTAATGAAAATAACGAAATCCGTGTTGAAGAAATTCGTTGTGATGAGTTATTTGGTATGGCTTGTCATGAAGGTAAATGCAAGGAAATCCTATCATGTGATGATCCAGATAAAGATGATCCAAATACGAAAGGACTAACAACATTTGTTTTGGATAAAGGTTCAAAAGTTAAGATTGATGAGTGTCTTGCAGGGACACTATACGAATACACTTGCCAAGATAACTACCTTATTGAAACAAACGTTGACTGCGGTTTTGAACATAATAAAGAATGTTTGGATGGTAGGTGTGTTACTCCTAAATGTTATGATAATTCACATGATTTTGGAAATAAAGGTATCTCTTACATAACTGATGAAAACAACAAAATTATTGTTCAGGAAGAAGATTACTGCTTAAACCACCCAAATAAAATATTAGGCGAAAATTCTCCAAATGAACTAATAAAACCATATTGTGAAACTCCTGAATCATATAGATTAAAACAGTCAACCATAGATTGCAGAAAAGATTTCAATAAAGGTTGTATTAAAGGTGCTTGTGTAGATATAGTATCTTGCACAATTAATAAGGATGCTTTTCTACCTTATGCACCAAGTTCAATTACAGTCAATTATGGTAATGGTCAAAGTCGAAAATTCATAGATTATTGTTTTAATGATGCCATTGAACATTATTACTGCGATGGTCTTTTTCCAATGAAACAAACAAAGGAGAGCTGTCCGGTTGGCTTAGCTTGTAGCAATGGAAGGTGCGGTGTTGTGGATTCAGATGGAGATGGTGTAATGGATCGTAAAGATAATTGTGACGATACAATGATGGGTGATTCTGTCAATGAAATTGGTTGTTCATGCTACCAACAAAAAATTAAACTAGTAGAAAATAGATATGTTAATTTTGGTTTTGAAAAAAAGGATTGTGAAGATTTAGAAACAAAAGAAATTCCCTGTGGCAAAAATTCACATTGTTGCAATGGAATATTTGACGGTCCAGATTTAGAACTCTTACCAGATTGTGGTTTAGAATGTGATCCATGTGATACGCAATGTGTTGAAGTCGTGAGTGGTGGAGATTATTCTCTACTTCTTGTCCCTATTGACTACACCTCATCTCAACAGAATAGTAGACTTAACAACAAGAATGACTGGAAATTTCGTGCAGGTCGTGACGCACTATATATAAGCACTACTCCGCCATTTTGTGAATCAGCTGATTTTGAAACCGTGCTTGAATCACCTGCAGGTAAATCGTTTATAGATGAAACAAAATGTGATGGTAATCTAATAGATAATGAAAACTACCCAAGTTTTGGATCAATTGACATATTTGAAGGAAAAGAGTTTAATCCAATTGTCTCGATTTATAGATTAGATGTGTTTGGAATAGCTCCTGATCCCTCCTTACAATACACAATGGGACTTGATAATTTTGAAGAATATGTTATTAAAAAAATACCCGAATATACTTCTTTTTGTTCTGGTGTTGATCATGTTTCTTTCCTGATACCAAGTGAAGGAACGGGCTTTGCCACAAATGTAGGGACGGGTTTTAACTATGTCTATGGGAATGAACCTGAAAGAAATATAATCGTACATGAACTAGGACATAGTTTATGTGGTCTTGAAGATGAATATGTTCCCGAAAGGAGCACATATGATGAAAATCTAATAAACTGTGATACTTACCCTGTTGTTGAAACTGATAGCGAAGGTAATGAACAATATTTATGTAAATGGCAGTTACAATTGGACGATCCCAGAAGAAAAGAGTATCAATATGATTATTATGCTCCCTATGCAGGTTGTGTTATAGGGTGTGTTGATGAATACTCTTTTAGACCTAGTGAACCAAACGTTAATTCTATGATGGGTTCAAACGATAAAGTTGGTCCAGGTGAACTTGGAATAGGAACATGGAATTATTTAGGATACGCAAGATGTCAGGATGTTTTGTTAAACAGTTTAAGTGGTAGTTAGTTAACCATACATCAATGTCCCAACAATAACTCCAACTTCTGTTAATATCCAACCAATATAAACCAGAATGATGGGTTTTTCTTTGTGTACAATACCGTATATTAACCCTATGATTGCACAGATCATATAGCCTATCCATGAAATTAAAGAAACACCTGCTGCGCTTTTTTCTATAAAAATTTTTAACATCTGAGGCAATGTTGTTAACGGACCTACAACTCCAACCACATAGATTAATTTGTCAAGAAATTTTTTAAACTTGTTTGAATGATTTTTTCGTTTACGTTTATGATAATGATGCAATCCTTTTGAATTAAAAGCCATTATTAATCTTTGAAAGTATGAGTTTATAATATTTGTGAAAACATTTAAAAATCACAAGAAACTATCGTTTATATTAAGAGGTGGCTATCAATGTTCTTCAAGCTAAAAGACTTTGACTTTGAAAATAAGAGAGTTCTCATTAGAGTTGATTTCAATGTTCCCATTGAAAATGGAATAATAAAAGACGATGCAAGAATAAGAAAAGCACTTCCTACTATTAACTATGTCCTAGACCAGAACCCGAAACAAATAATTATTATTTCTCATTTAGGCAGACCAAAGAATGAGTATAGCCCTGAATTTTCTTTAAAACCTGTTTGTGAAAAAACAAAAGAGTTGCTTGGCAAAGACATTTTTTTTGAGATTAATCCTAGAATTATTAACCTTACTGAGATGTCAAGTGCAAAAATCGTGATGCTTGAAAATCTAAGGTTTGACAAGGTTGAAAAAGAAAATGATATAGATTTTGCTGCAAAATTAGCTAGTTTTGCTGACGTGTTTGTGTTTGACGCGTTTGCAACTGCACATAGAGAACATGCATCTGTTATTGGTGTTCAACAACATATTCCTACTTGTATTGGTTTTTTAATGGAAAAAGAACTTGAATTTCTTAAAAAAGTAACTGATAAACCAAAAAAACCGTTTGTAGCAATTATTGGCGGTGCAAAATCTGACAAAATTAATGTTATTAATATGTTAATAAAAAAAGTTAGTGTATTAATTATTGGAGGTATATTAGCTAACACTTTTCTGAAAGCAAAAGGTATCAATATTGGCAATTCAAAGTATAGTGAAGAATCTCTTGGATTTGCAAAAGAATTACTTAACAAATATCCAAAAAAGATTGCATTACCTGTTGATTTTATTCTTGGTAGAGATTTTTTAAATGATACAGAGACGCATATAGGAGGCATTAAAGATGATTTAACAGGTTGGATGATAATGGACATTGGTCCTTATACAATTACAGGATATAAAGAAATACTTAGAAAAGCAAAAACAGTAGTGTGGGCAGGGCCTATTGGTGTGTTTGAATTTGAGAAATTCAGAAGAGGCACCTGGGACATTGCAAATTATTTATCTGAATCAAAAGCAGTTAAAATAATAGGCGGTGGTGACTCTGCGTCTGCAATTAAAACTTTCAACCTTCAGGATAAAATGACGCATGTCTCTACAGGTGGCGGTGCCTCATTAGAGTTATTGGCTGGTCATAAACTTGCCGCTGTAAATGCATTGGAAGAGAATTATAAGAAGTTTAAATAATTCTGATAAGATTTATATAGTCAAGATTTAATAGGTTATTTTGATTAAAAAAATGAAAATAGGCATCATATCAGACACACACGAACAAGTAGATAATATAAAAAAAGCGGTTAAAGTATTTAACAAAGAAAAAGTTGGTTGTGTATATCACGCAGGTGATATTTGCAGTCCTTCTGTTTTGCATTTGTTTGGAGAACTTAATTGTAAAATTAAGGTAGTGTTTGGTAATAATGACAAAGACGTTTTCAAACATTTAAAGTATAAACCAGATAACATGAGTTTTCATGATGTTTTATTAACAGAAACTGTTAATGGAAAAAAACTTTGTATGTTACATGGAGATCCTGTTGATGTTGTCAATGCAATATTTGAAAGTAAGCAGTATGATATTATAATAAAAGGACATACTCATGTTGCTGAAATCAAACAAAATGAAAAAACTATAATGATAAACCCTGGTAATTTATTCGGACCTTACTCAGATTTCACAAAAAAATATACAAAGCCGAGTGTTGCTGTTTATGATTTTAAAACAAACAAAGCAAGGATAATTGAACTATGAAGACAGAAAAAAATCAAAGATTTTTTGTGTCTCCGAAAACAAAAAAGTTTTCGAAGAAAACACATTTAATAATTGGAATAGTTGTACTTAGTTATTTAATAGCGATTGCACTGTATCCATCAATGCCTGAGCTTATTGCATCTCACTGGAACATTAACGGTGAAGTGGATGGTTACATGACAAAGTTCTGGGGATTGTTTTTATTGCCTTTTGTTTTAACAGGTTGTGTTGTGCTGTTTTATTTTATACCTAAGATAGATCCGTTAAAAAAAAATATTAAGAAGTTTCAGAACCATTATGAGTCTTTTATCCTAGTGTTAACTTTATATTTGTTTTATATAAACGCATTAACTGTTACATGGAACCTTGGCTACAGGTTTGATTTAAATGTGTTCATGATAGCGTCTATATCTTTCTTGTTCATTTACATAGGGTTTTTTTTAAAAACAGCTAAACGAAACTGGTTTATTGGTATTAGAACACCTTGGACATTAAGCAATGATAAAGTATGGGAAAAAACTCATCAATTAGGGAGTAAATTATTCATAGCTTCTGGGATAATCTCATTGTTCGGATTGTTCAAAAGTAAATGTTTGATTTGGTTTTTGTTAGTTCCTGTTCTGTTGTCAACGTTAGTTTTGTTTGTTTATAGCTATTTAGAATGGAAAAAGCTTAAGAAATAACATTCATTTCTTTTTTATTATTATGAAACTAATTGGTAAAGGTGCAGAAGCTGAACTATATCAGGATAAAGATAAAGTAATTAAGAAAAGGATTTCTAAAGGGTACAGGATAAAAGAGTTAGATAATACGTTAAGAAAGTCTAGAACTAGGAGAGAAGCTAAAGTTTTACAAAAGTTACCTAAAGAAATACCTGCTCCTGAGTTAATTCATATGGATGATAAAAACATGGACATTGACATGACATATGTTAAAGGTGAAAAAGTCAGGGATATATTAGACAATAATCTTAGCATATGTAAAGAAATTGGTGAGAAAATAGCAATAATGCACAATGCAGGAATTATACACGGTGATTTAACAACGTCTAACATGATATTCAATAATAAAGTATACTTTATTGACTTTGGATTAAGTTATTTCTCAGAAAAGATTGAGGATAAAGCTGTTGATCTGCATTTAATGAGACAAGCACTTGAAAGTAAACATTACAAAGTTTATGAAAAAGCATTTGAACAGGTACTTAAAGGATACAAATTTAAATCTAATAATTTCAAAGCAATAATAGAAAGATTAGAAAAAGTTGAAGCGCGAGGGAGGAACAAAGGTAAATGAAAACTGTTTTAATAACAGGAGCAACCACTGGTATAGGTTATGAGTTTGTTAAAATATTTTCAAAAAATAAGTATGATTTAATATTAACAGCTAGAAAATCATCTAGGCTTAACAAATTAAAAAAAGAATTTCCAAAAGCAACTATTATTGCACAGGATTTATCCTTGCCTAATGCAGCTGAAGAATTATTTAATAAAATTAAAACAAAAAAAATCAATGTATTGATTAACAATGCAGGTTTTGGCTTTTCTGGTTCTTTTGACAAAACTGAAACAAAAACATTAGTTGATATGGTTAATCTTAATGTAACAGCTTTAACACAGTTAACAAGTATAGTTGTTGATAAAATGCAGTCTGGAGATAAAATCATGAATGTTGCATCTGTTGCAGGGTTTTTTCCAGGACCGTACATGGCAGTGTATTATGCAACTAAAGCATACGTGTTATCGTTTTCTGAAGCTATTTCACAGGAATTGAAAACTAAAGGTATCCAAGTAAGTGTTTTATGCCCTGGCGCAACTAAAACAGAATTTTTTAAAAGAGCAAATCCTAAATCTGGCATGTCAGAAAAGTTTGATATGAACTCAATGACTGCTAAACAAGTAGCTGAAATTGGATATAAAGGTTTAATGAAGAATAAAACCATTATTGTTACAGGATTAATGAACAAAATACGCACTAACATACCAAGGTTCTTACCTAGAAATCTTGTTACAAAAATAATTGAAAAAATACAGAAGTAATCAATAACTCATATCTAATTCTGTCTGAGGATCTAAATAATCTCCTTTGTCAACTTCAACTGCACTTTTCTTATTTTGTTTATACTTCACTGTTTGTTTACTTTTTTGTTTAATATTTCCCATTACTAAATCATCTAATTGTGCGTATGTGATTTTTTTCAGGTCGTCAAAACTTTTAATTTCAAAAGCACGTAATGCTTTTCTAAGTAAAGCATCTTCGCTTGCTTTTACTTCTTTAAACACAGTATGTTTACCAATACATTTATTGCATACTGCACTCTTACCAATAAAATACAGAAACGTAATATCTTTATTGCATGAATCACATATCATATTTTTGTGTGAAAGAAAAAATGTATTAATATATATTACGGTTTTTTGTAAAATTCAACTGTGATTTCTCTTTGCAACACATCATACGCTCTTGACACATCTTTATCATATAATATAAAAGTGGCTTCTGTTTCTGTGTTAACAACATCTATTATTGATATATTATTTGCGTTCAATGTTTTGGTTATTGCATAATAATATCCTGGTGCATCAATCATTTCATACGGAATTTTCATTGAAATAGATGCCATGTTTTTGTTAATGCCTTTAACCTCCTCTCCTTTCAATATCTCTGTAAACTTTTCCTCGTACTTTTCATTACCTACTACAAGAATTTCATAGTTACCCTGGATAATGTTTAATGTGTCACCAATTGTAAAGTCTACAACGTCGTATAATTTGATCAGTTTCTTAAAAATTGTAGCAGATTTCATTAAAGAAATTTCAAACAAGTTAGATTTAACAAACAAGTCTGTTTTTTTAGTAAGTTTAAACTTTTTATAAGGTAATTTTTGTTGAGTTTCTATATATCTCCTTATAGCCATTGATATTGCAGATAGTTTAACCTGGCCTAGTTCTTTTTCAATATCTGGCCTTAAATACTCTGCTAATGCCATTATATTGATAAGATCTTTTTCCAAGGCCTCATGAATAAACGGTTTGTCCTGTAATAATTTCTTTGTAATATGAGCTATTGTTGGCATAAAAATAAAGTAATTAACATTAATATTTAAATTTTGTTAAAAAATTAACATTATGTTTATATATAAATTGAGAGTTCATGACCTAGATGCAAATCAAAAAATCAGTTAAAAACATCCAGACGAGATTTAATGTAAACAGAAAATGGATACTCCTTGGTCTAATGATATGGCTGTCATCGTTTTTTATTAACACCTGGCCAATAATATTCATAAGTATTTTTTGTGTAGGTAATGCATTATTATTATCTTTAGATAGATATATGAATGCGCCTGTTGACATGGAATTATCAAATTTTTCAGCTGTTTTATTAAGTTCAGTGTATGGGTTACAATATGGTTTAATAACTGCTGTTTTAACAAAATTTGCAGACATGATATACAATAAAAGAGTTAAGATATCATACTTTTTCATGATATCAAGTTACATGGTAGCTGCATACTTTGCACATAAGTTCAAATCACTTAGTATTGTTACACTTGGAATAATTGTTACATTGTTATCTAACATTTATCTAGGTATGATAAGAAAGTTTGTAACTCAATATTCATTTTTTGAAGTTATAACTTACGGTGGAAGCAATTTTATATTCAATATAGTAATGTTCATTGGTTTTTCTGAACCAATCTATAATTTAATGAAATATTTAGCAAATTAACGGAGGTAAATTAAAAATGATAGAATGTCCAGAATGCGGAGCAAACATTGAGATAGCATCAGGTGTTGAAATGGGTGAAATTATTTCATGTACTGACTGCGGTGCAGAGCTTGAAATAATGTCAGTAGAGCCTGTAAAATTACAGTTAGCTCCTGAAGAAGACGAAGATTGGGGTGAGTAATTGTCTTATAAGCGGTGATGACATGGTCAGGCGAGCCGTAGGCGAGTAGGACTTATGCAGTAAGTCCGTCTGTGCCAATGTCGTCATCACCGCTAAAAAAAAAGATATCAAAAACAACAATAAAATGAAACTAGGAATACTATATGATCGGATAAGGAAAGATGAGAAACTAATAATTGAAAAAGCAAAACAAAATAATATAAATGTTGAGCTTGTCAATGCAAATGATCTTATCTTTGCTTTGGAAAAAAACGGTTTTAAGTATGATTTAGTTTTAGAAAGATGCATAAATCATGCACGTGCGTTATACTCGTTAAAAATCTTAAATGAACACGGTGTTAAAACACTCAGCTCGTTTAATACAGCAGAGATTTGTGGCAGCAAATTTCTTGTAACTGAAGCATTATTAAAAAATAACGTGCCAACGCCAAGAGTAATGATTGCTTTCACACCTGAAACTGCATTGAAAGCTGTTGAAAAAATTGGGTATCCCTGTGTTATGAAACCTGCAGTTGGTAGCTGGGGTGCATTGTTGTCCAAAATCAATGATAGAGAAGCTGCTGAAGCTTTAATAGCCCATAAAGAAATCTTAGGCAGTTATCATCACTCTGTGCATTATATTCAGGAATATGTTAGAAAACCTGGCAGAGACATCAGAGTTTTTGTTATTGGTGATAAAGTAATAGATGCAGTTTACAGGACTTCAAGTCATTGGATAACTCATATTGACAAAGGTGCTATCTTAAGCAAATGTCCTATTACAAATGAGTTAAAAGATATTTCAATTAATGCTGCAAAAGCTGTTAATGGTGAATTTGTAGCTGTTGACATTGTTGAGTCAGATAAAGGGTTTCAAGTATTAGAAGTAGAGTACACTGTTGAATTTAGCAAATTTTTTCCTACATTAGATGAAAAAATTGTTGATGAATTAATTAGGTATATAAAAAAATGAAAATCCTAAAGAGGATTTTCATATCCCAAAAACGAGGTTTTTAGGAAAATGAAAATCGGAGTATTATGTTCAAGGATAAGGCCTGAAGAAAAATTACTATTTCAAGAAATAAGAAAAAGAGGTCATGAACTGGTTCAGATAGATGATAGAAACTTAATTTTTGACCTTAACCAGAAAGAGTTTTTTGACGTTGACATTGTTTTAGAGAGATGTATATCTCATTCACGTGCATTGCACATAACAAAGATACTTAATAATAGAAATATAAGAACTATAAACTCGTACGATGTTATAAACGTGTGCGGTGATAAGTTAAGAACATCATTATTACTTGATATTAAAAAAATACCAACAACTAAAGTAAGGATTGCGTACACACAAGAATCTGCTCTGAAAGCTATTGAAGATCTAAGGTATCCTGTTGTTATTAAACCAAACGTTGGTAGTTGGGGCAGGTTAATGGCAAAAATAGAAAATAGGACCCAGGCAGAGTCTGTTCTTGAACATAAAAAAACATTAGGGGACCAGTACCATTCAATATTTTATATACAAGAATATATTGACAAGCCAGGACGTGATATTAGAGCGTTTGTAATTGGTAATGAAGTAATTTGTGCCATTTACAGGCATTCTGAACATTGGATAACTAACACTGCTCGTGGTGGTAGAGCAAGTAATTGTCCTGTCACAAAAGAAATTAAAAAAATATGTTTGGATGCAAAAAAAGCATTAAACGCTGATATTATAGCAATTGATTTATTTGAAACTAAAGATAATGGATTGATCATTAATGAGATTAACCATACAATGGAATTTCGTAAT
The DNA here is from genome assembly GCA_964512765.1 of uncultured Methanosarcinales archaeon. GTDB lineage: Archaea > Nanobdellota > Nanobdellia > Woesearchaeales > GW2011-AR15 > GW2011-AR15. The sequence continues at coordinate 10,447 of CAZEKF010000019.1, forward strand.
AGTATTGATACTACAGGTGTTAATATTCCTGGTAAGATGATTGAATATTTAGAAAGGTGTGTTAAAAAATGAAAAAAATTAGAGCAAGTATTATAGGCGCTTCAGGATATGTAGGCGGTGAAACATTAAGATTACTATTAGGACATCCGAATGTTGAAATTGTTCAAGCTACTAGTGAGAGTAACGTGGGTAAGTTTGTGCATCAGTTACATCCTAACTTAAGAAAAAGAACAATGTTGAAATTCACGAGTTTGAATGATTTTGAAGAAGTGGATGTTATATTTTTAGGACTTCCGCATAAAGTAAGTTCATCAAAAATAGATTATATTATGTCGAAAACCAAGAAAATTATTGATAAAGGTAGTGATTTCAGGCTAAGGAATAAAGAATATTACTCTAGATGGTATGAGTTTGACCATCCTAAACCTGAGCTATTAGATAAATTTGTTTATGGTATTCCTGAATTACATCGTGAAGAAATTAAAAAAGCTGATTATGTAGCTGCTGCTGGATGTAATGCTACGGCAACAATCCTTGGATTGTATCCTTTGTATAAGAACAATGTTGTAGATTCTGTTATTACAGATGTCAAAGCAGGATCATCGCAAAGCGGTGCAAAAGCCAATTCAGCAAGTCATTACTCTGAAAGACGCGATTGTGTTAGAAGCTTCAAACCAACAGGGCACAGGCATTTAGCTGAAATTTATCAAGAACTTGGTTCAGATACAGTCCAAATGAGTGTGACAAGTATTAGTAATGTTAGAGGCATCTTAGCAACATGTCATGTAATGTTAAACAAACAATTAGAAAATAAAGATGTCTGGAAAATGTTCAGAGAAGCATATGGTGATGAACCATTCATTAGAATAGTTAAGGAAAGAACAGGAATCTTTAGATATCCTGAGCCCAAGTTATTAGCAGGTACTAATTATTGTGATATTGGGTTTGAGTTAGATGAAAACTTAAACAGGTTAGTTGTGATGACTGCTATTGATAATTTAATGAAAGGCGCAGCTGGCCAAGCAGTACAGTGCATGAACATAATGTTTGAGTTTGACGAAACTCTTGGACTGGAATTTCCTGGGTTACATCCTGTGTAAAAGAAAAAAATGTGTAGATTATTAATTGTCAGGTCAGAGAACGTGTTTGAGATAGAATCACATCTACAGAAATTCGCACAAATATCTAAAAACAGTGAAGAATATCAAGGCCATGGGTGGGGTCTTGCTTATTTAGATGAAAATAATGAATGGGTTCATTATAAAGATATTAAACCTGTCTGGAAAGATAATCTATGCCAGTTTGGTTCAACTAAACTATTAGTTGTACATGCTAGAAGTGCGTTTGAAGATAAAGATATTGTTGTTGAAAATAATATGCCGTTTTACGATGACAATTACATCTTCATATTTAACGGTGAATTGCAAAAAGTTAGAATAAGGGAGGAAGGAAGAATAGGTGCTGAAAAAATCTTTAATTACATTAAACGGTTTGACAGTGGTGATCTAGCAATTGCTTTAGAAAAAGGTGTTAATAGTATTAAAAAAAGGACGAAATATTATAAAGCAATAAATGTAATTATTGTAGATAAAAACAATATCTTTCTTTCAACAAACTATAATGAAAGACCTCATTATTTTACAATGCATGTTAAAGAGAATCCATTAATGATATGTTCAATGCCTTATCCAGGTGAAACAGGCTGGGAAAAGATTCCTAATAATACTGTGAGAGTGTGGTGAAGATGATAACGGAAAAAAATGATAATTTCTTGAGTTTTCAAAATAGCACGGAGGTGATATTTTGATAATAATCAAAATAGGCGGTGGAAAAGACATTAATGTAGATGGTATAATAAAAGATTTAGCAGAACTAAATGAAAAATTCATTATTGTACATGGTGCTAATTATCTTAGAGATAAACTTGCAAATGATTTAGGAACACCTAGAAAAACAATAACTTCCGCTTCAGGTTATACTAGTGTTTTTTCTGATGAGACTGCATTAGATGTTATGATGATGGCGTATTCTGGGTTAAAAAATAAAAGAATAGTTGAGCTGTGTCAACAGAATAGCATAAATGCAGTTGGTTTAACAGGATTAGATGGTGGTTTAATAAAAGGCAGAAGAAATCGTGGAATAAGAGTTAAAGAAGACTCAAAAATCAAAATTGTCAGGGATTTTTCTGGTAAGCCGCAAGAAATTAACACTAATTTAATCAATGTTTTACTAGAAAACGGTTTTGTACCTGTTATAACTGTGCCTATTATTGACGAAAATGGTTTCGCAATTAACACTGAAAATGATGATATTGTTAGAGTTTTGAAAAACGCTTTGAACGCTCAAACAGTTATTAATTTAATTGAAGCGCCTGGATTTTTGGAAAATAAAGAAAATCCTAATTCCTTAGTTAAGAGAATGTCGCAAAATGAGCTTGAAATGCGTGAAACCCAAGTTGAAGGTCGGATGAAAAGAAAAGTTTTAGCATTGAGAAAACTGTTTGAGCAAGGACCTTGTAAAGTTATAATTTCAGATGGTAGAACAGAAAATCCAATTAAAGATGCTTTAGATAACAAAGGAACGGTGATCATATGAACACTGAGGAAATACATAACAAATACATAGCACCTACTTACGGGAATAGAGGATTAAACATTGTAAAAGGCGATGGTGTTTATTTATACGATGATAGAGGGAAAAAATACATTGACTGTTTTTCAAATATTGGTGTGAACATACTTGGGTACAATCATCCAGAAATAACTAAGACTGTTTGCAATCAAATGCAGAAGTTAAGTAACTTACACGGTTCGTTTATGAACTCTGAAAGAACGTTGTTTGCAAAGAAGTTAGTAGAATCTTCAATGCTAGACAAAGTATTTTTTTGTAACTCAGGGACAGAAGCTGTTGAAGCTGCTATTAAGTTTGTAAGATTAGCAACTGGTAAAACTGAATTAATAGCTGCTCGTATGGGCTATCACGGAAAAACAATGGGTAGTTTAAGTTTAACAAAAACAATGAAAAAGTATAATGAACCGTATATGCCGTTGTTAGAGGGTGTGAAACATTTCACTTACAATGACATAGAATCACTGAAAGAAGTAATGAGTGATAAAACAGCAGCTGTGATACTAGAACCAATACAAGGAGAAGGCGGTATTAAAATACCTGATAATGATTTTTTTAGACAAGTTAGAAAATTATGCGATGAACACGATGCACTATTAGTCATTGACGAGATCCAGACAGGCATGGGCCGTACTGGTAAATTATTTGCAATTGAACATTATGATGTTAAACCAGACATAATGTGTTTAGCCAAAGGATTAGGTGGTGGTGTTCCAATAGGTGCTACTTTAGTAACTGATCGTGTTAGTGAAAAGTTGTTTGGTGGTTGTCATACAAACACGTTTGGTGGTAATCCGTTAGCATGCGCAGCTGGATTAACTACACTGGATGTTATTGAAAATGATAGTCTAGTAGAAAATGCAGAAGAAGTTGGAAATTACTTTATGCCTGAGTTAAGAAAGCTTAATAGTCCATTAATTAGAGAAGTAAGAGGAAAAGGGTTAATGATTGCTGTTGAGTTAAAAACGAAATGCACTAAATATGCTAAGTTATTACAAGAGAATGGCGTGATTGTAATACCTACTTTAGCTAACATATTAAGGTTTTTACCTCCTATAACCTTTACAAAAGAAAATGTTGCTGAAGTAATTAATGTAATGAAACAAGGTTTTAGTTAAAGATTACATTTAAAAACAAAGCAATTTGTTTATGTTCTAAAATGAAAACAAAAATTGTACTACTAATATTAGGAATAATGTTTATCAATGCGTGTACTACACCTCCTGAAACTGCTCAAAGAGCACAGGTTGGTAGCCAAGAAAGTGTAATGGAAAAAGATACAGGTTCTTTAACAAAAGTAATGTATGATAAAGACCAAAGTTTTTTTGAGTTTGAAGGATACGGACCAGGTAAAAGTCATTTAGGAACATTTGAACAAGGAGAAATGTATTTTTATTATAATGATGATAATGAACTTGTTAAGTTTGAAGGAACAATTAATCCTGCCTCAGTCAAATCTGACAGTGGTGGTCTTGATAATCATTTAAAGAATGAAGATTTTTTTAACATTAATGTATTTCCAAAGATAACTGCTGTCTCAACAAGTATTGACAAAGAAAATGGAGAAATAACAGGTGACTTAACTTTTTTAGGCATTACAAAGGAGTTAGCATTCCCTGCCTCAATAACAGATAAAAGTGTTGAAACAGACTTTGTGTTTGACACTGCCCAGTTTGGTATGAGTTACGCAGGTGTTAACCCTGAAGTTAGAGTTGCGTTTAAGTTTGTTGTGGCAGAATAACTCAATAAAATATAAAAGTAGAAGATTATTTACTTATCAAACATGTCTGTAATTGTATATTCACTAGCAAGTGTTCTTATAGTTAGCTTATTAGCTTTTGCTGGTTTGTTTACTTTTTCTTTGAAAGCAAAGAAACTCAAAAAATTAATTTTATTTTTAGTAAGCTTTTCAACAGGCGCATTACTTGGTGGTGCATTTATACATTTATTACCTGAAATAATTGAAGAAGTTGGGTTCACACTACAAGTTTCTTTATCGTTACTAGCCGGTATCATAATATTTTTTATTTTAGAAAAATTCATTCATTGGCGTCATTGCCACATACCTACATCTAAAGACCATCCCCATCCGTTCGCGTTCATGAATTTAGTTGGTGATGGATTACATAATTTCATAGATGGAATGTTAATTACAGGAAGCTACATGGTAGATGTTAAACTAGGAATAACAACCACAATAGCTGTCCTGTTACACGAAATACCCCAAGAAATTGGTGACTTTGGCGTATTAATACACGCAGGTTTTAGCAAAACCAAAGCATTATTTTTTAATTTTTTATCAGCAGCAACAGCATTTTTTGGTGCATTTCTGGCATTAGCAATTGGTCAGTCATCGCAAGGTTTTATCCAGTTATTAATACCTTTCACAACTGGTGGTTTTATCTATATTGCTTCTTCAGATTTGATACCTGAATTACAGAAAACTATTGATCCTAAGAAATCTACAATGCAATTGATTGGAATAATTCTCGGTATTATGGTTATGATGAGTTTGTTGTTGTTGGAATAGTACAATTACAATTTGTTTAGTTTTCTGGTTTTTTGACAGAATGTAATTGTATATACTTCAAAAGAGTATTCGAAAAAATTATAAGTATCCAGTAAATCAGACAAATTAGATGAACATAATTTTTCACTTTTTATTCAATTACATTATTATTGAACTTATTTTTGGTAATGTAGTTTCTTATCTAATTCTCATTTTAATTTCATCTATTCTTCTTGATCTTGACCATGTTTATTATATAATTAAAAACAATATTATTATTATGTAACTAAAAATTGTTGTAACAACAAAAGCATTTGTGATTAATTTTGATATCTTTTCTAATCTTGTGTGTTTTTCTTTGTGACCACAATTCTTACATTTGTATTTTAGCTTTGCCATTTTCTAAATTTAAACCTTAATTCTGAATATATGTTTCCAATAGAAAAACTAACCATTTGTCTTAACGTAATGTTTCTTTCGTCCAATTGACCAATAGCATTAATTTTTCTAAATTTATGTATCGTGAAATTAGGTATCAACCTTCCAATAGTAGTTGGTGTTGCTTTGGTTTCTATGATCTCCCATTCTTTTTTATCTAATGAACTATGATAACCTTTGCCTTTATAGAATGGTCTAAATGATTGAAAACTAAACTTTGTTTTATGGTCAATAACTTCAAAGTTGCATGGTGAATTGTAATAAGGAACTCTTATCTCTAACGTACCTGACTTTTTAATAATCCTATGAATTTCATTCATAATCTTGGTTATTTCTTCGTAATAAAAGTGTTCTAGAACGTGACTTGCTAAAATATAGTCAAATTCATTGTCTTTAAATGGGTAAGGAAATTTAAGCATGTCATGTTTTACTTCTGCAAGTCCAAGTTCACTGAAATCTAAGTTTACCCATCCTTTTCTATGGTCTGTTCCACAACCTAAATTTAGTTTTTTCATTTTTCGTTCTTTCTTTTGTCAGCTAATTCAATTATTGCATTATTAACAAATTCTGATGGTTTTTCACCATCTTTTAAACTTTCTAATATTAGCTTTCTCCTATCTTCGTTCAATGACACTCCTGTTGGAATGTCTTTTAATTTTTGTTTCAATTATATCACCTGTATGTTTAATTCTTTTAGTATTTATATTTTTTTTCAATCCTTGGTTTCCTCTTTATGTTATTAATGTATTTTTATCAATATTTAGTATGATTAAAAGAATTCATTTAAGTCTTCCTCTAAGATTTCTGTTTCTAATTTACTATTATGTTACATATTTATAATTAATATTTCCCAAACTCATAATCAAATATTTTCTTTCTAATCTTCACAATAAAGAATCTGTATAGTTCAGAATAAATCCCTTTCGTTAATAATTTAAAAGAACCTTCTTTAACGTTTCGTCTTGGTGAATTATAAACTGATAAATTCATAAAAAATTTGTACTTTGCACCAGCTTTCACAGCTCTTTGCGCTAAATCATGTTCTTCTGCTAGTAATAAAGTTTCATCGTAACCTTTGATTTTATTAAACAGCTTTTTCTTAATAAACAAACACTGGCCAGACACATGCGGCATAAATGGAATAACCAAATAGTTGCCCCAGTTTTTAATTATGTAATATATTTTATGCGATAGTTTGTTTGAATCTGGTAATATCTTTGGACATGCTATATCTAAGTTTTTTTCTTCAATTTTTTTCATAAAAATATCTAGAAACCGTTTATCTTTCATAACAACATCAGCATCTAAGAACAGTAAATCTCCTTTTGCAACTTTAGCTCCATTGTTCCTTGCTTTTGGTGGTTTACATCCTTTAACTAACTTACAATTGTATTTTTTTGCAATTGTTTTGGTTTTCTTACTTAACTTAGTATCAGATATAATAACTTCATAATCTTTGTATGTCTGATTTTTTATTGAATCTAACAAAACAGGGAGAAATTTTTCCTCATTCAAAGCAGGTATAACAATTGATATCATTCTTATAATTTGATTTTCATCACAAATTATAAAACTATCTGTCTTTTACCAAAAATAAATGAATTATACTATATTAGACTGTTACACTGATGAACCTTCTGGGTTAGGCGTGCCTCCCTATTTAGGAACATATCCAAGATACATTTATGGTATGTTAAAAACTCAAGGACATAATCCTATGTATATCACAATTGATGATCTAAGATTAAACTTAATCTATAACAACAAAATCAAAGAAGTTACTGAAAAAGATAAGACAAACATTAGAATATACAACATAACAAGAAAGGATATTTCTAAAGTATTACAAGAAACAGATGTTTTGATTATTATTTTAGGTGTTCATGTACCTGGTAAATACCTTTCTGCAATACCAGGAACTTTAAGAGAAATAACACCTTTACTTAATAAGTTACGATGTAAAAAAATCCTTACTGGCCCTGCTGTTTATGGTACACAGTTAGAAGGTGGGAAACGTTCAGAAAAAATTAGTTTTCAAGGTGAAATAAAACATTATAATTTTAGCTTTAACAGTAAACTTCAAGAATATGCTGTTAAAGGTACTGAAATAATTAAACAAATACCTGATCATAGAATTATTGAAATAGAAACAGGTCGAGGATGTAATGTAGGAAAATGTTCATTCTGTACTGAACCTTTAAAAAACAGATTTATTAACAGAAAAACAGATCATATTGTTAAAGAAATAAAAACATTTTACGAATTAGGTTGTAGATATTTCAGGTTAGGTAAACAAAGTGATTTTTATTCAATTGAAGATCCTATTAAGTTATTAAAAACAATAAGAAAACAATGTCCAGACATCACAGTATTACACATTGATAATGTTAACCCTGTTAGTGTTATTTCTAATAAAGGTATAGAAATCACAAAAGCTATTGTTAAATATTGTACAGAAGGTAACGTTGCAGCTTTTGGTATAGAAAGTTTTGACCCTGTTGTTGTTAAAGAAAACACTTTAAACTGTAAACCAAACATTGCAATGAAAGCCATAGAAATAATTAATAAATATGGTTCAGAAAAAGGTTCAAATGGAATGCAAAAGTTCCTTCCAGGGATTAACATAATATTTGGTCTAGGTCATGAAACTAAAAAAACACATGAACATAACATAAAAGCCTTAAAAGAAATATATGACATGGGTTGGTTACTAAGACGTATAAACATTAGACAAACAGCTATTCTTCCAAACACAAAAATGGAAAAAGAGTTTGGAAGTAAATATCTAAGAAAAAACAAGAAATATTATTGGAAATGGCGTAATGAAATCAGGCAAAAGATTGATTATCCAATGTTAAAAAGATTAGTACCAAAAAATACAATACTGAAAGATGTTTATACAGAAATTTACGATGGTAAAACAACTTTCTGTAGACAAATAGGTACGTATCCATTAATAGTTGGTATCAAACAAAGACTGCCATTAAAACAATTCTATAATGTAAAAATAACAGATCATATGTTAAGAAGTGTTACTGCACAAGTTATCTAAGGCAACGCTCTAAACTTTGTATTAAGTAAACCCCATTCTAGTAAAAGAAGAATTACAGCGATTATAAATAATAATGGTAAGGTATCATATGACACTTTTCCTTGTTCACTTTTATTTTCTATTTCTTTTAATGCTAACGAAATTTCTGCTGAACTTTCCACGTCATAATAACTTCCTCCTGTGTCCTGCGCAATTTTTTCAAGAGTCACTTTATCATACGCAGCAGGTAAATTTAGTTCATCTAAGTAACCTGCTTTTGCTGACCCTGTACCCACTGCAATTGTGTGAACAATAACATGGTTAAGCTTAACATAATCCAAAGCAATATCTACACCTTCCTCAATAAAAGTACCTGCTGTATCAGAACCGTCTGTTATTAAGATTATTGATTTTGCTTCGTCAATATTATCAAACAAATTAACAGAAGTTATTAATGCAGAACCAATGTCTGTACCACCTGACAATTCAATATCAATGTTCGAAATAGCACGTCTAACATTACCCATGCTCGATGTCAACGGTGACTTTATATAAGAAACTCCTGAAAAAGATACAATCCCGATTTTCGTTTCTACATCTAATTTTTCTAAAAAAGATGTTGCAGCTTGCTTGGCTACTGCTAACCTGTTCGGTAAAACATCAGTGCTAACCATGCTTGCAGACGAGTCAATTGCAATAACATAATCTGTTATACTAACATTAGAATCATACCAAATAATCGGTTGAGCTATTATAAGTATTAAAAGGGATAAGATAATTAATCTAAGAATCAATTGAACCGTATTTTTTGTAATTAATTTGGTCCCTGTAACACGTTTCATTGCTGAAAAGTTTGCAAATTTAATAGCACGTTTTTTATTATGTTGAAAAAAATAAAAGTGTAACACAATGAGTACAGGAAGTAAAAAAAAAGATACTAATACTAAAGGCCTATTGAACACTATCTCCATCTTGCACCAATTTTAGTGAAAAATTTCAGCAAAGGATTAAAATACCTTTGGTCAGTTCGCAATTCTAATAACTTAGATTTATTTTTATGAAATATTGTTCTTATCAGTTCTAACTGTTTTGCGTTATATTCGTTGTATAATTTACTGTATTGTTTTGCGTCAATGTAAATTTTTTCATCAGAGTTTGGATCTTGCAATAATATTTGTCCTGCATCTTTTGGCAGTTCAATATCTCGAGGATCTCTGATCATTATACCAATAACTTCATGGACTTGTGATATTATTTTTAAATATCTTTCTAGTTCTTTGCTCATGTCAATAAAATCACTAATAAGAAAAACTAATGCTTTTCTATCTAAAATTGACAATGTATGTTGTAGAGCTCTGCTAAAATCTTTTTTACCGCCATAGTTTTCTGGGTTTGTTATTTCTTTTGTATACAAATGAAACTGTTTTTTTCCCATTAAAGGTTTAACAACCCTAGTTTTATTTCCGTTAAAAAGTCCAAACCCGACAGAGTTGCCTGATGATAACAGACCATAAAAGATTGAATTAACAACTTCAGACGCGTACTCACATTTTAACTTTTTTGTAGATGCAAATAACATACTCTCGCTTGTATCAATAATAAAAAACACGTTAAAGTTAATGTCGATCTTATATTCTCTTACTAGTAACCGTTGCGATTTTTGTGACGCTCGCCAGTCTATCCTGATAGCATCGTCAAAAGATGTGTAGTCACGGAAATCTTCAAACTCAATACCGCGGCCTTTTAATGATGAAACAAGCTCACCTGACATTGCATTCTGCAATATTTTTTTTTTAACACGTATTGTTAAATCTTTTATTGCAGGATATGTAGTTGCTTTGAATTCGTTTAATGGCATAATAATAGACTGAGTATTTAAGTTATATAAACATTATGGTTTTTGAACGTTCTTTCTAAAAAGAGTTCCTGTTAGAATTAACAAAATTGCTTTTGCAAAAGTTTTAACCATTATTACCCATGATATGTTTATAAAAAAAACATCTGGAAATAAAGACTTTAAATTACTAACATTAGAATCAAACGCATAGTTTCCAGTGAAAAAAAGTTCGTGAAATTTCTGAAAAATAAAGTCAAATCCTGTAAAAAAATACATTAGGGAGAATAAAGCAATAATTGTAACGGTGAATAATCCTGAATAAAACAATGTTTGTGAAAAAAATTGTATTAGCTCTTTTTTATTAAACAAATAAAATAATATTAAGATAATCCAAAACATTGCCAGACTAATATGATAAACAAACTGTGTTTTTTGTATTAATAATTTAACATCATACAAATGACTTTGTTCTTTTTCATTTAAAAAATTGTTATCCAACTCGTTATTTGACTTAAAATAACCAAGAATATTGTTTGTTGCGTTCAATGCTTGTTCCTTTGAAAATTTTTCATAAATGTTGTATTGTACGAATTTTTTATCATAATAGTTGAGGTTATACATTTGTGAGAATAATGAAGATACTAAAACAACAACAAAAACTGAAACTATTGTTAATACTAAACTTATTTTTTTAAGCATAATAATATTTACCTTTGGTTTTTTGTTCACGGTCTTTAACAGAACCTTCTTTGTTAATTCTAGGCCGTTTAGTTAATTCTTCTCTTCTTAATGTGATTTCTAACTGTTCTAGTAAAGAATTCATGCCTTTTTCCATGCCAAATGGTCCTTTAACAATACCGTGTACTGCTGGTTCACCTTCAAACACTAATAAACGATCTGATAAATAATCTAAGAATAACAAATCATGATCTACAATTAATGCAGATATTTTTCTTTGTTCAACAATGTTTGAGATAACTTTTGACACGTTTAACCGTTGTTCAACGTCCAAATACGCAGAAGGTTCGTCTAATAACATTAAATCAACATCCCTTGATAAACATAATGCAATCGCTACTCTTTGTAACTCTCCGCCTGACAACTCATTAACTTTTTTTAGTAATAATGGTTTAATTTCCAATGGCCTTATTAATTCAACTTCATATTTTTGCACTGCTTCTTGTAAAACAGTCATTACTAACTCGTCTGAGCTTGAATCTAAATACTGTGGTTTGTAACTTACCTTAACTTTTAGGTCTAACTTTGATTTAATTTCTCCTGCTAATATCTTAACAAAACTTGTTTTACCTATACCGTTCTCACCTAGTATTCCAACTTTTTCGTATGTGTTAAGTTTACCTTTGTTAGTTTCTATTGTGAAATCACCAAGTTTCTTTTTTAGTTCCGGCCATTTTGTTAGCATCATTGTTTCTGTTGATTTTATTGGTGCTTTGACATGAAACTGAATTTTATGATCTCTAAACCTAACATTTTCTTCTTTCAGATAACCTTCTAAAAAGGTATTAATACCGTTTTTAGTCGGCCTCAAATGTGACACTACACCAAACACGCCATTACTACCGTACATGATATGTACTAGATCTGTCATATAGTCTAAAGCTATAAGATCGTGTTCAATAACAATTACAGAAGTATTTTCATCTGCTAATTCCCTGATAGCTTTTGCAACTTTTAACCGTTGTTTAATGTCTAAATAAGAAGTTATCTCGTCAAAAATATACACATTAGCTTTTCTTAAAAATGTGGCAGCAACCGCAACTCTTTGTAGTTCTCCTCCTGAAATGTTTTTAATATCTCTGTTTAATATTTTGGTTAGTTCAAACTGTTCAACTATTTCATTTAATTGTTTTTTCTCATCAACTTTCTTTAGTAAATCTTTAACCTTGCCTTTGAACTGTTTAGGTATTAAATCAACGTGCTGTGGCTTGTACGCAGTCTTTATCTCGCCTTTCTTAACCTTTTCAAAAAATAACTGTGCTTCTGTTCCTTTAAAGTATTCAATAATATTTTCAATCTTTGCTTCTTCACCAAACTTGCCTAAATTAGGTTTTAACACGTCAGCTAATACCTTAATAGCTGTACTTTTACCTATACCGTTCACTCCTATTAACCCAACAACTTTACCAAAAATAGGTGTAGGAAGGTTGTATAACGCAAACTGGTTCTGACCGTATCTATGAATTGGTTCTTTTTCTAACACTTCTGGTAGGTTTATTATTTTAATAGCATCTGGCTCTTTATTACTACAAATACCGCAGCCAATACACAGAGCTTCGTCTATTAGTAACTTATTACCTTCAAAAAACATGCACTCTTCGCCTTTTCTATTAACAGGGCATAAACTAGCCACATGCTTTTTCCTGTCCATATCTTTCAGCTTAGTGTTATCCACTACAGCAATTCTTTTGGTCATAAACCTCTAGAAGTAAAATGATTTATTTAAATGATATGGAAAAAATAAAGAAAAAAATAAATTAAGTTTCACAATCGTCTTCTTTAACAGTCATAATATTCGAATCTTCTACCGCAACTTGACCCATATCTTCGTTAACAACTGAACATGTTGCTGGGTTACCCCATTGGACTTTTTGTCCTATGAAAGTACCTGTTGATTCTTCTTCATTTCTGTTAATCATTCCTATTACTAACTCTAACACTTCTGCACCTGACATTGTAGATGATGCTTCAGCAACCACTACATATTCTTTTGAAATCTCTGGGAATTGATCGTTTCCTACCACTGGACCCACTGTTGTTGTTGGAAGTTCTACGGTTACTTGTTCAGTTTCGGATTCTGTTTCAACAACATCAATAGTTTTGTAAGAGCACTTGCACCATACGTATGACTCTCCGCATATTGTAGCACTTGATTTCCATGTAGATCCACACCATTTTCCTTCTCCGGAACTATCACAAAAACCACTTTGAATTGCTCCTGCTGTTTGACAATCTTCAACACTTGCTAATTCTCTTACCTTAAATTCCGAGTCTCTACTCAACTCTGTAGTTGTACCAACAAATTTTCTTCCAAATTTATCTTCGTCTTTTGAAGCTATTGCTTGTAACGCTGCTGCATAGTCTGCTTCTCGCTCTGCGTCTCTATCTTCTGCATAAGCTCGGGCCGCGATTGCTGCTGCTGCTGCTGCATAATCTGCCTCACGTTCCGCATCTCTATCTGAACCATAATTTACTGCTAAGATTCTCACCGCAGCTGCCGGAGCTGCATAATCTGCCTCACGCTCTGCATCTCTATCTGAACCATAATTTGCTGCTAGGATTCTTGCTGCTACGGCTGCATAGTCTGCCTCACGCTCTGCATCCCTATCATCTCCATAGTTTGCTGCTTTTATCCTTGCTTCAACAGCTGCATAATCCGCCTCACGTTCTGTATCTCTATCTGATCCATAACTTGCAGCTTCTAATCTTACTTTCACTGCCGCATAATCTGCTTCACGTTCCGCATCTCTATCATCTCCATAATTTGCTGCTAGGATTCTTACCGCAGCTGCTGGAGCTGCATA
>CAZEKF010000020.1:0-20516 GCA_964512765.1 uncultured Methanosarcinales archaeon
CTTTTAAATCTTCTTCAGTTGTAATCTGTTCGCCTACTTCTTTTATTAATTTTAATCGTTCTTTTAATTCCATAATTGTCACCTTAAAAATTATTCTTTACCTTTAGGATAAGAGCCTAGTACCTTAATAAATGTTGTTGTAGCTTCAATTTCACTAAGCGCTAGTTTTACATTTTCTTTGTCAACACCTGCTTCAAAATCAGCGTAAAACACATACTCCCACGGATTATCAGGCAATGGCCGAGATTCTAACTTTGTTAAGTTAATATCATTTTTTGATAATCTTTGTAAACTATTAACTAATGAACCAGCATAATGCTTTACTTTGAACGCTATGCTTGTTTTTTCTTTTTTCAAATCTACAGACACATTATCTTCTTTAACAAACACAAAGAACTTTGTCATGTTATTTTGATTTGTTTGAATATCTTTTTCTAATATATCGAGACCATATATTTCAGCACATAATTCAGATGCAATGGCAGCGTCCCCACTATTTTTTTTATCTTTTATGATTTTAGCAGAACCTGCAGTGTCATATTCAGGAATAGCTTTCAAATTATGTGTTTTAATGAATTTTCTGCACTGTTCAATTGAATGGGGGTGTGAATATATTCTTTTCACGTTTTCAAGATCATTATCTTTATGAGATAATAGACAATGTCGTATCTTAAGAAAAACTTCGGCAATTATTTTTACTTTTTTATTTAATAACAAGTCATAGTTCATGACAACACTTCCTGCAATGGTGTTTTCAAAAGGCAAAAACCCATAATCAACTACACCATTTTCAACAGCATCAAAAACATCTTCAAATGTTTCAAATCCAACAGATTCAACATTTTCTTTGAAATGTTTGTATATTGCGGCTTCGCTATACGCGCCTTTAATTCCCTGATATCCTACTTTCATTTTATTCCACCTTCCTGTTAACTTTATCAAGAGCACTAACAAACTCTTTTCTCATTTTTTCTGAATATTTGTTATAATAGTTCATGTCTTCAAACAACTGCCAAGTGTCGTTTTTAACAACACCAAGTATGTGCATTAAACGTTTGTAACCTTCTGTATCTATTTCATGAGGTTCTGCATTAAATTCTATCAAGGATCTTCCAATGAATTGTGTTAATACTTGTGAAAAAGCTATTTGTTTGTCATGCTCCTCAGGAGTTGTTTCAATCACATTAAGTTCTTTGTTCTTAAGAAAATCAATTATTTTATTGTATTTTTCATCTTTTATTCTAACTTTACACACAACGATTTTTCTTCCTTTTAATGATTCAGCTGCGCTATCAGGTCCGAACATTGGATGTGTTCCTAGAATGCTTACTGTTTCAGGAAGATGTTGTTTCATAATATTCACAGGATGTTCTTTAACAGAACAAACATCTACAACCAAATTATTGCTTAACAAAGGAGACAGTGTTTTCATGACATTTTCAAAAACAGAGATTGGCACACTAGGTATAACTATGTCTTTTTTACATGCTTTTTCTAAAGAAACAGGCATGCCGCCAAGTTCTTCAATCTCTTTTTCTTTACCTTTTCTATCATATACAAATACCTCAAACTCTTCAGATAAATATCTAGTCATAAGTTTCCCAAATCTTCCAAATCCTATTATTCCAATATTCATTTTAGCACCTTTTCAATTCTTTCAAATGCTTCTTTTATTTTGTCCTCATCTAAAGTGTATGCAATTCTGATATGGTCTTTAACACCAAACACTTCACCAGGAATGGACACAATGCCAGTTTTTTCAAGCAACATATTTACAAAAGCAGTTGCATTAGGGACCTCTTCACTAAGGTTTTTTTTTATATTAGGGAAAATGTAAAAAGCACCCTGCGGTTTAATACAATTAAATAATTTTCTAGCTAGCTCAAATGTCAAATCTCTTCTTTTTTCAAATAATTTAGTTTGTTTTTTATTAAAATCACTTTCAATATCTAAGGCTTTAATTGCTCCTTTCTGAGCAAATGTACAAACATTACCTGTTGAATGGCTCTGTAGTCTATGCATTCCATCAATAACCTTTTTTTCAGCAACAGCATAACCTATTCTGAACCCAGTCATGTTATGAGCTTTTGAAAATGAAAACACGCTTATTGTTCTTTTTTTAATCTCTTCTGAAAAAGATGCAATGCTATGATGTTTCAATCCGTCAAAAACAAGTGTTTCGTAAGCTTCGTCGGATATAATAAATAAATTGTGCTTTATTGCTATCTCTCCAACAGCTTCCAAATCTTCTTTAATATATACACCGCCTGTTGGATTATTTGGACTGTTTATTACAATAGATTTTGTTTTTGGTGTAATAGCTTTTCGTATTGCTTCAATGTCCAATTGATGGTTTATTGTATCAACAAAAACAGGCACACCACCACCACACTTAACTTGTTCTTCATAAGTAGGCCAAAACGGTTTGTTAATTATAACCTCATCACCAGGATTGCTAATTACTTGAAATATATTAAACAAAGCTTGTTTAGATCCGTTTGTAATTATAATGTTTTCAGGAGCACAACTTATATTATTTTGGTTTTTTAGTTTTAGACAAATATTTAGTTTTAGTTCAGGTAAACCAGAAACATCAGAGTATCTGGTTTTATTTTCTTTAATTGCATTAATTGTTGCTTGGTTAATTTTTTCGGGCGTGTCAAAATCAGGTTCGCCAACAGCTAAACTAATAATATCTTTTTCTTGTTTTCTTAGTTTTTCAACTATTGGAGTGAACCTTACAGTTCCAGATTCCTTTATCTTAGCTATTTTTTCAGACAATCTCAACTCATTCACCAATTATTTCCTTTTCAACAACGTGACTTTCTTCAATTATTCTTTTGAAAACGTCTTGAACATACTCTGGCCTAAGTCCGTGTTTTTTTCCAAATTCACTTTTTTTTTTAAATATCAATTTTTCACGTTCAGGCTGTTCTCTAGGAACATTATTTTTAACTTTGTATTCAGCAACATCAGGTATTAATGATAATCGTTCTGCTAACAACAAAACAATTGCATTGTCAATCCTATCTAAATGATCTCTAATTTCAGTTAGTTCCATTATAAATCACCTACTTGGGCTTTATGTCTTGAATAATGGTCAACTAGTACAAGAGCTGCCATTGCTTCAACAATAGGTACAGCTCTTGTTAACACACAAGGATCATGTCTTCCTTTCACTTCTAACTCCACTTTTTTATTTTCATTATCAACTGTTTGTTGTTTCATAGCAATTGTTGACGTTGGCTTAAACGCAACTCTGAAAATAATTGGCATTCCATTGCTAATGCCTCCTTGAACACCACCAGAATTGTTAGTTTTTGTTAGTATTTTGTTTTCTTTGATAATAAACGGATCATTATGTTGACTTCCAAACATTTCAGTTGCTTTGAATCCCGAACCAATTTCAAAACCTTTTGTTGCGTTTATTGATAGCATTGCTTTTGCTAGATCTGCGTCCAATTTATCAAATATTGGTTCACCTAACCCAACAGGAACGTTTTTTACAACGCATTCAATGATGCCACCTAATGAATCTCCCTTTTCTTTTGTTTTTTTGATTAATTCGATCATTTGTTTAGCGGTTTTTTCATCAGGACATCTAACAATATTTGATTTAACTTGTTCTTTTGTTATTTTTTCTGTTTCAACATTTGTCTCAACATCTTTGATTTTTTTTACAAATCCAATTATTTCTACACCTAACTCTTCTTTTAAGATTTTTTTAGCAATTGCACCAGCAGCAACGTTTCCGGCAGTTAATCTAGCAGAACTTCGACCGCCGCCAAATGGATCTCTAATACCATACTTTTTTTCAAAAGTAAAATCACTATGACTTGGCCTGAACTTTGTTTTCATATCATTGTAATCCTTTTTCTCAAAATCTTTGTTAAATATTATCATTGAAATTGGGCACCCTGTTGTTTTTCCATTAAAAACGCCCGATAAAATTTCAACTTTATCAGATTCTTTTCTTTGAGTTGTAATTGAACTTTGTCCTGGCATTCTCCTATTTAGTTCTAACTGAATATCTTTTCCACTTAACTCTAACAACGGCTGACAACCTTCAACAACCACACCGATTGCTTTACTATGACTTTCGCCCCAGTTAGTTATCTTGAATAATTTACCTAATGAATCTCCCATTTTTTGATCACCTACAGATTATCTAATAATGCTTTTTCCATTAACTTGAATTTTGGTTTAATTCCAGTCCATTTTTTAAACTGGCCAATTGCTTGGTAAATTAACATTCTTTCACCAGTTATAACTTGGCAGTTCTTTTCTTTTGCTATTTTGACTAATTTTGTTTCAATTGGAGTATATACAATATCCATAACAAGCTTGCCTTCAATAAGATCTTCTTTTTTAATAACTGATTCATTAACATTAGGATTCATGCCAACACTAGTTGTATTTAATATAATGTCATTATTTTCAATTAAATTTTTCATGTTTTCAATTTTATCATGGTTAACTTCAAATTCTTGAGCTAGTTTTACAGCTTTTTCGTGCGTTCTATTGGTTATGGTTATTTTAGCATCTTCTTGTTTAAGGCCAAACACAACAGCTCTTGCTCCTCCGCCTGCTCCAATTACAAGAACTTTCTTGTTTCTTAACTCAGTTTTTTCTTTCA
This sequence comes from uncultured Methanosarcinales archaeon, assembly GCA_964512765.1. Classification (GTDB taxonomy): domain Archaea; phylum Nanobdellota; class Nanobdellia; order Woesearchaeales; family GW2011-AR15; genus GW2011-AR15. The sequence goes on from CAZEKF010000020.1 coordinate 4,637, forward strand.
ATGCATCAACACCACCAACAAAATCAGTGTTAAATCCCGTAATTTTATTATTATCTTCAACTAAAGTGTTTGTTGCACCTATTTTCTTAGCTGTTTCGTCAAGTTCTTTAATCTGATTAACAATTTCTTGTTTATGGGGAACAGTAACAGCACCACCTTTAAATTCAAATTTTCTGAAATTTGCCATGAATTCTTTAAGTTCAGTTTTTCTAACTTTCAAAGGCACATACACAAAGTTTAGTCCAAGATCTTTGAAATTAGTATTATGCATGAACTTTGACTTTGACTTTTCTGCATGTTCTCCAATAACGCCTAACAATGTTGTATCTTTGTTGATTTTTGAAATATTGTATGTGCTTTCCATTTCCTCAATTGAAATTTGGCCAGGAGCCGATTCTTTGTTAAGAGCAGCATAAGTTACCAATGAACCGAATTTTGGTGCTAAAACTCTTGAAATATGTCCTCTTATGCCCATACATAACGTAATTAAGTTATTTCTTCCTTTAAGTAATTCAAATATTGTAAAACAATCATTGATTGAATTTGCCATTGTAACAATTTTTATTAAATCTGGATTAAAAGAACTAATTTTTTTGTAAATTTCTTCAAGATTATTCAAATTAGGTGTTTTCTCAAAATCATGATGTGAAACAATAATTTTTGTTTGTTTTCTATTCTTAATAAGATCTTCAACAGACTCAGATTTAAATTCAATGTCAACAAAATCTGCATTTAAATCAATTGCCTTTCTTAATAATTCAATTCTTTTTTTTTCATTTCCTTTGAAAGTTATCGGCCTACAAGTAACAATAATCTGTTTTGTTTTTGCTTTAAGAATTTGTTCAAGTTTTTTTTCATTAATGTCTTTAATAAAGTCTATTCTTAACTCTATTAAATCAGTTTTTTGTTCTGCTGAGTTCAAGTCCGTGAGGACTTGCTCAACAGTTTCAGCAGTAACAGCTACACAAACTTTTGTTTTGTTTTCTAATATTTTTATTATTTCTTCAGCAATTAGCTTTGGTGATTTATTTTCTGTGTCGATTTCATGATCAGAAGCTTTTTTGTATAGATGAAGTCTTTGGTTCAACACATCTTTTATTTCTTCCAAGACATCATTTCCAGTTAGCGAAGGCCTCTGATCAGATTTTGTTTTATCTTTCTCTAATCTGTTTGAAATTGTATTAACATTTGCTTTCAACAGAATAACTTTGCCTGTTTTTTTCATTATCTCTATGTTTTCATCTCTAACTACAACTCCACCACCACAATCAACTATCAAATTCTCTTGTTGAGCTAGTTTTATTAACAATTCAGTTTCTTTATTTCTAAAAGCGTTCCATCCGAAGTTTCTAACAAACACATCAATTTTACCAATTCTATTAACTAGTTCATCATCCATGTGAACAACTTTTTTATTCAGAGTTCTAGCTAAATCTTCAGATGCTACTGTCTTTCCTACAGCCCTGTATCCAATTATGTAAATGTTAGACATTTCTAAGTTCAACTCCAATTTCTCTTTGTTTATCCCAAAATCCTGGAAAACTTTTGTTCACGCATTCAGGATTTTTTATTTTAATCCCCTCTATTTTTAGACCAGCAATTGCAAAACTCATTGCAATTCTGTGATCGTTGTAAGTATCAATCTCAACATTACCTTTTGGCTCACCACCAAATATGGTTAATGAATCTTTCTCTTCAACAGTTTTAATTCTTATTTTGTTTAGTTCATTGCTAACTGCACTAATCCTATCGCTTTCTTTTAACCTCAAATGGCCTATGTTTGTTATTTTAGTAACGCCTTGGCTAAACGCAGCCACAATAGCTAAACTTGGTACAACATCTGGCATATCAGACATACCAATTTCTATGCCCGTTAAATTAGGCATGCCAATAACTTGCATCCATTTACTGTTTCGTCTGTACATGCAGCCCATTTTCACAAGTAAATCTGCAAATTTTGATTCTCCTTGTTTAGATCCAATGTCTAAATCATTGATTCTTACACTTCCAGGCAGAATTGCTGCAGCAGTGAAAAAGTAGCTAGCAGAACTCCAATCTCCAGGAATCGCAAATTCTATTGTCTTGTACCTCTGACCAGATTTCACTGCAAATTTGTCATATCCTTCTCTTTCAACAGTTACTCCAAACTGTTCCATGCATTTAATAGTCAAATCAACATATTTTTTTGATAACATTTCAGTTGTTAAGACAATCTCAACATCTTTTTCTGCAAAAGGCGCAATCATTAACAATGAACTTATGAATTGGCTGCTAACATCTCCTTTTATTTTTGTTGAACCACCAACTAAACCTTTTCCTTGTATTGTTACAGGCGGAAAACCATTATTATTTGATTTTACATCAACACTAAGATCTTGTAAACTATTTAACAATTCTTTAATAGGTCTTTCCTGGATTTTTTTACTTCCAGTGATTGTTACAGAACCATCAATTAAAGTAGCAAAACTTGTTATAAACCTCATCAAAGTACCAGATTCACCAACATTAATTTCTTTTTTAGGTGTTTTAATAATTCCATTTGTACCTTTAATTGTAACAGTGTTTTGACTTTTTTCAATCTCAACTTCAAATTCTTTCAAAGCGTTTATCATGTGATTAAGATCATCATTATTTGGAACATTTTTAATTACAGAAGTACCATTAGCCAAAGCTGCTAGAATTAACACTCTGTTTGCCACATATTTATTTCCTGGTAAGGTTAATTCTGCGTTCAAGCTTTTGATAGGTGTTATTTCAATCATTTTAATGCTTTTTTTATTAAATCCTCTTTTATTTCAAATGAAAACACACTATTTTTTGAATTTACTTGTCCTATTTTGTTAAGTAAAATAAATCTTGGAACATTATCAACAGATTTCTTATCTTGTTTCATTAGTTGCATTATGCTTTCAATATTAACATCTTCAATTTTTGTTGGCAGTCCAAGCTTTTCTAATAAAACAATTACTCTTTGCTCTTCTTTTTCAGATAACAAGTCTTTTAACCTAGAAATTTTGTTTTCAACAGCCATACCCAATGAAACACAAAACCCGTGCTTTTTATCAAAATCTGATTCAGTTTCAATGGCATGTCCGATTGTATGGCCAAAGTTAAGGATTTGTCTTAATCCAGTTTCTTTTTCATCTTTCTGAACAACGTTTCTTTTTAATTCAACACATCTTTTAATTAAATGAACCATTGTTTCTTTGTCTTTTGTTAATATTCTTTCTGAGTTTTTTTCAATGGACTCAAACAAACCCTTATCCATGATTAGAGACATTTTAACAACTTCTGCTAACCCATTAAGTAGTTCTTCTTTTGGCAAAGTTTCAAGAAAGGCCAAGTCAATAAACACCCCCTCTGGTTGATGAAAACACCCAATAAGATTTTTACCTTGGCTAGTGTTTATAGCTGCTTTACCACCAACAGACGCATCAACCATTGCTAACAAAGAAGTTGGAACATGTATGAAAGGAATGCCTCTATTAAATGTTGCAGCAACAAACCCAGCTAAATCTCCAATCACACCACCGCCAATTGCCACAATGATAGAATCTCTGCCAAGACTGTTCTCAAGCATTAATTCTTCAACTTCTTGTTTTGTTTGTCTTGATTTACTTTCTTCAACACCTAAAACAGAGATAACCAAAGGATCAAAATCTTGAAAAACAGAAGTAATTTTATCACCAAAAAAGTTTTTAATACAGAAATCTACTATAATCACAACTTTTCCTTTTGACTTTTTTAGAACATCCGCAACATTAGGCAGTAAATTCTCGCCAATAATCACATCATATTCTTTTTTGTTTTCAAGTATATTAACTTTTATTTTTTCCATTTTTTTTATTTTAGTTTTCTTCCAACAGCATCGCAAATTGGTTTTAGTTCTTCTAATAACTTGACAAACTGTTCAGGGTACAACGACTGTGCACCGTCACTAAAAGCTTCTTCAGGGTTTGGATGCATCTCAACTATTAAACCGTCTGCGCCAGCTGCAACGCTTGCCTTGCTTAAAGGAATTATTAGCTCTCGGTTACCTGCAGCATGGCTAGGGTCTACAATTACGGGCAAATGCGTTTTTTTCTTTAACACAGGTATAGCACTAATGTCTAATGTGTTTCTGTATGATTTTGTTTCAAATGTCCGTATACCACGTTCACAAAAAATTACGTTTGGATTGCCTTGTGATAAAATGTATTCTGCACTCATTATGAACTCGTCTATTGTTGCACTAAGGCCTCGTTTTAAAATAACAGGAGTTTTCACTTTTCCTAATTCTTTCAAAAGATCATAGTTCTGCATGTTCCTTGCACCAACACGCAGTATATCAACATATTCTGCAGCAATTTTTACATCACGAACATCCATGATTTCAGTTTCAACAAACAAACCAGTTTTTTGTTTAACTTTCTGTAATAATTTCAAACCTTCAATTCCCATGCCCTGGAAACTGTAAGGCGAAGTTCTAGGTTTAAAAGCAGATGCCCTCATAATTTTCACGCCCATTTCTTTTAACAACATTGCAGATTCCATTATTTGTTCTTCAGATTCAATTGAACAAGGCCCACCAATCACTACAAAATCATTGTTACCTATTTTAACATCGCCAAGTTTTATCACTGTTTTCTGTACTTGATGTTCTTTACTCGCCAACTTGTATGGTTTCAAAATCCTAATTATTTTTTCAACGCACGCTATCGAAGATATACCTTTCAATGCTCTTACATCCCCAAGTACATGTATAACTGTACGTTCTTCACCTTCAAAAGCCATTGGCTTAAGATTGTGTTCTTTTACTTTGTTTATTATTTTTTTAACATCTTGTTTTTCTGTATTTGGTTTCAACACAATTATCATTTTTCTATCACCTTTTAGATTATATTTTAATTGACAATGAGTGCCAGGTATTTAGTGTATTGATAAAAAGATTGTTATCAACCGCTAGGAACTAAACCCTGGCCTAGCTAAAATAAAAATAGAAGTATGCAAAATAATCTAACCAAGAATCTACAAAATTTACACAGGTTAGTTCTGACATAACAGAAAAGGAAAGCAGACCTTATATTTAAATGTTTTCCGATATTTTTGTCGAGTTATTTGTCGACTATAAACTTAATTTTTTAGATTTAGTAGAATAAAAAAGGTGGACAGCGAACCAGGTTTCCCGTACAGAGTACAGTACAGCAAGGAACGTCGGCGGTTTTAACTTTGGTGTTCGGAATGGGAACCAGTGGAACCCCGCCACTATGGCCGTCCAAAGTCAGAGAAAAAATGTCAATTTATAAATGTTATTGTTTCAGGTCTTGTTTAGATCTTAATTTAGTTATTTTTGTAGTGCTCAAATAACCGTTTAGGAAACCTTTTTGAGCCAATTCTGGAAATATGTTTTCTTCTAAACTGCTTCCAGGATACTCCAACAACTCGGGTTGTGTTATGAATACTGATGAAAAACCAAGGTAAACATCACTTTTTTCAGGTTTTTGTTCAAATTCTAATATTTTAGAACCTTCAATCTTAACAACACCTTTTTTACTTGGATCAGGAGTTGTAGTTAATAACAATGTAGACATACCTTTTCTCTTAAGATGTTCATTCCATAGTTCTTCAAGATTTAATTTGTCGAAAAGAATGTCACCGTAAACAACAAGAAAATTTGTATTTATCTTACCTTTAACTAATTTCAATGAGTCTCCAGTGCCTTTCGAATCTTTTTCTTCAATATATTCAATTTCAACACCATATTTAGAACCATTCCGGACAATGGCAAATACTACATTTAGAACTTTTTTTCTTGCAACTAAATGAATTTTCTTAAAACCTTCTTCTTTAAGCTTTTTAATCATGCTTTCAATAAGAGTTTTTCCATTTAGTTTGGCTGTTATTCTGTATTCTGTTTCTGAGATTTTAAGATCTTCTTCTGGTCCACCAGATAATATAACGGCAACTTTGTTCTCTCCTAAAGCATTATTGACAAGTAATTCAATTGCCTGACTCCTATTTCTAACATAAATGTAATCTATAATACTGTCGATATCATGAAGTGTTTTCTCGTTAATTGTTATGGAGATTTTTCTCTTCATAAAAAAGGAGAATAGCACAAAGTATATAAACATATCTTACAAAGTAGGATAAGGGTAAGATATTTATATAATTGTTTTAATCATATCGACGTAGGTGATGCTTAATGAAATTATCGGTTATAGGTCTTGGCTATGTGGGTTTGATACAAGCAGCAGGCATGGCTAAACTAGGTTATAATGTTATTGGAATTGATATTGACAAAGAAAAAGTTGGAAAAATTAATAGTAAAAAACCACCAATTTATGAAAAGGGTCTGACAGAAAGGTTGCAGGAAGTAATTCCTGATAAATTAACAGCTACTGAAGATCTTAAAGCAGTTCAAGATACAGATGTTACGTTTATTTGTGTTGGAACTCCGTCAAAAAAACAAGGAGAAATGTCTTTGCACCAATTAAGGAATGTTTTGAATCAGTTAGGAAAATTATTAGATAAAACTCATCATATTTTTGTAATAAAAAGCACAGTTGTGCCAGGAACTTGTGAAGATGTTGTTATCCCAACACTGGAAAAAGCATCAGGAAAAATATTTGGAAAAGATTTTTCTGTTGTTATGAATCCGGAATTTTTAAGAGAGGGCGAAGCTATTGAAGATTTTTTTAACCCAGACAGAATAGTACTAGGAAGTTCTGATAAAAACGCATTAGTAAGAGTCAAAGAAATTTACAGTGCATTCAAATGCCCGGTAGTTGAAACGAATTTTAAGGAAGCAGAAATGATAAAATATGCTTCAAACGCGTTTTTAGCAACTAAAATATCATTTATTAATGAAATAGGCAACATATCAAAGACACAAGGAATAGATACAAATATGGTCGCAAAAGGCATTGGTTTGGACAAAAGAATAAGCCCGCATTTTCTTAAATCAGGCATTGGTTTTGGTGGTAGCTGTTTCCCAAAAGATGTTAACGCAATAGTTTACAAAGCAACTGAAAAAGGTTACAATCCCAGATTGTTAAGATCTGTTTTAGATATTAACAGAGAACAACCTTTGAAAATGATAGAAATACTTGATAAAGCAGCTGCACCAATTAAAGGAAAAAAAGTTGGGTTGCTTGGGTTAACATTCAAAGCAGGCACAGATGATATTAGAGAAAGCCCAGCATTGAACACCATCAAAGAGCTTTTAATGGAAGAAGCAGAGCTCTACATCCACGACCCGAAAGCAATGGATAAAGCAATGAAATTATTTCCACACCTGAATTACTTAGACGATGGGCAAGAAGTTATTGATAACAGCGATGTTGTCTTAATATTAACAGAATGGCCAGAGTTTAGAGAATTAGATTACGGAGACAAACTAGTCATAGACGGCAAAAATCTGTTCTATGGAGATAACAGGCCAAAAAATTATCAAGGTATTTGTTGGTAATAAGCTTTTTTTAATAATTTTAATAAAGTGTAATTACTTTCTTTATCTTATTTTTATAAAGGGGGTGCCAGTTAATGAGGAAACTAATATTTTGTTGTCTTTTATTGTTAATAGTGTCTTTTGTGCATGCAGAAGTTATTGTACAAGATGATTTTAATAGACCAGATAATCAAGATGTTTCTGCGAACTATGTTCCAGGATTTATTTATTATGAAACTCCATTAATTGATTTAGATAATATAACTCAATATAACGGCGAAGATGAAGTTGAAATCAGAAACAATGAATTATTTTTGCAAGAAACAGATTATTGCGATTTTACAACCATTGTTGCAGATTTTAGCCACATTATTAACCTAACCTCTTATGAAGATGGCAACATTAGTTTTAGAATGACAACAGGAGATAATGGAGGAAGTGAGAGGTGGTTTGGACATATTGTTTTTGGGGATTCATTGTCAAATTCACCATCTGCTACAGAACAATGCGCCACACAAAATAAAATGTGGAACACAATTAATTCAGCAAACGATAAAGATACATTTGTTTTTGTTCAAGTTGTTAGAGCAGAAGGAAAAAACAATGTTCGGGAAGGAGGCGCATGTGGGTATTTACCATATTTCGTTGAGAACATAGGAGACGGAACATATCACGAGTTTACCTTTTATTTTAATATATTGAATAACAAAACAAAATTTTATGTAAATGGTATACTACAGACAGAGATTAATTGTAACATTGAAAATGCGGAAAAAGTAAATTCTATTGCGTTTCAAACGTACACAAACCAAGGTAACGTAATAGAATACATGAAAATAGATGATTTGAAAATTAACAAACCTGCGCCAACAGTTAACCTATTACTTCAGAAATTTTCACCGGTTTTTTATCATCACCCAGATGAAGATTATGAATTAAATGAAATTGCAAGCATGTTTGATAATGCAGATTTAAAAAAAGGAACTACTCTGGTTAAATCCTCTCCCATAACTGTTGATGACATAACAGATTTATTACAATCACACAAACATTCAATGGATCTAACTAATGTTAATATTGACATACTTCCTGATTTGCCAGATCCAAACGATTTTTCTTCAAACAACCCAAAACTGTATGGAACAATCTCTATAGATGAAAACAATTACAAACACTTGCAATATTTTATTTTTTATCCGTTCCAAGAGTGGTATGTCATGGACCATGAAGGAGATTGGGAATTAGTACAAGTTACTTTAGATCCTAATAACGAGATCGAAAGTGTTGCTTACATGTTTAATTTGTTTACAATGATTTACTATGATCCAACATTAATAGATTATGTCGATGGCACTCACCCAATTGTCTGGGTAGCAAAAGGTAGTCACAATAGTTATCCAGATAATGCATATCTTGATTTCTCAAACATTGAAGGAAACCTTGATTTTTTTGAACAATTACTAAATGCATATAAATTGCTTGAGGACTTAAGCCAAGGAGGAAGGGTGATGAAACCAGAGGGCATGCTTCTTGATCCAAATGAAGAAACTTATGTTCTTGAAGAAATTACTTCTTCAACACCTTGGATCGAATACGAGGGCATGTGGGGTCAGGAAACCAATTTTATATTTACAAGTGGACCACAAGGACCGAAACACAACCCAAGGTTTGAAAGAAAATGGAGACACCCAGAAAGATTTACTTATGCACCAGAAAACACATTTTTTTCTGCATTTTTGTATAGTCCGTTAGATTTTGAAGTTCTGGATGAAAATTCTAATTTAATAACAGATTATGAATTTTATACAGGGCCTGACAACGAACCAGAAACGTTAATGCTCTTAGGAGAAAAATATACTTTAAATTTAATTGCAAACGATGCTGGAACATTCACATTGGAGATTTATTTCTATCATAAAGATGCAAACACAGGAATTAAAGTAAGATATGAAAACATTCCAAATGGACCAAATACAAGAGGGAAAGTCGAAGTACACAAAGATTCAGATTTCCTTTTGTATATTGATTTCGATGGAAATGGGGTATACGAAACAACACATTCACCTAACGAGATAGTTGATTATAATGATTTTGAAATATCAGACACTGACAACGACGGAATTAATAATTTTGAAGATAATTGTCCATTAATTTTAAACCCAGGACAAGAAAATTTCAATAATGATGGTAAAGGTGATGCTTGCGATAATCCAAAGTATCTAAAACAGAGAGCTTTAAAAATGCTAAAAGACGTAAGAGAAGAAGACCCAAATAACTATAATCTAAAACGTGCAGAAATTTACCTTGGAGCAAGTTTAAGAAATAAATTTTGGTTGAGTGATTTCACAATTAGATCTCTTAGAGTTTTTTATTATGAAAAAGTTGCGTTTGAGAAATTAGATGGCCACCCAGACATTCAGATGCTTTTGGTCGATGCAGATAAGTTGTTAGCAGAACGTCGTATACTTGACAAATATTCAGATAAGTTAAAAGGGTGGAAGAAAAAACAGTATGACGAAGCTGTTAAGCTTTACGAAGAAGGAAACAAGGCAGTAGAAGACGAAAACTTTTTAGATGCGCTATATTTCTACATGATGAGTTGGGAGACTTTGTAAATTTACTTTTTTTTACATAAAATAAGCATTCCAAAACAATTATCAGGAGATCCTCTTGAAATATGTTTATCATAATACTTTTTTAGATGGCTAAAATACTTTTTTACAAAACTAAATCTGTTTTTTAAAGGTAACAAGATTAAACCAACCCTCTTTAGGGTAATAAAAAAAGAATATTTTGGACCTTTTTTATGATAACCAAGAATTTTCTCAATCGAGAAATATGGATTAAGTGTTTTTTTGATCTTTCTTTCATCAAAATGTTGATAATGTTTTTTTGAAAGTTCTAAGTTTGTTGTTGGTACCGTAATAATAAACGTACCTTTGCGGTCCAACAGTTTTGAAATTTTTTTCAAGAAAGAGAAGATTTCTTTTTTTGGAATATGTTCTAGCGTGTCAATTAATAAAATACAGCTAAATTTACGGTCCGGTTTGAAGGATTCTATCTTTTGGTTAAAAAAAACTAGTTTTGGGTTAAATGCTTTTGCAAAGAGAATTGCTCTTTTTGAAATGTCGATACCACTAATTCGTAAGTTTTCTTTTTTTAGTTCATAACATAATCTTCCATCTCCACATCCAATTTCTAAAATCCGTTGGTTTTCGAATGGACTAACATAAGATTTTACTAAACTTAATTTAGACAAATATTCCAAATGATGGATATACTTGTATTCATCAATTTGTAAATCTAAATAATGATATGGAAATAAATAATCTCCTTCCTGTATTCTTTGTTTTAACATTTTATTTTAATTTTTCAATAATAATAAATAAAGGCACACCTCTCTTTAAATCTATTTTTATTCCCTGTTCAATTAACTCTTTACCTGTTTTTGTTATAAATTCATCATCAGTTCTAATTAGGTATTGATTTTCTTGGTTCACAGTCCACCATTCAGGGAACGAATTTATTCTTGGGTAGTATTCTACTCCAAAGAATGTGTAACTTCTTTCGAGATCCAGAATTAATGTACCATTCCAATCTTTTATTGAAGACATATAAACATATAGTTTTTTATTTTTTTCAACTGCACCAAGTCTTAGATCGCTTCTCCATGGAGACAAATAACTGCCTTTGGTTTTATACAATGAAAATAATAATAATGTTCTAGCAACATTTCCATCTTTATAATCTCCCATGAAAACTCCATTTTTTTTCTGTTGAGCAAATAGGTGGAAAATATTCTTTGATATCCAATAGTCAGCTCCTTTTTTTTTAAATTCACTTTCTAAATAGATTGCACATTCAATGCTATCTGCGACACTGTCAGGGTTATGGGCAAATTCCTCTATGTTTTTCGATTTCAGATTTTCCAGACTTTCTTCAACAAAATCATATTCTATATCAGTAATATGATCATATAACAAATATGCGTTATGTATATAGCCCCAAGTGTCTGTACTATTTGCTAACCCATTTTTTTGAACCCAGAATCCATCTTCTTTTAACCCTTCTTCTTTGACAGTATCAAGCATGTATTGAATAGGCTTTTCAAAGACTGTAACGTTATGTCCACTTTCAGATAGTGCATAAAAAAATTCAACAACACCAGGAATTATTTCGTTTCCATGATCTCCTAAGTTAAATTCTTCATTTCGACAACCACTTAAATCTGACTTAATAAAGTTACAAAGATGTCCATTATTTTCTGAAATAACCTCAAAAAGATAAAAATTCAATATAGGTTCTCCTAAATCTAAAAAAGTTTCATTCCTTGACACGAGATACAATCTTGATAATGAAATTAATATTTCTCCATTAACTTCCGTATTTAAACTTGGTATGCAACCATAAGAGGTATTATAAGAGCAAAAGGAGAAAATAGTTTTAATTAGTCCAACTGATTTCGAATAACTTTCATGATTTTGTCCAAATAGTTCAATCAAAGGGAGATAACCATCTTTTACGGTTTCCGAAGCACCAAATATCTGTTTATCTATATCATAGTTAATAACAGTATTTGAATTACTTATTTTGTCTTTATTCAAATCAACTACTGCAGGTAAACCTGAATCAGATTTATAGAGACTGTCTAAATAAAACCATTTTTTTAGAGTAGCATAGTCTGTGTAGTTTGTATAATATGCAGACAACAATAAAAAGGGGTAAAAATCAGCAGCAGATTGTTCTGGTATGTATAAACGATATTCCGGACCCCAGTAAAGTTTATATGGAATTAAACCAGTTTCTTTATCTTCAAACGCCATCCAGCCTTTCTTGAATAAATTTAATCTATTAAAAGCTTCAGAAGAAAAGAAAGAATTTAGTTTTGCTTCTTGAAATAGATCCTCTTCTTTTTGATATCTCTCGTAATCTTCCATTAAGAGATTAATAAGGATTAAATCTGGCTCAGAGAGAGCATCATAGTCAATACAAGAAAACATTTTACAAAATTGGTTTTTTAAGAGTCTGAATCCGACATTACCTTTGTGCAGGATTTCTTCTTTAGCTATTAAAAATAAACACACACACACAAAACATACAACTAGAAAAAAGATTTTTTTTTTATGTACATCAACAAAATTTTTCTTTTTTACCCCTATCATTTTCTATCATAATCAAATAGCTATTGGAATATAAATTTATGTGAAACATATAAAAAATAATCAACACATTTAAATTGGAAGTTTTTTTCTAATATATCTATGAAATATATAGTCACTGGCGGTGCAGGCTTCATCGGAAGCCACATAGTAGATAGATTAGTTAGTCTCAAAAAAGAAGTCATAGTTATAGATGACCTTACAACGGGAGATGTTAACAATTTAGTCCAAATACAAGACAAAATTAAATTCATTAAAGGAAGCATTTTGGATCCTGATTTATTTGATAGAACAATACAAAAAAACGACATTATTTTTCATCAAGCAGCTGTCCCTTCTGTACAAAGATCAATCGAAAACCCTTATTTAACGAATAAAGTGAATATAGAAGGAACATTAACTTTACTTTTGGCTGCGAAGAAGAAACAAGTAAAAAGAGTCATTTTTTCTTCAAGTAGCTCAGTATATGGAGATAGTGAGACTCTACCAAAAAGAGAAAACATGTGTTCAAATCCGAAATCACCCTATGCATTATCAAAATTAGCAGGAGAAGAATACATGAAACAGTTCTATAGACTTTATGGTTTGGAAACTGTGATTTTGCGATATTTCAATGTTTTTGGTCCAAACCAGAATCCTAACACAGAAAACTCGGCAGTAATACCTAAATTCATTAAATGCATGCTAACCAATAACATACCTGTTATTTTTGGGGATGGTCGACAATCAAGAGATTTTACGTTTGTTTCTAATGTTGTTGATGCGAACATTTTAGCAAGTGAATCTCGTGATGTAGCAGGTGAAATTTTTAACATTGCTTCTGGGCAGAGAATATCGTTATTAGATTTAGTGAAAAAATTGAATAATCTTTTTAAAAAAGAATTAACACCCCATCATAAAGAAGAGAGGAAAGGGGATGTAAAGCATTCTCTGGCTGATATTTCAAAAGCAAGAATGATAGGATATACTCCAAAAATAACTTTTGAAGATGGGTTGAAAAAAACCATCGAGTTTTACAGGTGAAATTATATGATAAAAAAAATAGCAATTATTGGATTAGGCTATGTTGGGCTGCCTTTGGCCGCGTTATGTGCAAATAAGGGATTTGAAGTAATAGGATTCGATTTAAAAAAAGAAATTGTTGAGAAAACGAATAAAAGACATAGTCACATCAAGGATAAAAGAATACAAATTTCTTTAGATACTGCGGGAGATATATTGTTAGCAACCACAGATCCAAACCAACTTTCTGATTGCAATATTTTTATTGTATGTGTACCAACACCTATAGATAATAGGAAACAACCCGACTTATTACCTCTTAAAAAAGCAACAGAAACGATTTCAAAATATTTGAAAAAAGCAGATTTGGTGATTATTGAATCCACAGTCTTTCCAGGAACTTGTGAAGAAATAGTGTTGCCCATTTTAGAAAATACTGGCTTGAAGGCAGGAACTGATTTTTATTTGGTTCATTGTCCAGAGAGGATTAATCCAGGAGATGTCTTTTGGCATACCGAAAACATTCCAAGAGTAATAGGAGGAATTTCGAAAGAAGGTACAGATGAGGCTGCGAATTTTTATGGTGAATTATTGGGTGGTTTGGTTTTCGATGTGCAGAACATTAAGAAGAAATTAAGACCAAAAATAATTCCAGAAGAATTAGGATATAGAATCAATACAATGCCTCTCGGGAGTATAACTAAAATGAATTCTATTAGAGACGCAGAAGCAGTTAAAGCAATGGAAAACACAGTTAGAGATGTAAATATTGCTTTTGTTAATGAACTTGCAAAAATCAGTGACGTTTTGAATTTAGATGTTGTAGATATTATTAATGGAATGTCTACAAAACCTTTTGGAAAAGGCCCATTTTTCCCAGGGATAGGTGTCGGAGGGCACTGTATTGCCGTTGACCCAGAGTGGTTAAAAGCTGCATCAATGAAAGCAGGATTTTTTCCTAATTTAATTCAAATGTCAAGAGACACCAACAATTCAATGCCAGATTATGCAGTTAATTTACTCAAAAAAAGACTCTTGAATGAATTTAAAGAATCGAAAATATGTGTTTTTGGTGTGACATATAAAGGAAATATTGATGACCCTCGCGAATCTCCCTTTTTTGAAGTCAAAAAAATTTTAGAGATAAACGAAATAGTTTTTGATGTATTTGACCCCTTATACACAGGTGAAAACACAGTTAACTCATTTGAAGAGGCCTTAAAAGATAAATTAGGAATTTTGTTAGTTACAGACCATAGTTTATTCAAAGAAACGTTGATTCCAGAATACTTAAAGGAGCACGGTATTAAATTTGTTATTGATGGTCGTAACTGTTTAGATAAAAAAGGTATTGAAAAAGAGGGCATAATTTATCAGGGATTGGGCAGATAGGTGTTAGAAAAATCTTTTTTTAATAATTAAAGGTAACTGTTTTAATATCTGAGAATGCGCCTTCAGAAATAATTTTACTCTTTCTTTTTTATTCTCTGCAGTTTTCAAGTTTCCTTTCTCATCACGAACAATAAAACAATTGAGAAAGGATTTGATTTCCAAGATAAAAGAAAAAGGCAGCCAAAACAATGGATAATGAAGGAGTTTAAATGTTCCAATGTTCTTTCTTGAAACAACGAAACTAGTTCCCCAGTTATCTTTTTTAATAGTCTGACCATGATTATGTCGAAAAACCAATTTTTTACTTTTAAACACTTTGTGTCCTAACTTTTTTGTTCTCATACATAAATCTGTTTCTTCTGAAAAATAAGGTCTAAAAATTTCGTCAAAACCGCCCAGTGCACCCCATACACTCCTTTTAATAAAAAAAATTGCACCACAGATCATATCAACTTCGAAAGTAGGTTTTCTTGATTTAACATACGTTAAATAAGGTTGAGTAAATCCATTAAATTTTAAATTACAACCTGTCATTTGGATTTTGTCATCAGGTAAAATTAATTCACAACCAATAACGCCAACTTTTTTTAAATTGGAAGATTCTTTTCTAAAAATGTTTAAAAAATCTTCATTTAAACAGAGAACATCATTGCTAATTAAACAATACCATTCAGCTCTAGAATTTCTTGATTTAATTCCGTAATTGAATCCCCCAGAAAACCCCCTATTTTTATTCATAACAATTTTATTAAAAGGATATTTTTTAATTATTTTTACAGAATTATCTTTACTACCGTTGTCAATTAGAGTTATATCTGAAAAGTTATCAAGTGAATTTTTGAACGAATCAACACATTTTTTTAAGATATTTTCTCCATTGTAATTTAAAATGAACAAA
>CAZEKF010000021.1:0-17669 GCA_964512765.1 uncultured Methanosarcinales archaeon
CTGATCCTGATCCTGATCCTGATCCTGATCCTGATCCTGATCCTGATCCTGATCCAGACCCTGAATGCCCACCTTGGGGATGTGATGAAGATTAAAATTACAAAACTTTTTTAAACTTCTCTATTTATATTTTATCACTATGTATAAAAAATTATATTCAATGATTTTTCTCTTTTCTATTGTTTTAATTATAATTTTACCTAGTTCACAAGGTATTTATTTTCAATATCATTTTCAAAATCAAGAAGGAGAATCAGTTTATAATAGTAAAATTAAAGGATACATTTGTAAGGATACTTCTTGTGCAACTATAAGTGGATCGCTCTGGGGAGGTCAAATTCTTAATACAAATGATTTTGTTCCTCATGATAGAATTACATTAGAATTCCCAGCAACATTACAGGGTGCTGGATATATGGTTAAAGTATTTAATGAAGAATATAAAGTAAGAAGTAGAAGATCTATTACTTTAACAGATTCTCATAATTCAAGCACAACCTTTGAAAATCCTTGGTATATACCACAAGTTGGAGCAAGCATATCCAGATTAAATAAACAACCGGATTGTTCGTCACCAATCTCATTGTCAGTAACGGGTAATATCTCCGAAAACATACCTCTCACTATAACATCATCAACAAATTTAGATGCTACAACATCAGGGGCAATTGGTGAAGAAAATTACCTTAATGCTCCTATTGAAGTTGAATTTTATTACGAAGTCGAAACAACCCTCTACTTAAAAATCTACGAGTACGATATTAACACAGAATCTAACATTGGCATACCAATTCACACCCAAACTAAAGTTGAAAGAATATATTACGATGACAATATCAATGTAGAATTTGAAGACTGGACACCTCCGGAGGCAAGATGGTACAATGTTGTTGTTGAGAGTGTTGTCACAGACCCTAAATGTTCTTCAAACATACCACTGACAGCATCTCAGCAAGTCAGGGTATGGGAAGACTTTCCAAAAGATGAATGTTATTCATTGGTAAAAAATCTTGCAGCTTCTCCTTTGAATCCAGAAGTTAATCAAGAAGTTACATTAACTTTTAACAAACTATCTAACTATGCAAGTGAGCATGACATCTGGGATACTGATTATACCTTATCACCTACACCAACTAAAATAAAATTGGAAGCTGATGGTTCAAAAGCATCTGAAACAAAATTACCTGCAAATTCAGATAATGAGTATGATGAAGTATCAATAAAATGGACACCTACAGAAGAAGGTGATTTTACACTTTCAATTGTAGCAGAGTCTGTTGATTATACATGTGATAAAGACACAGCATCAAACCCTGTTTCTGTTGACATTACTGTAAGTGAATTACCTGAGTATGATCTTAAATTCACAGTAAAAAAAGAATATGGTATCCATAAAATAAAATATGCTACTATTACAGTAACTAATACCAACACGCAAGATGTTGAATCCGGAACAACTGATAATAAAGGAATATTAGAATTCGAACTTGACAAAGGATCTTATAGTTACACTGTAGAAAAAACGGGATATTCAAAAGAAGAAGGTACTGTTGAACTAACTTCAGATAATGATAAAATAATTGTTCTCAAATATGCTAGTTGTCCAGGAGTTGATTTAGAAAATGATGCTGATAACTGTGGTAGTTGTAACAATGTATGTGATCTAACTAATGCAAACGAAAATTGTGTTGAAGGAATCTGTGTAATCTCATCATGTGAAAGTAATTATTATAATAATGATAATGAGCCAAGTAATGGCTGCGAGTACAGTTGTGTTAAATCATCAGACATTGAGGATTGTACAGAAACATCTTTAATAGATGAAGACTGTGATGGTAAAATTAATTGCATTGATAGTGAATGTTCATCTGAATCAATGTGTAATATTAACAGTTGCCCAGATGGATACCATAACATTGACAATAATGCAGTAAATGGTTGTGAATATGCATGTGACAAAACATCTAATACTGAAAGTTCCTGTACAGATGGTAAAGATAATAATTGCAATGGTGAAATTGATTGTGACGAAACATCTTGTTATTTAGGAGACTGGTGGGATGAGATTTTCGATACAAATGTTTGTACATGTTCAAAAACAAATAATGGTGTTGAAACTTGCGACAATATAGATAATGATTGCAACGGCATTGTTGATGATGGAATAACACTTTCTTTTTGTAAGGATTTGATGACAAACTTTTCAAACTATGGAGTATGCAAAGATCAAAGGGCAACATGTGTTGATGGGCAACCAGTTTGTACAGATATTAGTGAAGATGAAATATGTGACACATTAGACAATGATTGTGATAATCAAATTGATGAAGACTGTGACATTGACCAAGATGGATATATTAATTATAACATGACATGTATTAATGAGTTCAAAGATATTGGAGGTATAACTTATTCATGTGAAGGTCATACAAATGATTGTGATGATAATAAAGGGTCTGTACATCCTGGAGCTGATGAATTATGCGATGATATTGACAATAACTGTGATGGCACTAACAACGAAGGTTGTGACTGTTCAGAAGGTGACCCAATAGAATGCAATGATAAAGGTGTTTGTTCAGCATTAAGTTTAACATGTGATATTGACGGAATAGTTCCTACGTGCGATTATTCTTCAGTCCATACTTATGAAAAAGAAGAGACTTTGTGCGATGGTTTAGACAATGACTGTGATGGTAACATTGACGAAGCAGAAAATTGTTGTAATCCTAGTAAAACATCTAAAAAAGAATGTACAAAAACATGCCTTGATAAAACTGAAGTTAAAGGCTATAAAGCATGTTCCAGTTACCAATGGCAGGAATGTATTGCAGAATGCCCTATAGAAATTATTGATCAATCCACATTATCAATTCAAAGCCCTATTAATGACAGAACTTACTACACGTGTGACGATGAATTAAGCATGGCTTTAAGATACACGTACACTGGCGAAGAAAAGTGTAGGTACATGTTTAATTCAAAAGCATCGTTAGTAGCATCTGAAGGTAAAATAATCAAAGCAAAACTTGGAACAAACACATTTTCAATAACCTGCGGTGAAAAAGAAACAAGTGTAAGGTTTTTTTTAGTTGAACAAAAAAACTGTGAAAAAATAATGCAAAACTTAACTAATGAAACAATCGAACTTTTCCTTGAAGAAGGATTTGAAGAGTCACAGATTGAAGCTGCTGAAAAACTTGAAGATGTTGTTGAAGAAGAACTTGAATATTCATATACAGATGAAGAAACCATTATTACTAACACAATAACACCTTCTGAATCATTGAAAGGTGCTACATATAACTTATTTATTCCTAAATGTCTCACTGAATATTTGGATGATATTGAATTTGATTTAAAAGATTATGAAGTTATTAAAGAAGATCCTTTGATAGCATGGCACTTTGCAGAGATTGAAGATAGGGTTGATTTATCATATAAAGTTAAAGGAAGAATACCTAAAGATTGTCTTGAACAAATAAAAGGTTTAACTATAGCTGACTTGATAGATGTAAAAGAATCAAGTGGTGTAAAAGGAATGATCATTCCAGGTTTTATAATTGTGGGTGTCTCAGGTATTGCCATATATCTTCAAAGGTTTCATCCTGACGTTGTTAAATACAGTGAAGAAGAGTATGAAAAACGTGGTATTGAAAAGGCAAGAAAAATGTGGCTTGCCAGGATAAAACAACAAAGATTCTCTTCAAAAGAACAAGCAAATAATTATATGAGAAACATTGAACTCGGTGAAAAAGATAGAGAGTGGATACTGAGTAGACTGTGAATTTTATTCTAAAAATAATTTATAAGAGGAAGCTTTATATATAACATAATACATCATATAACTCAAAAAGATATATAATGAGGCAAGAAATCATTAATCAAGACATTTTACTGGATATTGATAAAAGGTTAGTAAAGAAACTATGGAAAGTAGAAAAGAGCGATAATTTTCCTGACGGATTAGAATTCGCATATCAGTATCTATACTATAAAGAAAGTAAATGGATTCAAGTAGCCAGAATAGATAATCAATTACATGAAGGAAAGCTTGGAACTCATATTCATGTGTTAAAAAAAGAGGTATACTGGGAAAATTTGACATTTGAAGAAGCAGAAGAACAAATATTAAAAATTGGAATAAGAACAATAAATAATATTATTGAAAAAATATAAAGGTGTTGAAAAATGAAAATTGAAATTGTTGAAGATCTGAAAACCAAAATGAATGAAGACAACAAATATATTAAAAAAGTTATCAAAGGCAAAAAAGTAGACAGAGATAAAGTGGAAAAAACTATTGTTGTAACCCCTGAACTTTTCACTAAAATATTTTCGCCTCAAAGAATTAAATTAATGCTAAAGATCAGGGGGAATAATATAGGGAGTATATATCAACTGGCTAAAGAACTTGACAGAAAATATGAAGCTGTATACAGAGATATAAAACTATTAGAAGGTATTGGGATAGTGAAACTAAAAGAAAAAGATAATTCAAAGATTCCATTTATGGAATCTATGACTATTCCTGCATTTGCATCTGTATAAATGTTGGAAAGATTATAAAGTTTTAATAACTATTTTCTTTTTCTAATTTTCAACTGGGGCTATAGTGTAGCTTGGACTTAAAAGGAGTAACTATCACATACGGCTGGGGGCCGTATAACCCCGATTCAAACAAGCCTTTAGAAAAGCCTTGAGGGAAACAAGTGCGACATGCGCTTGCTAAAACACGCAAGCTTGGTCCCACATTCCCAAACCAAAGGTTAATCTAAGCTTTGAAAGTTCGGGTAGCCCCATATTTTTCTCTTCGGACTACTTAACGCAGTTAATGTAGTCCTTAAACTATTTTTCCTCAAGGTTTTTCTTAAAAAGCTTGTTCTGGGTAGCCCCATTCTATTAAAACAGGACTTTAATATTTTTAATTAAATTGGTTAGCTCAGATTTTATCTCACTAGCGTCCTCTGCTGATAGTTTCTTTCCATAATAACTAATAGAATTTCTAATCTTTCTAAATCTATTAAAAAGAATACTTAATTCCTTTTCCTGAACAATTTCATCAAGAAAAGCGCAGTAACATTCGTGATTGTACACTTTGTA
Organism: uncultured Methanosarcinales archaeon; assembly: GCA_964512765.1. Lineage (GTDB taxonomy): Archaea > Nanobdellota > Nanobdellia > Woesearchaeales > GW2011-AR15 > GW2011-AR15. Next base: position 5,104 of record CAZEKF010000021.1, read on the forward strand.
ACCTTTTTTTGTTGTTAAAGCTTCTAATAATTCCCTTAATGAATCATAACAAAGTGTGATTACAGATGCAGCTGTGACTTCGTCTAGTTCCAATCTTTGAGCAGATTCAAATTTATTTTCACTTGAATTAATTAATGAATTAACCAAGTTCATATCTGGTTGAATCTTCTTGACAATTTTTTTATCATTACATTCTTTCCAATCCATTTAAATCATACTTCCATGTAAGACAATACCTAATTTAATGTTATTTTCCAAATTTTTATTCCTTAATTCAGACTTGAAATGAAGCTGGATTTTTCTATTAAATTTTTTTTCAAATTTAGATAGAATAATATCTTTGTTTGTTGTGTTTATAAATAAGTCAATATCTGAGTTTATTATTGTTTCTCCTTTAATTAATGAGCCAAATAAAATAATTGTACAATAATTGAAGTGAATAGTAAGGTATTCAACTAATTTATTTAGTTTTATTCTATAATATGCTTTTTGTAAATCAAGAGAAAAATAAGATTGTCTGTTTAACCTGTATAATATATGATTCCTTTCTTGTTTTGATATTAGCAAACCTTCTTTTGCATATTTTTTTAAAACAGTTGATGCTGTTGGTGCACTAATTTTTATTATTCTTGAATATTCTCTTACACTGATTTCTCTATAATTATCTTCAAAAAAAGGACTTAAGTTGTTAAATATTTTTAACATATGTTAAATAAAATTAACAATTATATAAAAACTTTTCTATTAATCTACAGTAAACAACTTATTGTCTTTTACTTTAAACAATCCTATCCTAGCACCAGCATCTAACCATCCGTGTGCGTAGTTGACAGCTGCGAACGCATTAACATAATCATTGTTTTTATAGAAATGATTAGCATCACTATAATATCGAGATGCCATGTCATAGAAATCTTCAGCTTCTTTTATTCTGGATTGATCAAATTTTTCTTTAACTTTGCCAAGCGCTAGCTTGGTTATAGATAGGTATTTGTCAAGTTTTTCCTTAGTTATTTCATTCATTTTTTGAAGGTAACTCTTAATTATTATAAATTTTTTTGTTGTTACAAATAACTAAGTTAATATACATTTTCCCATATTAATATACAAAAAACAGATACATTTATATAGAAGTTTTGATTACTATTAATCATGAAAAAGAAGGTTAGGTTGGTTTTATTAGTAGGAATTGGTTTATTAATTACTACTTTCATTACTATGGTGCTGTTTAATGTCTCTGACTATGGTATCACAGTAGCATCGTATGGTGCGACAGTGTTCATGTTATTATCAAAAAAAAATCTAAAAACTAAAAAGATATTTGGAGCGTATTTTATTGCAACAATGATTGGATATTTATTTTCTAGATTACCCACTGTTACAGCATTTAATGTAGCTCTTGCGTCTATTTCATCGTTTATTATAATGACTGTTCTAAGCTTACAGCATGCACCAGCATTAGGAATAGCAGTTGCAATGGTTCTTAATAAGTTCTCATTTGTAACAGATATAATAGTTTTATTATGTATCTTTATGATCCTTGGAATTGTATATATATTAAAAACCTATATGAATGATCCAGATAAAGTTAATAATTTTGTAAGAATAGAAACAGAGAAAATAAACTGGAATTTCTAGTAAAATATATAATATAATCAATTATTTAGTTATTCTAATGGAACGCGATGATTCATTATTTTTATCAATATTTGTTGTGTTTTTTGGCTTTTTAATATTTATGTCTAGTATTATCAACAAGAAATTTTTATTCTTGAAAATATTGGATACTTATTTTATTTTGTTCTTATTCTTTGGAGTGGTTTCAAGTTTAATTGGCGTGTTTATGATGATTGTATGGCATGTTAACAATAGAATGCCGTTTCAAGAAAAAGTTGTTAAAAACCATTTTCCAACATATCTTGGGTTTGGAGCATCTTTGATAATTGTTGGATTTACAATCATATTCTATTATTCAAATCTGAGCAAGTTCATGTATCTAATGTCAATTGCCTTAAGTATTGCAGGAATTATATTTTTAATTTTAGGGTTAAGGTATTATATAAAAGAAGTAATGGTTAAAACAAAACAACCATCTAATCGAGCAGTTCGGCCAGCAGAAATTTGATCTATTCAAAAAACTTAACAACATTCCTAAACTTAAGTTTTACATAATCTTTTGGATTTAATGATTTTTTTTTAATCTCTAACAATGCAGATTCGACGTCTGTACTTCCCAATGGAATAAAAAAACCAGCTTTGTGTTCTAACTCACGTATTTGTTTTAGTCCATGATACCTAGCAATTATTGAAGCAGCTGCAACTTCTAAATATTTTGATTCAGCCTTTTTTTCTTTAACATGACCAACACTGCATCCTGGGTATAAATCAACAATGTGTAATCCTGTTCTAGATAGTTTAGAATAACATTTTTTGTGCAGTTTATCTAATATTTTTGTTACATTACTCCTTAAATTCATTTTATTATATTCTTTAGGTGTTAACGATTCAACACAATAATTTTTCGGATATTTTTTGATTAATGTTTGAGCTAGCTTAACAATTTCAGGATTTATCATTTGTTTCGAGTCTTTAACGCCCAATCGGTTTAATTCTTTTCTAATATCGTCGTCTGCTTTAAACCCTGCAACAACAATACCACCAAACGTGTCACCTTTTAATGTCTCATCAGTACCTACTGCCAATCCTTTTATTTGTTTATTTAATTTTACTATTTCTAAATATTCAACTAGTTTTTTAGTCTCATCAACATTTTTTTTAGAACCCTGGATCAGTAACTTACCTGTTTTATACAATACTATTGTAGTTTTACCAACATACCTTATTTTTTCATGAATTGTTTTAGTTTTTACTAATTCATACCCATATTTCTTTAATTTTTTTATCTTACACTCGTTTATATTATCATAACTTACCATGTTTCATCAATAGTTTTCATGTACTCCTTTACACGTTCTAAAATACTAGGAATAAGAAATTTTTCTAGCTTTTCATTAAATATGTCTGTTAATGGAAGATGTTCAGTTATTCTATAATCATTCTTGATTTTTTCAACTAGTAACACTTCCCGTAATCTTCTAATCTGTCTTCTTATATTAGACGCTGCTGTTCCTAACTCATCTAACTTTTCCTGTTTTCTGAATTCTAGTACATTGTTTCTCACATCTTCAGAACTTAACAACTTACTGTCTTTTTTAGCTTCTAATAGTACATACAAAACATCAACAATAACATCTCTAGAATCACCAGGATTTAATAATCCAAGGCTTAAACATAATTTCCTGACTAGTTCTCTCTTGCTTAAATTATAAGGTTTTTCATACCTTCTTAATGTTATCTCAGATAAAGGAGTGTCGTAACTTTTAGTAGCCATGATTAAAATATTTAATCAGAGAGTATATAAATTTTTTGTTAAATTTTCAATAATATTTGAGTATTTCTATAAACTAAATTAGCCACATCCTCTTCAGGTAAATTCTTAATTTCTGCAATTTTTTTAATAGTTTCAATAACAAAACTAGGTTCGTTTCTTTTACCTCTGAACGGGCTTAAAAAAGGAGAATCTGTTTCTGTTAATAACTGGCTAATAGGTGTTTCTTTTACTATTTTTTGAAATGATTGGTCTCTTACAATAGACGTAGGTATGGAAAAATACCATTTATTTTCTCTTATTCTCTTAGCTTGAGTATGTTTACCACCAAAACAATGCATTACTATTTTTTTATATTTGTATTCTTCTAATATGTCTATTACTTTCCTCTCAGCTTTTCTTGAATGAATGACTAAAGGTTTGTTTAGTTTAATAGCTAACTCAATAGTTTTTCTAAACATTTTTTCTTGTGACTCAATATCATGCCCGTTTTTAAGGTCCATACCAACTTCACCAATAGCAACTATGTTATCATTATTTTCTTCAATAAATCTAAGCTCAGAATCAATATCGAAATCAAGGTTAATTGGGTTATCACTACCTTCTACTTCTTTTTCAAGAGCATCAATTGGATATAACCCTAAACTTGGATAAATGATATCTGGATATTTTTCTTTTAATTTTAATACATACCTGTTTGTATCAGGTGTTATTCCACAAGGAATAGCAACACAATTGTTTTTCCTACATCTATCAATAACCTCATCCATATCTTTACCAAAATAATACTCGTCTAAATGGCAGTGAACGTCTATTAGTTTCATAATACACTTCCTATATCAACCATTGGTTTATTTGCTCTTTTAGTATCATCCCACCCTAATCTAGGGCACGCAGTGTTTACCCATACTTCAATAAACGGAAAATCTTCTAATACAGTGAAATCAATAGTGTTAAATGCAATGTAATAAAACTCTTTATCTGGATATTTGCTCTTTAATTTCAAAGCATGTTTGTAATAACTCTGACCATTTTTAGTGCTTATTAATACACCAATCTTTTTTTCCATTAAAAAACGTGAATAAGCAGCTTTTTGTCTTTTCAACTCTTTATCCATTAGTTCTTTTGTAACTATAGAATATTTTTTATTTACTGGATCCCAGATATGGACAGGTTTATCATTTCCTAATACTAAAGCTTTGGGGTGAAACAATCCATCTCCAATGTAAAGAAAAGCATCAACACCATCATATTTTTGCAAATTACATCCGTATATCTGGCCTTTATACTTAGTATGTTTTGTTTTGAAGATTTTTACAGTTTTACCTGAATCTTCTAATTGTTTTTTAACAGGATCTAATGAATCAACAAACTGTAATGTAAAAAATAACCCAATTGTTTTTGGTAGTTTGTCAATTACTATACTAGGTAACTTAACAATGCCTTTGTATTTTGTTTCAATGAACAAGGTTTTCATTATTAAAAAAAGAAAACAATGTTTGTATAAAAATCTTGTCAGAACATTTTTATACTAATTCATATCCATACTTTTTAAAAAAGATGGTACTCGGATCAGAAACAGAGATTATATTAGTAATAGGTATATGTTTAGTTTCTGCTTTTGCACTTAATTTAATTTCCAAAAGGCTTAAACTTCCGTTAATGATAGCGCCATTGGTTATAGGACTAATACTTAATTTTGGTATCTTAGAAAAATACTTATTTTTCTTACCTTCGTTTAGGGAAGTGTTATCAATTTTTGCTAATTTTGGTGTAATAGTTGTTTTATTCTTTATAGGGTTAGGCGTTGATTTTCATTTTTTTAAAGATTTGTCAAAAAATTCGTCAATAATGGCTTTAAACGCTGGCCATATGCCGTTTTTCTTAGGCTTTTTTGCAACGTTAGTATATACTGGGAACTGGTTAGAGTCATTGTTTGTTGGCATTGCTTTGGCAATAACAGCTGAAGAAGTTACAGTTGCTATTTTAGACGAATTAAAACTATTAAAAAAACGTGTCGGACAATTAATAATTGAAGCTGGTATTATTGGAGATGTGTTTGAAATTGCAGCAATTGCATTATTAGGATTATTCATTAGAACTCAAACATCAACAGGAAACTTCAAATTTCTTGGATTTATATTAGAAATAATAACTTTCCTTTTAGTCATAATTTTCATGAGATATTACATAATTGAATTCTTGTTAAGATCTACAGGTAAAAAAGGCAGAAAATACGAATATTTCGGGATTGCGTTTGTGACATTACTAATAATGACAATGGCATCGCAATTACTTAACTTTAGCCATATTTTGGGCGCATTACTAGCCGGAATATTGTTAAAAGATAAACTTATTGAAGATAAACTTTATTATGAAGAGCATCATATTGTTGAAGCGATTGAAGTGTTTAACTTCGGAGTGTTTCATCCGTTAATCTTTATCTGGATTGGGTTATCTGTAGATTTTAACATGCTCTCCAACAACATTGGATTTGGAATTATACTTACTGTGCTAGCATTGTTTGGGAAAGTTATTGGATGCATACTCGGCAACTATTTTTGCAACGAGCCATTGAAAGAAGGAATTTTAATAGGATGGGGATTGAACGCAAGAGGAGCAACTGAATTATTTGCTTTACTTATTGCACAGAACCAAGGTTTAGTTTCAGACAACGTGTTCTCAGCAGTTGTTTTCATGGCTTTAATGACAACGTTAATATCACCGATTGTGTTCAAATTTATGGTGTTAAAAGGGTACGGTATGGTAGACCATCGCGGTCATCACAAAAAAAAGAAAAAACCCATTAGATTGTTTCATCATGCTAAAGTGTGATTTTATTATTGTTCAATTAATTTTATTAATTTTTTTGCAAGATAATGAAATCTATCATGATCTAAATCAACAGGTGCACATGGTGTTCCTCTAATGTACGGTTGAAACTCTGAATCAGTAAACTCTTGTTTCCATTGCCATCCGGCTTCTGTTGGAAACGGTTGAGCTACTGGACCCTTTGGCACAATCATTTTTACGTGAAGGTGCTCATATGCTTTACCAGGCTGGTGTTTGAGAATTACTAATTGTGAATGCTGATATGGATCTTCTGATGAATGTTCTTCAGATCTTAATCTAGCTATCGCATTATCTAATGCTGCAATTGCGACACCAAAATTTTTAGCTACATCCATATGCTCGTAAATAGACGCAAATGAATCTAAATGATCAAGAGGTGATAATTGAATGTTAAATCCTGTTAATGGATCAGAATGTGTATGTGGTTGTAAAACTGCAAACCAATCTTTTCTAATATTGTTTCCTGTTTTATATATCACAACAGCTTTATTTGAAGCATTGTCACCAACACCTAATTTTTGGTATTGGCATAAACCACATATACTACTACTTGACCTTGACATTTTCAATTAAGAACAAACATGTTATATATAAAATTACCTTGAACTATCAGCTTGCCTTTCAACTTCAAACTTCTTAGCAATTGCAACAGAATTAGAACTTTTATTGTAAGCGTTCATTATTTCTTCAACTAAATTACTTACTGCGGATTTTTTCTTGTTAAAAGATTTTTGGTACACGCCTTGGACCATGTATTTTAATGCCTGGTCAATCCTTCTTTGAGGTGCCATTTCAACAGCTTTCGGATACCTTGCACCACCGTATTCAATTGTAATAATTTCTTCTCTAGGACATGCATTCTCAACAGCTTTAACAAAAACTTCAATTGGATTACTGTTTGTTCTTTTCTCAATGATTTGGAAAGCTTCTTCAACCATTGCGTATGCAGATAATGCTTTACCAGTGTTTCTTCCGGAACTAATTAAATGTTTTTTAGATTTATGGCCAGATACCATTAATTTGTTAATTAATCGTTCAACAATGAACGTTTTTGATTTGTGAAACCTGTTACCTGCATACTTAGCGCCTGTCCGAGGAACTATTCTAGGTTTTAATGAAATGTATCTTTGCAATCCTTTATCATGTACTTGAATATCTTCAGTGGACCATCTGTTAAATGCTTTTATTTCGCTCATCTTATTATTTTCTAGCTTTTTCAAGTTTACCTGATAATAATGCTTTTAGTGACTGATCGTTTACTTTAATAACCTGCCACCTGATACCTGGGATGTCACCTTTTGACCGGCCTTTTGCACCGCCAATACATTCAATCATGACTTCATCGTGCTCATCTACAAACTTAGTTGCGCCGTCACCTGGTAAAAACGCAGAAACTTGTTTACCGTTTTTAATTAACTGTACTTTAACACATTTTATTAATCCTGAATGCGGCTGTTTTCTCTCAATTTGTGTTTTTTCAATAACAATACCATTAGCCTGAGAAACTCCGCCAAGAGGATCTGATTTTCTTTTCAAATCAAGAACTTTACGTTTATACCTAATGTTTTGCCACCGTGACTTAGACCTTCGCTTCATTAACTTAACAGCAGCGTTTATCCCTGTAGTTTTTTTTCCCATTTTTTTAGTTAACCTTTAACTCTTTTATTTCTTTGAAATATTTTTGTATAACCTTTAAATTGTTTTTTAAATTTGACTGGTTCCTTCCTATTAGGAACGCTTTAGTCTTTGTATCCTGTGCTTCGATAGTTATTACGTTTTCTTCCAGATTAACAAGCACTTTCAATGGATACACAACGTTCTGAGTGAACTTTACAGGATTTGGATTAAATCCCAGTATTTTAATCTTTCTTTTTAACAAATGTTCAAGCTTTTTAACATTTGCTGCTTGCTTACCAATTGCTTTCCCAAGCTGAACTTCATGAACAACAAACGTCATAAGATCATTATCATCCACGAAATAATCTTTCAACCTTGCCCTTGTTGTCTTTTCAAACAAAGACATTATCTTTAAACTTTGAGCATTATATGTTATTTTTGACATATTTCTTATTTATTTTAACAATCCAATTACTGAGACTGAATACGGTTTTTTACAGTAAATGCCTAACTCATCGTTTGGCATGTTTAACTTTACTAGTTCTGTTTCAACTAATTTTCCATAATACTCAACGTCTTTTATAACACTTTCTGGTGTGTTCAATGACATGTAAACCTTACTTAATTTACCTAGTTTCAGATTCTTTAAAGTTCTTACAGTACCTATTAATAATTTATCTGATTTAAGGTTCTTTTTAATCTCTGTTAAATCATCAGTTTTTTTTGCCATTCTTCCTCTAGAAAATCAGTGTGATTTATAAAAGTACCTATTCAATATCATCAATTTTATCATCGTCACTATCCCTTCTAATAACTTTCACAGCATCTATTTTTACAGTGATTGGAATAGGAACTGCAGCTTGTAATAATTCAACAACAACTTCTTCTTTTAACTTATCAACTCTGATGATTTTTGCTTTCTCACGTTTAAACGGTCCAGATATAATTTCTGCAATATCATTTTTCTGGATGTTAACTTCTTTTTTAACCTGTTCAAGCATATGTTCTATTTCATTGTACTGTACTTCTTTTGGTAGAATTCCTCGTGCGTATGGTATGTTATACGCTGCTTGTTCAGCATCAGTTCTAGTAGCTGCTTCAACAAAGATATATCCACGCATACCGTGCGGTCTAACAACAGAATAAACTTCTAACTTTTTCTTTTGAGCGTTACTTGTTAAAAAGTCCATAACTTGGTCTTCTCGATTAGCGGTTGTTCTTAATGCAAACAATTTAGTTTTCATTTCTTCTGACATTATAATTACACCAATATTTCTTTAAATATGAACAATATAAATCCAATAGCACCGATTAATAAAACACCTAGCCCTGAAATTTTAACTATTGTTTTAAACTCCTCACTATCGGGTTTTTTCGTAACTTTAAGTACCCGTTTACATTCTATTATAAATGACTTTAGCTTCTTCATGCTTTAAAAGCAAAAAACCTAACTATATAAAGGTTACTCTCTAGCATAGAAAAATATATAAAAAACATTAAAACAGGTAAGAATTGTGAAGAAAAGTAAATTTATTGAAGATCTTAAAAAAAATCATAAAGTTATACTTCTTGCATTAATCTCATTGTTAGTATTTAACAAATATATTGTTATGATAGGTTTTTTTATTATCCTTGGCCTTATAGGAATTGCTAGTTTGAAAGTAACAAGGCTTATGCCACATATTTCAATTGAAACTATTAGTGCATCAGCTGTATTAATGGGATTTGTATGGGGCTGGAAAATCGGATTAATATTCGGTTTTGTAGTTGGATTGTATGGATATGTTAATATTTCACTTATTAAATTAAAACCTATAATTAATGTAATTCTTATGGGTCTGTGTGGAATTTGTGGTGCATTATTTCATTCACTTGGATATGAATTTAGATGGGCTTTTTTTATGACTTTTGTTGTAAGATTAATTCTTAACAACATAATTTTTCCTTTGGTAGAATCTGATTTTTTTGAAAATTTAATGCATGGTGTTGGTGATCCAATATTTAACATGTTAATTACATCTCAGTTAATGTATCTATTGTATAAACTAATTTTACTATTTGGTGGAGGCGTATAAAAAATGAACAAAAATATTATTGACAACCTTTCAAAAACTTTAACAGCAATCCCAGTGTCAGAAATAATGGTTAAAAACATAAAAACTTTACACGAAAGTGACACAGCGCAAAAAGCAGTTAATTTAATGGCTCAACATTCGATTGCCGGGATAATTATCGTTGACAAAAAAAACAAACCAACAGGGATTGTGACTGAAGGAGATTTAATCAAGAAAGTGTTTCATAAAAACAAAAATTCAAAAAAAATTTTGTTGAAGAATGTCATGTCAAAAAAATTGTTGTCTATTAAACCAAGCATTAACATTGGCCAGGCTAGTGCTTTAATGAACAGGCATAATATAAGCAAATTACCAGTCATGGAAAACAATAAAATAGTTGGATATGTCACAAAATCAGATTTAGTCCATAAATTAAATGACATATACAAGCAAAACAGAAAAATTGTTTTAATGGCTATCATGATAGCGTTCCAGTTCATTTTAATTTCAGTGTTATTAGTCATGTATTTAAATAAGTAGAAACAAATTTAAATTTGAGTAAACTTAACAGTATACAATGGCAACACAAAATAAAAGACAAATTCAAGCAAAGAATAAAAAGTTAGAAAAAGTTTTTAACAAATATTTTAAGCTTAGGTACTTGTTACTCGGAATTATTTCCTTAATCTTGATTTCAGTGTATACAGAATTTTTCAAAGTCTTAATTTTGATTACACTTTTTATTCCTTTAGTTGCCTATAGCATGATGGCTGGTAAAATGGTACCTCATATTAATGTCGAATTATTAGCTCCTTGTGTTCTTTTGTTAGGTTATTTATATGGACCTTTAGTCCCAGTTGTTTTTGGACCAATTGCCGGGTTTTACGGTATGTTTAAATCTGGACATATACGATTTTTAATGATAGTTAGAATTGTTGTTTGTTCAATTGTTGCGTCTGTTATGTCATTTTTTACTAACTTAAGTTTTAATGCAAATTTTATAATTGGGATTCTAGTAATGAATGTTATACTATTTTTCATTTATCTTGTACTTGACCCAGACCCTATCCAGAATTATACCCACAGAATGTCACATTTATTGTCAAACATTGTAATTATTAGATACTTATTTCTTGCCTTGTATAAGCTACTGATATTAATATAAATTAATAAAACAAAAATCCTAAAAACTCACTATCCACATAAGAAGCGGACATTTTAGATCTTATATAAAATTAGTCATTACAATAAGTTGTAGGATATTAAACCCAAAAAGTATTAAATTAAGTATTTTTTCACAAATTTATTATGAAATTAGTTAAAATACCGTTAAACACTGGCGGACTGTCAAAGAAGAATGGTGTGGAAACAGCTCCTGATGCTGTTGTTAAATCTATTAAAAAATATTACATGAAAGAGTCTGGTATATTACACTTTTTTGATGTGGATGAAGTCAAAGTTGATAACAGTAATATTGAAGAAAGTAATAATTTAATTTTTAACAAAATCAAAGAACTGGATGTTCCAGCAATTATAATCGGTGGTGATCATTCCTTGACTTACAGTAGTTTTAAAGCATTTTCTAAGAAGTATAAAAATCCTGGGTTAATTGTTTTTGACGCTCATCTTGATTGTATGAACAATTTTAGTCCGCCAACGCACGAAGATTATCTTAGTGTGTTGATTGAAGAAAATCACTTGATAAAAGAAAATGTTATTGTATTAGGTGTAAGAAATACGCATGGAAATGAACTTAAATTTTCTAAAAAAAACAACCTTAAAATCTTTGACATGAAAGAAATTACTGTTGAAGGTATAAACGATGTTGCTGACGCTATCATGTCAGTTGCTAGACAGTTTGATGCATTGTATGTATCTATTGATATTGATGTTCTTGACCCTGCGTTTGCACCTGGCACAGGTTACACTGAACCTGGTGGAATGACTTCCAGAGAATTAATATATTTTATTCAACGGTTAAAGAACTTAAAAAATATTCAAATGTGGGACATTGTAGAAGTTAATCCATTGAAAGATGTTAATAATTTAACAGTTGAGACTACTGCTAAGTTAGTTGTTGAGATGGGTTAATATTATCTATTTTTCACTGTTTCTTGAAATTCTTCTGATAGCATGAATTTAGCTACATCATTCATATTCTGGCCAAGTATAGCAGCTTCAATTGCTTTTCTGTCTGGTGGAGGATCTCCGACAGCGCTTGGTACATCTTCTGGATCATCATACAGCCCTGCTCCTGTTGTTGAATATATCATCATAGTTTTTTCTAACAGTTCATATAATTTTTCTAACAGTTCATTAAATTGCATTACTTGTTGATTTGATTCTGGCAACCTTTCAATGGTCTTTTGAAGATCTGAAATTGCTTTATATTGTCCTTCAAATGTTATGCGTCTTAAGCCTTCTGTTGCTAACTCAAATCCTTCATATACTTTTTTTGATTTAACTGAAGAAAGTAATGCATTTTCAATACTTTCATATGTTGCTAAGATATTTTCCAAATACTCAGTCAATGTATTCATGTGAGCTTCAATAGAATCAATAGGATCAGAACTACCAAGAACAACTTTATTAAGAGAAAAAGTTTTATTCTCCGCCAAGAATACTGCAGGTCTGTTAGACCCGCAGATGAATTG
>CAZEKF010000022.1:0-17664 GCA_964512765.1 uncultured Methanosarcinales archaeon
GTCGCAGAGTAGCGAAGCGGAAGGGGATTATAAGGGGTGTCCCCTTATTTCATTATTCACAAAAGTTGATCAAAAAGGCAAATTATTTGCATTTTTTTGTTTAGCATTGTCATTGTACAACTTTGGTATGTATTTCATAATATTTGCATCTGTCCCAGCTACTGCGTTGTTCTTGTACAAGATATCTATAATCGGTGGGATAATGGCTGTTGCATTTTTATTACATTTCACGATTATACACACTAATGATAAACATCATTACATGAAATATTTCTATATTTTTTCTTTAATTTTAGTAATACTAGCATTAGGCAATGGTTTTTTTACTGGTGTTGAGTTTGTTGAAAATCGTTATAGGGAAACACTTGGTTTTGGCTATTATTTATTTACGTTTTTTGTCATATTCTCATATTTATTTATTTTAGCCAGGTTTATTATGCATTTGAAAAATTCAAAAAAGTTTGAAGTTAAGAACAGGACAAAATACTTGATTGTATTTTTATCTATTTTATCATTAACAGTTGTATTAGACATGTTAAGAAACGCCGATATATTTGTGTTAATAGACACACTTCTTATGCAGTATGGAATAATAATCTTTGCGTCAGGTGTTACATATACAATTGTCAAGTATAAACTGCTTAACATAAATGTTATAATTGAGAAGAGTGTGTTATACTCTACTATTGGAATTATTGTTTTATTGATTTTTGAAATAGTGAAACTTGTTTTGGAAGATTTTTTTCAGAACATATTACATTTAAAAGAAGGTTACAGTGCAAAAGTTTCTGTGTTAGTGATCGCGTTCTTGTTCGAACCAATAAGAAACAAAACTGAGAAATTTTTTGACAAGTTATTTCTTGGATCTAAGTAATTTCTTAATCTCTTTCACTTCTTTTATTAGTTCGCTCATTTTATCATTTACTTTACTCTGTTTCCAGTTAAGGTACATCATATAGAGTTGGAAAGCAAACGCAATAAAATAAGCAAAAAGCATTGCAATGAATGATCCGCTTAAAAAATCAGCTGTTAGTTCCATATTTACAAAAAGAGAAGTTAATGTTTAAATATTTTATCTAACAAGATTTTTTAATCCGATTTTATTAACATACCCAATAACATCATTGTATTCATTATTGGTTAATCTTCTGTTCATTTCACTAAACCTATTTATTTTATAAGTTGGATAATATTGTTCCATAATATTAACTCTTGCCATTTCACCAAGATTATTTTTTATCCATTTTAAGATTGGTTTAGCGCAACAGTTGATATGAGATGGCATTACTAAAACTCTTACTAATAATTCAGCATCTTTACTAGCTGTTACAAAATTTCTTTTCACAGCATCAACATAATTATTTGTTAAACTGTATTTTTTACTACAATCATCACTAAAATACCTGAAATCTAACAAATAAACATCAACTATTCCTTTTAATATTTCAGCTGTTTTATCGCTGTAATATGAATTACTGTTCCAGACAACAGGGATATTAGATTTAACAAGCTTCAAACATTTTAATATGTTGTATAAGTAAGACGTCGGGTCACCACCTACAAAATTCACGTTTCTAGAACCTTCATTATATTTTTTATCAATCCAAGCAGCAGCTTCTTTTTCACTCCATTCTTCTCCTAACTCAGGACTAACACTTTCTGGAGCGTTCTGACAATATTGACACCGCATTGTACATCCTGCCATGAATAATGTTGCGCTCGGTATTAATTCTGATTCTTCACCCCAATGAGTGTGCGCACCGAATATATTGAATTTTAGACCAACTCTACAAACACCTAATTTTTCATTCCTGTCAATATAACACTTCCTCTCGCATAATTCACAATTCTTAAGAATTTGTTCTACGTGTTTGATTTTATTATCCAATAATTTCTTATTAGTTTGAAACCTAGGCAACTGTTTTCCTTGTAGAATTTTAATATAGTTAGGATATGTTTTTTCAATCATTTTAATTTATTTATTAATAGAAATATATGTGATTGAATACTTATAATAGTTATTATAATGTAAGATGGATCTTCCATGTTAAAAAATAAAAATTATTTACCTATGGAGGACCTTTTCCAGAACATAGTTTTGTACACAGGCTTGTTTCACTCTTAAAATCTTTTTTCATATATCCCACCCCTAATATTTTTTCAACTGGTTTCTGAGAATTCCATATAATAGAAGCCACTGCCTTCTCTAAAAAATAGGAAAGATATTCAAGTATTTAATTTTTTTTAATGTCATACAAAATACTACTCACAAAAAAAGAAAATGCGAAGGCCGGATAAAGAAAATGCGACAACCACTGCGTGAACGTCTGCATTTTCAGACCCGTTCACGCATTCGCTGCGCTCATGCGAAGACCGGGAATCGAACCCGGACCTCAACGTCTTTACTTATTATTATAATTGGCAACGTCGTGTTGTACCACTCAACTATCCTCGCTTACAGAGAAGAGAAAAAATAATTCTTTATAAAACTTATTAAACTCTGTTCTTAATTGACTCAATTACTTCTAATAGTTTGTTTTTTGTCTCTTTTACAAACTCGATTCTAACCCCTCCTAATGAAACAACAATATTTCCATTCTTTGCTACGACTTTCCTTAATCCTTGGTACTCATTGCCGTTAGTCCTTAATGTGCAATGTAAAATTGTTTTCTTTTCTTTACCTTGTAATAGATTATGAAAATCTTCTAAATCAACAATATCTTTCAGAACAAGGTTAAGATTAAATTTATCATTTTCAAAACAAAGAACATTCGAATTATTATGAGATTTAAGTGTAATGTCACACTCCATATCTTCTTGATTTTCTGCTGAATACAGCTTAAGTTTTACAGACACCATCTTTTACGACTAGGAGAAGAATGTTATATTTAAATGTAGTCCCAAAACCTTTAAATAAAATTGTACTATTCCTTTCTGTTATGAGAACTCCTGCAATAGCGGCTCGGTAATTTATCTCATTGTATTTCTAAAATTATTTAAATAATAACGTTTATAGGGTGAATAAATAATGAAAACAGACAAACAAATAAAAAAAGAATTTAAGTTAGAAGCAAGTAAAAATCCTGATAAGTATTACGCAGTCGGTCATTTGAAAAAAGAAGGTTACCAGAGAAGGAAATGTAAGTGCGGCATATATTATTGGACTGTTATTAAAAATCAGAAACATTGTGGTGATCCTGCATGTTCAGGCGGTTATAGGTTTATAGGTAACACTCCAGCTAAAGAAGAACTTGACTATATCCAGTTATGGAAACGGTTTGCTGCAATTTTTAAGAAGTTAGGTTACACTGAAATTAAACGGTATCCTGTTGTTGCCCGATGGCGTGATGACCAGTACTGGGTAGGCGCTTCTATTTACGACTTCCAACCGCACGTTGTTACTGGTGCAGTTGAACCTCCTGCTAACCCGCTTGTAGTCCCACAGTTTTGTTTAAGGTTTAATGACATTGATAACGTAGGTATTACAGGGTCGCATTATACAGGCTTCATAATGATAGGTCAGCACATGTTTGTTCCTAAAGAAGAATGGGACCAGAACAAAGTTTTTTCAGACATTCATACTTGGTTAAAAGAAGGTCTCGGATTACCTAACAAAGAAATAACTTTCCATGAAGATGCATGGGCAGGTGGTGGTAACTTTGGCCCATGCATGGAATATTTTAGTCGAGGATTGGAACTTGGTAACCAGGTTTACATGTTATACGAACAAACACCTAGTGGTAGAAAAGGTTTGCCATTAAAAGTTTTGGACATGGGCATGGGTCATGAACGTAACGCATGGTTTACTAAAGGAACAAGTACAAGCTATGAAACAACTTTCCCGACAGTTGCTAAAAAACTTTACAAAATAACAGGTATTCAGCCAGAAGGTAATTTAATGAAAAAATTTTTACCGTATTCTTCTTATTTAAACATTGACGAAGTTGAAGATATTAATAAGACATGGAAGTTTGTTGCTAAAAAAATTAATATTGATGTTAAAGAACTTAAACAAAAAATATTGCCGTTATCTGCACTGTATTCAATTGCTGACCATGCACGAACTGCATTGTTTGCTATTTCTGACGGTGCACTGCCTAACAACGTTGGCGGCGGGTATAATTTAAGAGTTATTTTAAGACGAGCAATGGATCTTATTGATAAATATAAATGGAAAGTTTCTTTAGCTGAAGTTGCTGAATGGCACGCTAGTTATTTAAAACCATTATTTCCTGAGTTAAGCGAGAATCTTGACAGTGTGAAAACTATTCTTGATGTTGAGAAACATAAGTATAAAGAAACTAAACGAAAGTCTAAACAAATGATTGTTAACTTGTTAAAAAAAGATTCTGATATACCTGAAAAAAAGTTTATTGAATTATACGTTTCACAAGGGATCAGCCCTGAGATGATATCTGAACAAGCAAACAAAAAAATCACTATACCTAATGATTTCTACACAAAAGTTTCTGAATTACAAAAAGAAACAGTAATTGTTAAAGAAAAAAAGAAAGAACTTGATCTAAAAGATATACCTGAAACAGAAATCATGTATTACAAAGATTTTGCAATGATCGAGTTCAGTACAAGTGTTTTGAAAGTTATTGGTAATAAGGTTATATTGAATAAATCTGCATTCTATCCAACTTCTGGCGGACAGTTGAATGATATTGGTACATTAGACAAGGTAAATGTTGTTGACGTGTATAAACAAGGCGGTCATATTGTACATGTACTGGATTCTAAACCTAAGTTCAAGAAAAACGATGTTGTTAAAGGTAAGATTGATTTCAAAAGAAGGTTGCAGTTAGCACAGCATCATACCTCGACTCATATTATAAACGGATCTGCTAAAAAAGTATTAGGTAATCATGTTTGGCAAGCCGGCGCGCATAAAGACATTAACAAAGCCAGACTGGATATAACGCATTACGAATCATTATCAGATGATCAAGTTAGAAAAATTGAAAATTATGCTAATAAAATCATTGAAAGAAACCTGCCTGTATATTCAACAATATTTCCTAAAAACATTGCTGAGAAAAAGTATGGTTTTACATTGTATCAAGGCGGTGCAATCCCTGGCAAAACATTACGTGTTGTTGAAATCAAGGGTTTTGATGTTGAAGCTTGCAGTGGCACTCATTTACATTTAACAGGCGAGGCTAAGTTAATAAAAATCTTAAAAACCAGTAAAATTCAAGACGGTATGGTTCGAATAGAATTCACTGCTGGTGAAGCAGCTGCTAAAGAAATTAATCGAGAAACTGATATTTTACAAGACGCTGCTAAAATATTAGATTGTAAAATTAACCAAGTGCCTGGACGTGCTAAAGAATTGTTCCAAAAATGGAAAAAGGTTGTTAAAAAGAAAAGAATAGACAGTAAAGATGATTTCAAATTAACGAGCAAAGAAGAAACTAAAGATACTGAACCAATTATTCTAAAAAATACTGCTTTGATATTAAAAACACAGCCTGAGCATATTAATAAGACTCTTAATAGGTTTGTGAAGGAGTTAATGAGTAAAAAGAACTAAATTATTCTCTCTTTTGTTTCTTCGTCATCTATATGTATGACTTCAACAGGGCATGACTCAGCAGCTTCCATGTTAATTTCAAAATCTTTTTCAGTGATTTTTTTCTCTTGCCAGCCTTTTTCTTTGTCAACGCCGTTTATTATATCAGATTTACCGTCATCGTTCATTTCCCAGAAATCTGGTGCTATAACAGCGCACGCTCCGCAACCTATACAGTTCTCACGATCGTGCAATAATTTGTAATTCTTCCCCATATTTTCATCAGACATTTTTAGGCTATTTAAAGATTTCGAATTAGAATTATTTGTATCCAGTATAAGTTGTTTTTCTAGTCTTAGTTTCTACTTCCATACCACGAAGAGATACAGTATAACTAGATAGTAAAACTTCCTCTGGTGAGTCAGTTATTGGTACTAATCCAACACAGTCACCATCTTTGGCATGTCTCTCTATAAAAGCATTCATAGGTATGGGATATTTTTGAGGAGATGGTTCTTGTATAAGAGCTCCGTTTCTTACTCTTGCTTGAAGATAATGTTTGTTTCCTAAAAAAAAGACTATGCTTCCATCTGGATTATCTAGAACAACAACTTGTTCAAGAGATTCAATAGCTACTGGAACATCTAGTAGAATATTAAATGCGTCAATATTCAAACCACCCATAATATAACCAAAATAAATTATATATATAAAACTATTTACTCTTATCAACACCTGTCTTAGGACAATCATTATTAAGAAAACACTTACTACAAATAGGAACAGGAGCCTTACACAATGCTCTTCCGTGTTCAATTATTGCATGCGAATATCTGTTCCATAACTTTTTAGGCAACTGTTTCATCAGGTCTTGTTCGATCTTAACTGGATCTTTATTTTTAGTTAAGCCTAACCTGTAATTAATCCTTATCATGTGGGTATCAACAGGAATCCCTGAGATAATATTATGTGCACTCGCAAGTACAATGTTTGCAGTTTTCCTACCAACACCTGGCAATTCAATTAATTCTTTCATTGTATTTGGAACTTGTCCACTATGTATCTTAACAATGATTTTACACGAATTTTGAATGTTCTTAGCTTTTGCATTATAGAATCCAGTTGACTTAATGAATATCTTCAACTCATCAAGATCTCCATACGCATAATCTTCTGCATTATGATAATGTTTAAACAATTCTTTTGTTACAATGTTAACTCTTTTATCAGTACATTGAGCAGAAAGAATCACCGCTATTAATGTTTGCAACGGATTATTTGATGTTAAACCTATTTTAGCTTGCGGATAATGTTCGTTGAGGATATTTAATATTTGTACTGCTGTTAACATACTTTAAGTACCAATAAAAGATATTATAAAAAAGTTGTGACATAATAATAAAAATATTATAATAACTGTCCTTTGACCCATTGTCTTTTTAAGGGTCCTCTAACGGTTTCTTGAGATTCACTTTTTAATAAAGTATAACCTAAATTTAAATAAAACTGAATAAAAGTTGTTCTAACAAGTGCCAGACCCATGGTTTTTCCTTCAACTCTAGCTCGTGTTCTCCTTAAATAATAAAGTAAAGATCCTAATCCAATATTTTCAAATAAAGGATCAACCGCCACTCCTTGAAAATACGCAACATTGTTTGAAAATTCAACAAATTCTTCAAGACCGCTTCTTTTATAGATAACTTCACCTGGGTCAAGACATAATCTAGCAACACTTAATATTTTTTCATCAAAAACAACTCGAAAAAAATAAGTTTCATCAGTTAATGTAGGCATTGTGAGTCCATAAGGAACATATAGAATCTTGTCTAAAAAAAGCATTGATTCATCTAATTGTTGTTGTGATTCAGTGTTTTTAGATTGAATTACCTCAATTTTCATTTATCAACAAAACAAAATGATATTATATAAAAAGCCATACCTATAAAAAGCCATTAATTATTCATTTCTTGTATGCATGGAGAAGCAACTGAAAAAGTACCCGGGGGAAAATTATTACGGATTAAAGTTGATTACGAGGATAAAATTAACACTGTAGTTATTACAGGAGATTTCTTTGCACATCCTGAAGAATGTATTCAAAAGATTGAACAACAAATAACAGGATTGCCTGTTGATTTCAAAGAAAAAAAGTTCATTGAATGTTTATCAGAATTTATAGAAAGAAACGAATATCAATTAATAGGTATTGATGCAGAAGCAATAATAAGAGTATTAAAAAAAGCTTTAGAACAGAAAAAATGAAATGGCGCGTAATTCCTTTACAAATGAAAGATGCTTTTACTAACATGGCTGTTGATGAAGCAGTTTGTGAATCAGTTAGTAAAGGAAGTAACCCAACTATAAGATTTTATAAATGGATTCCTAGTGCAGTTTCAATTGGATACTTCCAAAGTTTGAACGATGAAGTTGATGTCTGGAAATGTAAAAATCTAGGTATTAGTATTGTACGAAGAAGAACAGGCGGTGGTGCAGTTTATCACTCAAACTCAGGAGAGATAACTTACTCAGTCATTGGACCAGTTAACATGTTTCCAAAAAATATTATAGAAAGTTACAAAGAAATCTGTGGCTGGGTTATAAAAGGATTGGCTAATCTGGGCATAAAAGCAGAGTTTATTCCAATTAATGACATTGTTGTTAAGGGCAAAAAGATCTCTGGCAACGCACAGACAAGACGTAACAATGTTTTACTTCAACACGGTACAATATTGCATAATGTTGATGTTGAACGAATGTTTTCAGTTCTTAAAGTGTCAAATGAAAAGATCAAAGATAAACTAATTAAAATTGTTAAAGATAGGGTAACTCGTGTCCTAGATTTAAAACAAGTAGAATCTGAACAAACATATGAAGCGTTGTTAAAAGGTTTTGTTCATGGCAAAGATTATGAGCTTGGAAAATTAACAGAACAAGAACTGAAAAGATCTAAAGAACTAGCTAAGACAAGATATTCTACTAAAGAATGGAACTTTATGAAATAGAAGCTTAAGATTGTAATTCACTAATCAAATCAAGCATAAACCTTGAAGCTGTTGCACCGTCTATTATTCTATGATCATAGCTAAAAGATAACGGCATTATTTTCTTAGGAACAACTTCGCCATCAACGATTCTAGCTTTTTCTTCAATTCTACCAACACCCAAGATAGCAGATTCTGGGTAATTAATGATTGGCGTGAAATATTTAACACCTATGCTGCCTAAATTAGAAATTGAAAATGATCCGCCTTTCATGTCATCCAAGCTTAATTTTCTTTCACGTGCTTTGCCTGATAATACTGACAATTCTTTTGCTATAATTAAAATACTTTTTTTATCTGCGTTTTTAATTACTGGAACTAACAATCCCTCCTCAGTATCAACTGCAAATCCAATGTTATAATATTGCTTTAACAATAATTCACCTTCATCTAGACTAGAATTAACAACTGGATTTTTTTTCAAAGCATTGACTGCTGCTATAATAATAAACGGTAAGAAAGTTAATTTGACGTTTTTCTTTTCAGCCTTAACCTTTTCTTTTTTTCTTACGTCCCATAACTTTGTAACATCTGCATCGTACATGTTAGTAACAGAAACAGTTGTCTGGTGAGCTTTTACCATTTTCAAAGCAACTGATTTTCTCACGCCTTTGAATGGTACTCGTTTAACTTTACCGTGTTCTTTAACAATCTTAACTTTGGTAGCTGCGTTCTTAACATCTTCTTCAGAAATTCTTCCATTTGGACCAGAGCCAGTTACAGTGTTAATATCAACTTTCAATACTTGGGCAAGTTTTCTTACTCTTAAAGTAGCTCTAACTCTTTCATGAACTTTTTTATGCACTTGCTTTTTACCAGAAACTGCGTCATCAGCTTCTTCTAAAAACCCAATCACGCTTCCTGTGTAAGGAACTTTACTGTCTTCTTTTTTTGGTTTAGAAACAGGTTTCTTTTTTTTCTTTTCAACAACTGGCTTTTTCTTTTCTAAGGATTCTCCTTTCTTACCAATAACAACTAAAACTTCACCAACATTAATGGTTTCACCAACTTTATGATTGATTTTAAGAATAACGCCAGCTTTTGGACAAGGAATTTCAACAATTGCTTTATCAGTTTCAATATCTCCTATAACTTGTTCAGCTTTAACAGTATCGCCGACTTTGACACGCCATTTAACAATCTCACCTTCAGTAATACCTTCACCAACATCCGGAAACTTAAACTCAAATGCCATTCTTAACCACCACGTTCAATACTTAACTACTTTGTTAATACCCTTTATAATTTTTTCCTCACTTGGTATAAACTCAAGCTCTCTTTTAGCAAACGGTAGTGCCATGTCATAACCAGTTACTCTTAATATTGGCGCTTCAAGCAAGTCAAGAGCTTTCTCGTTAATAGTAGCACTTATCTCTGCACCAAAACCTCCAGTTTTAGGCGCTTCATGTACTATCATAACACGACCAGTTTTTTCAACAGATTTAATAATAGTTTCAGTGTCAAATGGATATATTGACCTTAAGTCTATAACTTCACAGTCAACTTTGTCCTGGATCTTGTTAACTGCATCCATTGTATATTTAACCATTGCGCCCCAGGTTACAATTGTAACATCACTACCTTCCCTGGCAACTCTCGCTTTGCCAATAGGTACTGTGTAATATTTGGTTGGCACTTCTTCTTTTATTGCACGATAAATCCTCATTGGTTCTAAAAAAATCACTGGGTCAGGATCTTCAATCGCTGCTAACAATAATCCTTTTGTATCGTAGGGTGTTGAAGGACAAA
Organism: uncultured Methanosarcinales archaeon; assembly: GCA_964512765.1. Taxonomy (GTDB): domain Archaea; phylum Nanobdellota; class Nanobdellia; order Woesearchaeales; family GW2011-AR15; genus GW2011-AR15. The sequence continues at coordinate 10,309 of CAZEKF010000022.1, forward strand.
CAACTTTTACACCTGGCGTGTGCGCAAAAAACGCTTCAGGAACTTCGCAATGTAATTCTAAGGCTCTAATACCACCACCTGCAGGTGTTCTAACAACAAGAGGACATGTGAACCTTCCTCGACTTCTAGACCGCATACGAGCAGCATGGCTAAATATCTGGTCAAATGCAGGTGCTAAAAACCCTGAAAATTGTATCTCTGCAACAGGTCTTAACCCATTAACAGCCATACCTACAGATACTCCAATAATACCTTCTTCTGTCAGTGGAGTATCAAAAATTCTGTTTTTATATTTTTTGTACAATCCGTCTGTTGCCCTGAAAACACCACCGTTAACACCAACATCTTCGCCTAACATTACCATATCTTTGTGCTTTTTCATTGCTAAGTCTAATGCATTATTAACTGCTTGGATAACATTCATCACTGTCATTTTCCCACCTCGTCCATTTGCTCTTTTAACTGCAGTGGTATCTTTTCATACATAAACGTGAAAATATCTTCTTTTTTCTGTTCAGGAAATTTTTCGTACTTTTCAACTGCTTTGTTAACTTTATCAGTAGCATCTTTTTGAACTTTTTTCTTATACGCGTCTGTCAATAATTTCTTTTTTTTCATGTATTTTTCTAACCTTGTAAGAGGATCTTTTTTCTTCCATTCATTAACTTCTTTGTCAGACCTGTAACGTTTAGCATCATCAGACGTGCTATGGTCACACATTCTATACGTGAAATTCTCTATAAACGTCGGTCCTTTACCAGCGCGTGCATTATCAACTGCTTGTTTTGTTGCTTTGTAAACAGCAAACACGTCGTTACCATCCACTTGAATTCCTTTAATACCATATCCAATAGCTTTCTGCGCAATTGTTTCTGCGTTTGTTTGATGTTCTCTATGAGTAGAAATGGCATACTGATTATTCTCACATATTAAAACCACGGGCACTTGGAACACGCCTGCAAAGTTCATGGCTGTATGAAAGTCTGCTTTTGAAGTTGCACCGTCGCCCATGTAACCAATTGTAACTTCTTTAGTTTTTCTTATTTTAGACGCCCAGGCAATACCAGTAGCGTGCGGACTTTGAGTTCCAACAGGGATAGATATCGGCAGAACATTAATACCCTCTGGACATTTCAGGCCACGTTCGTCACCACCATAGTACATGTAAATTTGGTGTATTGGATATCCATGTGTGATCATAGCGCCCATACTTCTATACATTGTAACTATCCAATCTTTTTTAGTTAATGCATAAGCTGAACCTACTTGGCTAGCTTCCTGACCTTTAACTTGTAGATAAGATCCTATTCTACCTTGTCTCTGCAAATTAAACGCTTTATCATCATACGTCCTGACAAGAACCATTTTCTCATAAAGTTCTTTAATCTGTTTATCAGTTAACTTTGGCATTAACTTTTCATCACAGTTACCGCTTTCGTCAAGAACTTGTAAATATTCAATATCAAAACTTTTCACAACTTTTTTAACCATACAATCTCCACCCGTAATAATTTTTATCCTAGAGCATTAACACCGTATGCAATAGTTGCACCGTGTTTAATAGTAGCAGCTGCCTGGATTGTGAACGCAATTTCTTTATCAGAAGCGCCTAATGCTTTAGCTTTTTTACCGTGTGTATCAATACAATATGCACATTGAATAGCACAACTTGCCGCAAGTAGTAATAACTCGTTAGTTTTTTTGTCAAACGGACTGTTACTCATTAATTCTTTTTTATATGCGTTATATGCTGCAACACCTTCTTTAGTTGCGTCCATAAACTTTTTAGTACCTTGTTTGTATGTTTTATCATATAATTCTGCCATGTACCATCACCCAATGTTTGAAAGAGAATGGAAAGTATATAAATTTGTTGTTTTATCATAGAATTAAAGAAAGTCTACCCGTTTTTCCTAATCTACTTACATTTTTCAATAACATTTAAATATAAGAAAATTCTTATATTAGATTGGGTGGTTTATGATGCAGCTACAATATCTACAAATTATTACAGCGTATACAATAGCAATAATTATGATGTTAGTACTAAAATTCATATTACTAGATTCCATATATCAAAAGAAAAAAATAAAATCATAAATTAAAAAAATTATTTTTTCTTAGTAACCTTTTTAATTACTTTCTTGACAACCGATGTTTTCTTTGTTGGTTTTTTCTTAACAGGTTTCTTCTTTACTACAGGTTTTCGCTTTTCTTCTTTCTTGACTGTTTTAGTTATTTTCTTAGTTTTTTCTACTTTCTTAGTTTCTTTAGGCATTACTAGTTTAGTTGTTGTTTCTTTTCCTGTTAAATTTGGCTGGTCCATGTTAATTCTCTGTAAAAAAGACGCTTCTGAATCAGATTCTTGATTTTGATAAGGTCTTCTACCTCTAGGCGGCCTGGGTCTGGATGGCCTGGATTGAGATCTAGATTGTGGTCGAGACCTACTTGGTGGCCTAGATTGACTTTTAGTTTGAGGCACTGCACGGGACCGGTTATTATTACCTACTTTTCTTGCATATTTTTGGTCTTTTATCAATGCTTTATTAAGATCTTTTCCAAGATCTGTCATTTCATCAGCTTCTTCTAATAATCTGGATGATGAAGTCTTTCTAAACGCGATCACTTCAGCTCTGCACCCTAATGCTTTGACATGCTCTAATAAATCTTTGAAATCTCCGTCTCCAGAAACTAGAACAATAACGTCAAGTTTAGCAGCCATTCGCATTATGTCCATGGCAATACCAACGTCCCAGTCGCCTTTTTTAGCGCCTGTGTAAAATGTTTGCAAATCTTTTGACCGTACGTCATAACCGATTTTTTCCAATGCTTCAAAAAAATTACTTTCTTCTTTAACATCTGCTTTTATAACGTATGCAATTGCTCTTATCAACTGCCGGCCAGAAACTGCCATTTTCAAAATATGTGCAAAGTTAACTTTTGCACTATAAAACTGTTTAGCGCTGTAGTACAAATTCTGTACATCTACAAACACGCCTACTCTTTGGTCTTTATGTTTTGGCATATATTTTTCACCTTTTCTTCAAATTATTTTATTTATATTATCTGGTTAATAAAAAGAACCCGATGAATATTATAAAGATTGCTATTACTTTTCTTATTATTACAGGCTTTGAAAGATCTTCTTTAAGGATTTTTGGAAAGTATTTGGACAGAAATATTGTGAATATGAAAACAAACATTGGTGAGAATGCACCTATTATTGAAACTAATGACACTGATCCTATAGAGATAGCTTGATAAAATGAAAGAACTCCTGCAAGAGCGAGAAAGCCTGACAAAACAATTATTAATAAAATCTTTTTATCTAATTGTGTAAATTCTTTTATGAAAGTTCTTCGTCCTTTTTTGTCAAAATACAAAGGGATTACAACAACAAAATGTCCTATTGCATACAATAACATTCCCTGGATCAAATCAATGTAACCGTAAACATGTTTCATTATTATATTGTTAATAGCTATGAAAAGAACCACTAGTAATACTTCTTTTATTGCTTTTGACATCTCAAAATTCTTATTTATCGATATTAACATACTCCCAATAAACATAATAATAAACGCTATTAACTGTGTTCTTGACAAGGTTTCATTTAAAAAAAGCCATGATAAAACTAATGTCACAACAGGTATTAATTGTACCATAATAACTATTTTTGACACATCTTCCTTTGACATTGCATGGTTATATGCATAAATAGCGCCAAAATGTACAATCCCACCTAACAATCCAAGTAGTATTAGTCTAATAGGAATATTATTTAAACCAGTTTTTAAAAAAAAGAGCAAATAGACTATAAAAAACAAATTACCAAAGTAAAAATAACTCTTAGGATTTTTTATATACTTGCTTAGTACAACTTTGTCAACAATATTACCTATTGAAAAAAACAAAGGTGCAAGGATTGCGTAAAGTAACCAGTCCATTTTTGAGTTGAATTTGGTTCTGTATTTAAAAGTTGTTAATGTCTCTTTAAATTAAATTATATTCATCCAAAATATATAAGAACTATTACACGCTGCTTTGATAGGAATTTTTAATTTATCACTTATCAAAATAATAAGTAATTTATCCTGGTCTGTCATACTGAAAACTAGGATAATCAGAAGCTATTAATTGATCATTAAAATAAGCACCTAATGAAAGACTATACTCTCTTCCATCTTGATTAGCCCAGACTCTGTCTACTTGAACTGCTTTGTTTAGATACTCACGTGCTTCTAATCCTCCTAGTAATGTTATCAAGCGCGGGGAATCCTCTCCTCTGCACCTAACTTGTAATATAGGTTGTTCATTAATATCAAATATCCCAATAACTTTTGCATCAACTGTTTCTATGTTTCCAACTAAATCTATGGTTGCCATATCTAGTAAGAAATATGAAACTATTTTTGAAGATTGTGTTTTTTATGAAATAAAAAAAATAACCTTTATATAATCTTTAGTTCTATATGCATTACAAATGAAACAAGAAGCTGTATTGTTTTTGTGCGCGCATAACGATGATCAATTGATAGGAGCAGGAGGTACAATTGCAAAGTATGCTAAAGAAGGTAAGAAAGTAGTTTCTGTTATATTTTCGTTTGGAGAAAGTTCAAACCCATTAGAACAGGACATTCATACTAGGAAAACCCGTGTGAAAGAATCTAAACAAGCACAGAAATTATTGGGTGAAGATGAGTTATATTATTTAGGTTTGACAGAGATGAAGTTTAACACACAAATCAAAGAAAAAAATATACATGATAAAATTGAAAATATAATAAAGAGAATCAAGCCAAGCAAGATATTTACTCATTCAATAGATGATCCACATCCAGATCATAAAGCAGTGTACAATTTCACTCTTAAATTGATCGATGAACTTGAGTATAAAGGTGAAGTTTATTCATTTAATGTCTGGAACTATTTTCTTAATATTAGAAGAAGGGATTCTCCAAAATTAGTAGTAGACATATCTGATACATTCAAGAAAAAGGTTGAAGCGTTTAAAAAACACAGAAGTCAATGGGTAACAAAGTTAACGCATGTGTTCAATATTTATTATCAAGCATACGTGTACGGATTGAACAATCATGTTAAATATGCAGAGGTTTTTTACAAAGTTAAATAATGAGAAAATTATTAATAGCAACTGACTGTTTTTTACCTAGATGGGACGGTATTTCTAGTTTTCTTAATGAACTTATACCTCGTTTACAGAACAAATACAAAGTTACAGTGATTGCACCAGATTTCGGTAAGTTGAAAACTAAGTATGACGCAAGAATAATTAAGTTTAAAACTTTAAAACTAAGATTGGGAGACATTTATCCTAGTAAAATTAATTTTAAAAAATTATCAAGTGAAATTAAAAAAACTGATGTTGTGTTTGTACAATCGTTTGGATTTATTGGATTATTTACTACAATCCTGGCTAAAATACATAAAAAACCTCTTTTAAGATACCATCACACAAATGAATGGGAATTGTTTCCAAATTCTACAGGTGTAGACTTTCTTAAACTCCCGATTAACATTGGAGTAAGGTTACTCGGCAAAATATTGTATAACTTGTTTAATGTTACAATGGTATCATCTGCTGGTAATGTGGAATTATTGAACGCGTTCGGTGTAAAAAAACAAAAAAGGATTGTCCACCTTGGCATTGACACAAAACTTTATTCACCTGAAAGCAAGTCTGTTGCTAAACACGCTCTAGGCATTGATCCTAGAACGTTTGTTGTTGGTTATGCTGGCAGGTTAGGCCATGAAAAAGATCTTAAAACATTGTACAGAGCATTTGTAAGGCTAGCTAAAAAACATGACGATGTTATTCTTTTAGTAGTGGGAGGAGGTAACCCTGAGCTTGAAAACTTATTTACTGGCAAAGAAAATGTTAATTACATTGGACCAAAAGATAATTTAGCACCGTATTATCAAGCAATGGACGTTTATGTTTTGCCAAGTTTGACAGAAACCACATCTTTGACAACAATGGAAGCAATGTCTTGCGGCTGTGCTGTGGTTGTAACACCTGTTGGTTTTATTAAAGAATACATTAATGATGGTACAAACGGATTATTGTTCCCTAAAAAAAATTCTTATGTGTTGTATAGTAAACTAGAATATCTTAAACAGAACAATGAAGCAAAAGAAACTTTAGGAAGAAACGCTAGAGAAACTATAGTTAACGAATATTCATGGAAAAAAACAACTAAAAACATAACTCAGGTTATTGACGAGCTAATGCCGTTCAAGAAGAGCAGAAACCTGGCTAAGTAACTGTGCAACTTTTCTCAGATCTTTCTCTAGTTGCATATTATGAATATGATCACCATGTTCTTCTTGCAATATTTCTTTTAACTCATGACTCATATGTTCAAGAAAATGTTGGTACTCGTGAAGTTCTTTATGACCGATTTCTTCTCCGCTTGTTAACTTAGCTTCTATTTCTTTTATGTTTGCTTTTTCATAATGCTTTAGTTTATAAGCTCTGCTACCAACTTCTTTAAGAAGTTCTTCTTCTGGAAAATGGCCGTGGTCGTCTCCATGTTTCAAACCATGTCCGCCGCCTTGTTGCCCAGGATGTGCCATAACACATTATAATTAATGAGAAATATATATAGTTTGTTATTTTAGTACGCGACAGAGTAATTGAACAGCGTACTAAATAGTAAATGAACAATAAACATATGGAATTGTAATTAAAATAATGCAAGAAAAAAATTAGTTCATTTACTATTTTAGTTTTTTATTAATTATATAGGAAGATATACCTCCTATTAATATTATTGTCCAGAATAACAAATCTGTTATTAATCCTAATGCTAGCAAAATTAAGTTAATAAAAAGAATTAAAATAATAATAATTGAAACAAGTTTAACAATGTTCATTACTTTTTCTTTTTTTTAGTATTACAACAACACTTGCCTTTTATTGCTAGTACCATTAATCCTTTAAAGACAAATAGTCCACCGAACAAGTACCACCAGTTCCAGCCAAAGTAATATTCGTTTGCTATAAGCAATGCTCCTAAGAAAACCATTTTCATGGCCTTGCAACCTGGTTCACAACAATTTCCCATCATGTATCACCTTTTTGAAATATTTTTTAATAAATTAAGATTATGTGGTATATAAGGTTTTTGATGCTACTCTTTTTCTTTTCTTGCAGGACAATGGTTAAACTGACAAAAATCGTCTAACCTTTCACAATGCAATACTCCGTTATCGCCTACAGACTTATGCTGGCAAAGATATCTTATATTACTTTCCCAGTCTGAAAGTTTTTTTGCTACTTTTTTATTCTCCGCCAAGAATACTGCAGGTCTGTTAGACCCGCAGATGAATTGG
>CAZEKF010000023.1:0-17175 GCA_964512765.1 uncultured Methanosarcinales archaeon
GGATCAGGATCAGGATCAGGATCAGGATCAGGATCAGGATCAGGATCAGGATCAGGATCTTCTGGTGGGTTTTCAGGTAGGTTTTCTTGTCCTGGCGGTGTCTGTTCCACTTCTTTACCACCACCTGTTTTAGTTTCACCTGCTGAAGGAGGTGCAACATAATATCCAATTATTTTATAATCATCTCTTCTCATAAATTTATCAGGTTGTCCGTCTTGAGTCAATATAATTTTGGTTGGAAAAATAGCAGTTCCGTTTGGGTCTAAAAATGCACTATGTCCTATCAATGTTGAAACATTTCTTCCAGAACCTGTGAACTCATAAGTAACAAAAGGATCAGTGTCAAATTGACCGTATACTTCCAGAAATAATCTTGTGCCATCAGGAATCGGCTGATTTAATTCAATGTTAACTTGACAACTGCTAAAACCATCTACTGGTAATTTACCAGAAATATCATCACCTAAAACAATATAAGGTGGTACAGTATGACCTGTTCTTGTTAATTGTGTTCCTCCAGCTCCACCACTAGGCGTACATTCAATGTGAACACTACCTTCATCAATTTGTAATGGTGGCTGTGCATCTGCTCTACACATATTATCTCTTTCGTAATTATCTAAATCAGTAAAAATATCATCGAGAGTGACTACTTCTGGACAAGGCGGATCTGTGTCACTTTCTTGTATACATGCACCTTGTGCGCCCATAATAGAATATCCACCACCTAAACCATCTGGACCGTTACTACCTGGAGCGCCTGGACTAGTTTGTCCAACATGACCTTCTTCAAAACTGTTAATCAAACTAAGTTCAGGATTAGTGTGTAAATCATTACTTGCTCCTGCACTAACTTTTTTAGGATTTCCAAATGCTGCATATCCAGCCGCCAATCCAATTACACCAATTGCAGCAGTTAGTCCAATTGAATACCAATCAGCTTTTCTTTCAAGAGCTTTATCATCATCAATCCTATGAAAAACACCATTTTCATCTGGCTGATAAAAAAATACTTCACCTTCATGTTCATGTGCAACAACAGTTTTACCATCTCCAAAATAAGTTAACACAGCGTCTTTATATGCATCCATACCAGCCTCCCTTTTAAGAACTTTTGAAGCATGAACATGCCATTGATCAGGTCTAACTTCTGTTAGATCAAGATAATCATCTAAATGTCCAGAAGTAGTCATCTGATTAGTTGCTTTTGATTCATGTACTAAAAAATCATTAAGAACTCTATTACCTACATTAGTATCAATGTGAGTTAATGCTTGATTAGTATAAGTTTCTTCAAGAGCTCTATGTGCCAAACTAACTGGTCTCCAAATGGTTTGTCCGATAAAAGTATCAACTTGACCAACTGTATTATCCATTCTCTGGACAAGATTACTCAAAGTTCTTCCTACAGAAGCAAGTGCTGAATAAGCAGATCTCAAATAATTAGATGGTTGTACTGAAACACTATCCATTGGTTGTTGTATAATTCCCATAACTGGAGAATTACTTTCACCATATATAAATCTTTCGATTATATTGCCACTATTTAGTTACAATGACTATTTAGTTGATAAATATTAAACTGATTGGTTTAAGAAAGTGTTATATTGTTAAAATAGAAAAATATTTAAACATCGTTGCATTTTTACAACATATGTTGCATAATTTAAACAGTACACAAATAAAGATACTATCTAAATTAATATTTAAGAAGTATTATTTAAGAGAATTAGCTAAGGAAATAAATGAAATACCATCAACTGTTTTAAGAAATTTAAACATCTTAGAAAATGAAAAAATCATTGATTCATATAGTGAAGGAAAAAACAAATATTTTTTCTTACCTAAAAAATATTCATCTCATTACATAATTAAACTAACAGAAACATACAAAACAATGCAGTTTCTTAAAAAACATAGTGAAAAAGTATCTTTATTTGAAGACATAAAAAAAGCAACCAAAGAAACTGATTCTGTCATAATTTTCGGCAGTTATGCAAAGTCATTAGAAAAAAAAGGCTCTGACTTAGATATTCTGTTAGTTAAACCAAATAATCAAAAAATCAAATCAACTCTTAAAAACATAGGCAAGCTACATAATATAAAACTTAATCCAAAAACAGTAAACAATATTGATTTAAACAACAACCTAATTAGAGAGATCATATCACATCATTTAATACTAAAAGGAGGCGAGTTCATTTATGAACAAATTTTTGAAAACCTTGATAAATGAAAAAAAGATAAGTTTAGTTGAATCTTCTGATAATTTAGTAGAATCATACAAAGAGAAATCCAATAATTCATTAAAATCTGCTGAAGTATTGAACACCACTGCACTTTATGAAAATTCAGTTAGTATGTCGTACTATGCAATGTACAATATTACAATAGCATTACTATACAAACTTGGAATAAAATGTGAAAACCATACAGGTGCAATACTTCTTTTAAAGGAAATATTAGAAGAAAATGAACTTTCTGATCAATTAAAAGCTGCTAAAGAAGAAAGAATTGACAAACAATATTATGCTGATTTTAAGGCAACTAAAGATGACTCAGAATTATTATTAAACAACGCAAAAACATTTGTGTCTGAAGTTAAATCAAAAATAATAAACAGTTCTAATAATGATAGGGAAAAAATTAAAGAAATATTCAACTAAACATTTATATATAATTTAACATACACTCTGGAGAATGAGTTCTAAAATATCAATTGGCGGCCAAGCATTGATTGAAGGTGTTATGATGCGCTCTAAAAACAAATACGCGATAGCAGTTAGAAAACCTGATAAAAAAATCTCAACAAAAGTCATTAAGATAAAAGAGCCAAAAAATAACTTGTTAAAACTGCCAATTATAAGAGGTTGCATAAGATTTATTGAAACTTTAGTTATTGGTATTAAAAGCATATCATACTCAGCTGTTGAGTCACAGGGCGAGGAAGAAGAAGCTATCACTGACTGGGAAATTTTTCTTACAGTTGCATTATCTATTGCATTAACAATTGTATTATTTTACATGATTCCATTGTTATTAGCAAAGTTTTTTGCTAAAGATTCAGGATTTTGGTTTAATTTTATAGATGGCATTACTCGATTAGGCATATTTGTTCTATACCTTTTCCTTATTTCATTATTTCCTGATGTTAGAAGGGTTTTCCAGTACCATGGCGCTGAACACAAAACAGTTGCTTGCTATGAAAAAAAAGAAAAATTATCAGTAAATAATATTAAGAAATATTCAACAATTCATCCTAGGTGCGGCACTAGTTTTCTTTTAATTGTATTTGTATTATCAATATTTTTCTTTACGCTTGTCCAAGTGCAAGGATACTTCCAGAGATTGGGCATGAGATTATTACTATTACCTTTAATAGCCGGTATCTCGTACGAACTTCTTAAATTTGCAGGTAAACATTACAATAATTCCTTTGTAAAAATATTAGTATCACCAGGATTATTATTACAAAAAATAACAACAAAAGAACCAACAAATGATATGATAGAAGTAGCTGTTAAATCTCTGAAAGCAGTTGTATGAACTCTTTTTTTGTTATGAATTCTTCTAATTTCCAGTCATCAACTTTTCTTTGCAATTTATTAAAATCATCATCGCCGCCTTTTGTCCGGAACTCGTTAACAATGTTAATGAAATTTTGTTTCAAAATGCTTTTTTTACGTCTTATTTCTTCTAATTGATTTTTTGCCATGTTAACATTTCTTCTAAACTCTGACATGCTAGAGTCCCATTCAAGAGTTTTCATCTGCATAAACCTTGAAGTTTTTTTACCTGAATCTTCAACATCTTCAATCCTTGATAAAAATCTAATTAAATCAGGTTCTAACTTGTGTTCGTAATCGTATTTTGGTAAAGGTTTTGACATAGAATTTATTATAGTTATTGTGTTTAATAAAGGTTTCTAAAAGTACGACAAAATCCTATCACAATAAAATTTATAAATTTGGAACACATTAATATAATTAAGAACTGGTCTAGTTGGGAGAGAGGCTAAAATTATCACTAACGGGCTGTGCCCTTGGGGAAGTTACCCATTTAAAACCTCAATCACTCAAGATAAACAGTTCTTTTATAGAGAATTATTCTTTTAATACACCAAACCCTATTAGTCTGAATCTTGTGCCCATTCTACGAGAAATAGTAACTCTTGACCCAGGATCTGCACAAATTGGAAGTTTAAGATTGCATTCAACTGAATATTTACTTAAATTAGTTACAATACCGATTGTTGCTGCTGAGTTAACATTTAACATTAACATTTCTGACTTTTTTAATGGATCAACTTTCAAATCTTCAGCACTCCCAACCACTCTGTCTAGTAAATCAACTTCTAACTTCAAAGTGTCCCAAACAGGAGGTAGATCTTTTTCATATCCTACAACATTACCAGTGAAACTGTCAGATTTAACAATTGAAGGGTCTAATGTAGTTAATAATGCAACAGACCCGCCGGGACCAACTTTTTTAACTTTTTTACCACCAGTCATCATGCCAAGTACTTTTGTCTTGATAGGTTTCCACACTTTTTTGTTAGCTTCTTCGTACACGTGACCAGGCCTTATTTCAATATCATCGCCTTCTTTGATTACTCCATATTGTAATGCCCCACCCAACACTCCTCCTTTTAGATCTTTTATTTCTTGGCCAGGTTTGTTAATATCAAATGACCTAGCAACAAACATTCTCGGACTTTTTTTAGTATCTCTCTTTGGCGTAGGTATGTTTTCTTCAATTGCCTGGATAATAACATCAACATTAACATTATGCTGTGCTGATGCAGGTATTATTGGTGCTTTTTCATAATCTGTTCCTTTTAAAAATTTAGTTATTTGTTCATAATTTTTCATAGCATCTTCTTCACTGACTAAATCAATTTTGTTCTGGATAATAACAATGTTTTTTATGCCAATGATTTTCAAAGCCATTAAATGTTCTCTAGTCTGTGGCTGCGGACATTCTTCATTTGCAGCAATTAATAACAACGCACCGTCCATTAACGTTGCACCAGCCAACATGGTTGCCATTAATGATTCATGGCCTGGCGCGTCAACAAAACTAACTTTTCTTAATACTTTATATTCCTTTTTAGCATTTTTAGCTTGTTTTTCAGTTGTATAATCCTTCTTAACCTTGACAAAAGTGCTATCTGCATAACCTAACCTTATAGTAATTCCACGTTTTAGTTCTTCAGAATGCGTGTCTGTCCATTTTCCAGAGAGTTTTTCAGTTAAAGTAGTTTTACCATGGTCAACATGGCCAACTAGCCCAATGTTAACTTCTGGTTGAACTGATTCACTCTTAGATGCCATCTAACAAAAATGGAAAGTTGAGGAATTTATAAAGTTTGGTCTTTTAAATATTAAATTATCGTAACTTTTATAAACACCCATTTTTTCTGTTTTATTACCTAGTGAATTATGACGGTCTACGGACCTGAAGGAAGGTAATTTTCTTAAGGATTACCTAAAAACTATATGAAAGGTGAATGAAATATGTCAGACGCAGAAAAAGCATATGAAGCAATTGAAGTGGCACGAACCACTGGTAAGATTAAAAAAGGAACCAATGAAGTGACAAAACAAGTTGAGAGAGGTAACGCAAAGTTAGTAGTTATTGCAAAAGATGTTAACCCTCCAGAAGTTACTATGCATCTACCATTACTATGCAAAGAAAAAGGTATAGCTTGTGTTGAAGTACCAAGCAGAGAAGAGTTAGGAGCAGCTGCAGGTATCCAGGTAAGTACAAGTGCTGTTTGTGTAACTGAAGCTGGCGAGGCAAGCTCAATTATTAAAGGAATCAAAGGATAAATAAAATGGCAGACAATAAAGTGCAGTCTAAAGGCGATAGAAAGCCAAAGGACAGCAAAGACGATTCAAAAGGTCAGGTTAATTTCACGTACGCGTATCCTGCAAGTGTTGAAGAAGTTATTGGTAGAACAGGCACGAGAGGTGGAGTTACTCAAGTAAGATGCAAAATCTTGGATGGACGTGACCAGAACAAAATCATAAGAAGAAACGTGAGAGGTCCAGTACAAAAAGGAGACATTTTAATGTTAAGAGAAACTGAGATTGAAGCTCGGCCATTAACAAGAACAGGCAGAGGTCGTACATAAAAATGGTAACTTGCAACTTTTGCGGTGAAGTTTTAAACCCAGGGACAGGGAAAATGTATGTTAAGAAAGACGGTAAAATATTTTATTTTTGTTCAAACAAGTGTGAGAAAAACACTTTGAAATTAAAACGTAAACCAAGAACAACTAAATGGACTAAAGAACATGCTCAAGTTAAAAAGGGGTTGAAAAAATGATAGAAAGAACATTAGTATTATTGAAACCTGATACTGTACAACGTACTTTAGTAGGTAACGTCATAACTAGATTTGAAAATGCAGGATTGAAGATGGTTGGCATGAAAATGGTGTGGGTAGACAAAAACTTTTCAAAAAAACATTACTCAGATCATGTTGACAAAAAGTTCTATAAAGGACTTGAAAAATTTATTACTGAAGGACCTGTTATTGCAATGGTTGTTGAAGGTATACATGCTGTATCCACTGTTAGGAAAATGGTTGGTAACACAGAACCAAGGAATGCACAGCCTGGTACAATAAGAGGAGATTTTGCGCATCATTCATACGAGTACGCTGACAAGAAAGGTATCGGAATTAAGAACCTTATCCATGCTAGTGACTCAGTGAAAAATGCAAAAAAAGAAATTAGTTTATGGTTCGATAAAAACGAGATTCATAGTTATAAAACAGTGCATGATAAACATGTGCTTTAAATCAAATTAATAGGTGAGTAAACAAATGGCAAAGATGGTTGATAGAGTTAAATCGATTATGAATAAACCTAAAAATATTAGGAATATAGCAATATGCGCGCATATTGATCACGGTAAAACAACATTTTCTGATAATTTATTAGCAGGTGCAGGTATGATGTCTGAAGACCTTGCTGGTAAAGCACAAGTATTAGACTTTCACGAAGATGAACAAGAACGTGGTATAACAATTGATACAAGCGCAGTGTCAATGGTTCATACAGTTAAAGATGAAGAACATCTTATCAACCTTCTTGACACACCCGGCCATGTTGATTTTGGCGGTGACGTTACAAGAGCAATGCGAGCAGCAGACGGTTGTATTGTTTTAGTATGTGCAGTTGAAGGTATGATGCCGCAAACGGAAACTGTACTGAGACAAGCTCTAAAAGAAAGAGTTAAACCTATTTTAATGATTAACAAAGTTGACAGGTTAATCAAAGAATTACAGTTGACACCTGATAAAATGCAGGAAAGATTCACTGGAATCATAACTGGAGTTAACAGGTTTATTGATAGTATTAGCCCTGAAGAGTTTAAAGGTAAATGGACAGTTAATGTGCAAACCGGTAGTGTATGTTTTGGAAGTGCGTTCCATAACTGGGCATTGTCAATGCCGTTCATGCAAAAAAATAATGTTAATTTTAACGATGTTATTACTGCATATGAAAAAGGTGGGGAAGATGATATCAAAGAATTAAGAAAAAAGGCTCCAATCCACGAAGTTATTTTGAACGCGGTTGTTGAACATTTACCAGATCCGTTAGTCGCACAAAAGTATAGAATACCTAAGATATGGCACGGTGATTTAGAATCTGAGTTTGGTAAGTCATTAATGTCATGCGATCCAAAAGGACCTCTTGGTTTTATTATTACAAAGGTTGTTGTTGACCCATTAGCAGGAGAAATCTGCGCAGGCAGGTTATTCAGTGGTTCTATTAGTAAAGGTATGAACGTTGAATTATTAGGTGCTAAACAAAGTCCAAGAATTCAGCAAGTATACATTTACAACGGTGCAAAACGTGAAGTTGTTGATAATGTACCGTGCGGTAACATTATTGGGTTAGCAGGATTGAAAAATGGTTACGCAGGAGAAACCGTTGCTAGTGATCCTGAAGCTGATCCGTTTGAACAAATCAAGCACTTGTTTGAACCAGTTGTTACAAAAGCTGTTGAAGCAACAAAACCAAGTGATTTACCAAAGTTAATTGAAGTGTTGAAAAAAGTTGGTAAAGAAGATCCTTCCATAACCATTCAGATTAACGAAGAAACAGGCGAACATTTAATGTCAGGTATGGGAGAACTACACTTAGAAATTATTGAAAACAGAATCAAAACTGAGAAAGGTCTTGAAGTTAAAACAAGTTCACCTATTGTAGTGTATAGGGAAACTGTAACAAATGAAAGTAGAGAGTTTGAAGGTAAGTCACCTAACAAACACAACAAGTTTTATTTTACTGTTGAACCATTAGATCCGAAAATTAAGGAAGCAATCAAGTCTGGTGAATTACCTGAGATGAGAATTAAGAAAAAAATGCCGCAGTTATGGAAACAGTTACAAGAACTTGGTGTGGATGGTAAAGAAGCACGTAAAGTTAAAAATATTTTTAACGGTAACATGTTAGTTGATGACACACGTGGTCAGGTTCACATGGGTGAAGTTATTGAGTTAATCAACGACGTGTTTGAAGATGTTATGAGCGCAGGTCCAATATGTAGAGAACCTGTAATGGGTGTAAAAGTATATTTGAAAGATATGACGTTACACGAAGATTCAATTCATAGGGGTCCTGCACAAGTATACCCCGCAATTAGAGAGTCTATAAGGCCTGCCATGTTAGATGGAAATGCTTTATTGTTTGAACCTGTCCAAGTTATGCAGTTTGATACACCTACACATTTCATGGGTGAAATATCAAAACTATTATCTGCAAAAAGAGGCCAGATGTTAGACATGACCAGCCAAGGTGAGTTTACAACTATCAAAGGAAAACTGCCTGTTGCTGAAACATTTGGGTTAAGCAATGATCTTAGAAGTGCAACTGAAGGAAGAGCAAGTTTTTCAGTGATTGACCAAACCTTTGAAAAATTGCCTAATGAACTTCAAATAAAAATCAAAAAACAAATTCGGTCAAGAAAAGGAATTGTCGAGGAAGAAAGTAGTGATTAAAGAGAAATGCTTATAAATGGTGAATATTTCCATTGAACAATATTTGACACTTAAATAAGGAGGAATAATAAAAATGGCAAAAGAAAAAGAACATTTAAACTTGGTTGTTATTGGTCACATTGACCACGGTAAATCTACAACAGTTGGTAGATTAATGTTTGATTCTGGTAATTTAACAGATCAACAGTTAAGAAAATTTAAAGAAATGGCTGAAGCTCACGGTAAAGGTGGTTGGGAGTTTGCATATGTCATGGATAACCTTAAAGAAGAACGTGAAAGAGGTATCACAATTGACCTTGCACATAAGAAATTTTCAACTCCAAAATATGATTTTACAATGATTGATGCACCAGGTCACAGAGATTTTGTTAAAAATATGATCACTGGAGCATCACAAGCTGATTGTGGTTGTCTTGTAGTAGCTGCTAATGACGGTGTCATGGCACAAACTAAAGAACACGTTTTCTTAGCAAGAACATTAGGTGTTAACCAGTTAATGGTTATTGTTAATAAAATGGATATGATGAAATATGACCAAGCTAAGTTTGAAGAAGTCAAAAAAGCAACTGAAGATCTATTAAAAACTGTTGGTTATAAACCTGAAGAAATTCAGTTTGTACCTACATCAGGATTAAAAGGCGATAATGTTGCTAAAAAATCAGAAAACATGCCTTGGTACACAGGTCCAACAATGATGGAAGCGCTTGATAGCTTTAAAGTTCCAGAAAAACCTGTTACTTTACCTTTAAGATTACCTGTCCAGGATGTTTATAACATCACAGGTATTGGATTAGTCCCTGTTGGTAGAGTTGAAACAGGAATCATGAAGCCTAAAGATAAAATTGTAGCAGTACCTGGTAGAGAAGGTAAAGGTGTTGCTGGTGAATGTAAAACAATAGAAATGCACCATGAACAATTGCCTAAAGCTGAACCAGGCGATAACGTTGGTTTCTCAGTAGGTGGTATGGGTAAAAAAGACCTAGCAAGAGGAGACGTTATTGGTCACCCAGACAATTGGCCGACTGTAGCTACAGAGTTCACAGCGCACATGGTTGTTTTAAACCATCCAACCGTTGTGACTGTTGGTTACACACCAGTGTTTCACATCCACACTGCACAGGTTGCATGTCAAATTACAGAAATTGTTAAAAGTTTAGATCCTAAAACTGGAGCTACTTTAAAAGAAAAACCTGATTTCCTAAAAAATGGAGATGCAGCAATTGTTAAGATTAAACCAACAACACCGTTGGTAATTGAAAAGCAAGAAAAAATACCTCAGTTGTCAAGGTTCGCTATCAGAGATAGTGGAACAACAGTCGCAGCTGGTATGTGTATTGACCTTGTTGAAAAAGATATGACTAAGAAATAATTTTTAGGATTGCATATATCATATATATGCATGATAACCTAAAAATTATCATGTGGTAAATAACAATGCAGAAAGCACGGATTAAACTAGCGAGCATGGAAATTGACAAGATCAACATGGTCTGTCAAAGTATCAAAGAGATCGCAGAAAAAACAGGAGTGGAAATGAGAGGACCAATACCTCTACCCACAAAGAAATTAAGAGTAACTACTCGTAAGAGTCCAGACGGTGAAGGTACAGAGACTTGGGAACGGTACGAGATGAGGATACATAAACGGTTGATTGATCTAGGCATTGACGAACGTGCGCTTAGGCTTGTTATGAGAGTTCATATCCCAGATGGTCTCAGCATTGAAATAGAAATGATTGATGTTTAAAACCATTATTTTTTCTTATTATTAGCATTAAAAACATAGAATTAAAAAAATAAATTAAAAATAAAATTATTTCTTCCCAACTTTAACAGGAGTTACGCCTGCTAACTCGCCAATGACATTAACAAGTTCAGTTTTAGAAGGTACGACAATTTTTGCATTTCTACCTAAAGATTTCTCAACAGTTTCTAATTTCTTTAGTATCTGAGCATTACCTTTGAAATATTTACTAGCTGCTTCATTAACAAGCTTAATTGCTTGAGCTTCACCTTCAGCCATTAAGATTTTACCTTGTCTGACACCTTCAGCTTTTTTAATCTCTGCTCTTCGTTCACCATCAGCTTTAGTTTCTGTTGCTGTTGCTAAATCAATAGCTGCAATTTTTTCGTTCTCTGCTTTAACAACATTATTCATTGCTACCTGTACATCTGCTGGCGGTGTTATTTCCTGAATCTCAACTCTTAATATATCAATACCCCAACCTTCTTTTTCTTCGTCAGGCCGTTCAATCTGCGAACTCATTTCTTTTTCAACGTAATGGTTAATGTTATCCCTACGTTCGTTAGCGTCTGACAGGTTCATTTTACCTACAACTGCTCTTAATGTAGTTCTAGCAAGTGAAACAACAGAATTACTAAAGTTGTTAACATTATACAATGCTTTTCTTGCGTTTCTAACCCTGTAATATACTACAGCGTCAACGTGCGCGTTTAATTTGTCTTTTGTAATGACTTCCTGAGGCGGAATATCAACCCTAACTTCAGTTACATTTACAGTGTGCATCCTATCAAGTATCGGAATAATCCAGTGAAAACCTTGGCCAGCTGTTTTCTTATACTTACCAAGCCTTTCAACAACTCCTACTTCTGTAGGTCTTACTATTCTAATACCAACAAAGAAAAATACTCCTCCTCCAATAACCCATGGCATTACCATTTTTAATCAACCTCCCTTTAATATATTTCAATACATGGCATAAAGATTTCATTAATAAATCTTGCTAAATTTAATAAATAACTTAGGTTTACATACACAAATGAAACTCTTAATTACAAGACATGGCGAAACAAAAGAGAATGTTAAAGGCATTGTACAAGGACATTTACATGGAAATCTAACAGAAAAGGGCATCCATCAGGCAGAAAAACTTGCTTTAAGGTTAAAAAATGAAAAGATTGATCATATTTATTCAAGTGATTTAAGAAGAGCTGCTGATACAGCTAAACTCATTGCAAAATATCATCCAGATACACCTTTAGAATTTGTTAAAGAATTACGTGAAAAAACCAAGGTAGTTTTCAAGGGAAAGTTGGTAAAGAATTAGATTGGAACAATCCACCAGAAGATATGGAAAAATACGAAGAGTTACAAATAAGAGCAAAGTCATTTCTAGATAAAGTGTATGATAAACATCCGAATGATACTATTTTGTTTGTATGTCATGGTTGGATCAAGAAAGTGTTTGTAAATATAATTAAAAAGGGTTCTGTTAGTGAAATAAAGAATATAGAAACACCAAAGAACACTTCTGTTAGTATATTTAATATAAAAGAAGATAAGAACCATAATATTCAGTTATTGAATTGTGTTAAACATTTATACCCTTCAATAGAAGATTGTATTAAATGGTATAAGGAACTTGGTACACCTGATAATATTATTGATCACGTTACAATGGTTAATAAAATTGCTGTTTTCATAGCCACAGAACTATATAAAAATGGTGTAAAACTTAATTTAGAATTAGTTGACAAAGCTTCTTTAGTGCATGATCTAGACAAATGGTTGTGCATTAATGATAAAACAGTTAGGCATGGTTACAAAACTGAAGAAATTTTAACAAAAAAAGGTTACCCTGAACTTGGCTATTATGCAAGGCAACATAGAGGAGATTTGATTGTTAAAGGTTATAAATCATGGGAAGAAAAAGTTATTGCATACGCTGATAAAAGAACTCAAGATGATACAGTTGTTTCACTAAAGAAAAGGTTTGAATATATAAATGGAGCTTACCCACCAAAATGTACAAAAAAAAGAGAAGAACAAATTAAATTATCGTTTGAACTTGAAAAGGAAATCTTTTCTAAACTTGACTTAGGTCCGGAAGAATTAAAAAATAAAATTAAATAATTACTTCAACAACTTCTTCTTCAACCATTTCACTATCTACTTGTGCAGTTTTCACGTACGGTTCACCATAATATCTATGATCTTCGTAAGGCAGTTCAAAGTCATTAAGTTCTTCAAGGTCATTAAGATCATTCATTTTAATTTTTCTTAATGATACTGTGTAGAGAGTATCATCCATGTACAATGCACGTTTAACAGCGTTTTCATAGTACAGGTATTGGCCATGTGACACTTTTCCTTTTAATGAAAATCCACTGCCGTCAATGTCAAATACATAAGCACCTTGCCACACTTCTTGCCTGTAATAATCATACCTTGGATCATACACTTTAGATTCCTTTACTTCCCTAACAGGTAACACTAGTAAATTCTTTTCTTTACTAAACAAGAATGCTTTATGATCTCTTAACACTTCAGAATCACTTCCACTAGACCCAATTTCATATTTATCTATTTCTTTAGGATTATTTACATCACTAACATCGAATAAAGCAATTTTAACACCTTTTGTTGTAACACGACCGTATTCGTTTTCACCTGTTTCTTTGCCAACTCCAATTATATGATTTTCATCATACGGATGCAAATAATCTGAGAAACCTGGTATCTTAAGTTCTCCTAATATGTTTGGATTTTCTGGATCAGATAAATCAATAACAAAGAACGGATCAATTTGTTTGAAAGTTACCATGTACAATCTATCTCCCATGAACCTTGTTGAATAAATCCGTTCCTCTGGAGCGATTTTTTCTAGTTTACCTTTTATTTCTAGTCCTTCATCTAATATATACACATTATTGTACTGTACAGAATCTCCTCTTATCCAACTACTGAATGTTGTGGCAACTCTTAGATTACCTTCAAATTCATCCATTGAAAACTGGTTAAGCAAATAACCTTTTACTTCACCACGAGTATCATACTTAATGTTTCCTTTATCAATGTTAATTTTATGAACAACTGTTTTACGTCTTTCCTCTTCTAACTTAACTTCATATTCTGTTATTGCTTCACTAATTTCTTCCATTAAGTTTTCTTTAGCATTTTCACTCATAGAATTATACATTTCTTCTAATACTGCAGAGATTTGGTCCCATTTCTCGTATTCAGTAAGATCTTGGTTTTTAATTGAGTTTATTTCAGACTGAAACTCCACTGGTAACAATGGTAATACAACATCATAGAATCTTTCTTTATTGTATGATTCATAAAATCTGTAAGGCATATTTTTTTGATAAGTTATGTATATGTTATCTTCAGAAACATAGATTGTGTTAGAGTAACCCATCATAAAGGTTTTAGCATCAACCTCTCCATTGTTAATGTTAAATGACATCACTGTGTTAAAGTTATAGTTTGTTTCAGGATTGTCAAAGTAATACACATCAGGTTTAACTAACATTCTTGATGATTCCATTACAACTGGCATGTCAATTACCCTGTTATAATAATACACATTGTCCTGTACAATTAAATAAACATCATCACCAATCATTCTTGATGTTTGATAATATCCTTTTAGATCGAAATCGTATTCTAATTCAGGATCTTCTTTATCACTTATATCATACACCAAAGCTCTTGTCTTTTGTTTGTGAATAGGTCTAGGCATGAAATCGTATTCTGCAAATGTATAAACGGGACTATAATCAGTTGTAAAAACAACTAGTTTATCACCGTTAACAAACAATTCTTGTGGATCTCCATCTAAATTGATATCTGAAATTATTTTAGCTTCTTCAGCCGGATATGCATCTATAATCAATAACTGGTCCTGAACTATCATGTAAATGTATTTGCCGTCGTTTTTAATAAAATCTGCTTCATCTACACCTTCAACTTGTATGTTAGTTGTTGAATAATCAGTTGCACTGATAGATTTTCCAGATGGTGTTCCTAATGCAGCTGAATCAGCAGATTCTGCCATTGCCATAACTCTAACGTCTCCAAAACCACCACTATAATAATTAAAAGTATCAAAATCCTGCACAGAGTCAAGGAAATTCATTAACTCAGTTTTTGAACTAAATTTCTTTAATTCATCGCTAGTCTCAAACTCGCTAATGTCTATAGTAGGATGTTTTGTTTCCACATTGTTACATGCTGTTAAAGCTATTATTAAGATAATTCCTAAAAACATTATTTTTTTCATTTGATCACCTTTTTCTCGTCTATAAGTTAATTATTATAGAAGTAGTTAAGTATATGTTTTTAATATACTTGTCGTAAGGTACAAATGGGGTTGAAGTTATTCAGATTTGTAATCCTTTTTCATATGTCGTAATTACTTGTATATATAACTAAATCATGAGATTGTTTTGAATTTAAATCCACTAAAACGCTCGGAAATGCTGCTTTAAAAATTTTATCTGTTCCATCATCTAGGAGTGATAGAACTTTTCCTTCAGTTTTTGCTTGATCATATGCTTTTATTGCTTCCAAATTTGCCTCTGGTAGATCTCTTTGAGCATATTTTGCGCCTATCTTCGCGCCCATAGTTATAACTATACTTCCGACCACACCACCCACTAAGGTACTAGTAAAAAGCCCATTTACCTGATATGTTGAGTCTGCAAAAATAATTATACCTAACATTAATCCAAGTACTGCACCTGCTGCAAATCCACCAAATAGAACGTCATTGTATTTTTTCCATGAATCTAACATTGCATATTCTTGGCCTGCCAAAACATGTCTTTTGTGATTTTTAAGAAAATATCCTTTCATAATATCAATCACCTCTCCCCGAACGTTTTTATCATCTCTCTGTTGCACTGTAAAATACAAAAAATGACTTCCATTGCCATATACAATATACTCAAATTGATTCTGATGAACTCTCTCGTATATCCAATATGTTATACTTTCTTCTTTACCAAGAATATCTTCTAAAACACGACAGTTTGGACCTAGGATACCCCATGGATGGCTTTCTGAATCTTTTGATCTTTCATTATAGTTATATATATTATAGATTCTTTGTATTAATGATTTATCAATTGAAACTTCTGTCATAAAATTTCTATTAGATGATACTTTAATATAACCTGTCAACAATAATTTTGAGGCAAAAACCTTAAAATTTACGTCTTTGTAAGTCTTCCTTTATTTCACAAAACATTATTTTTGGAATCCCAAAGGTCATAAAAAACGAATTAATCCAGCTACAAAGAAGATATTGATTTCGATTTGATCTAATTAATGTGTATGAAAAATAACTATCTTCCTTATGTGATCTTTTTTCGTCTATTTCTGGATCTAATTTACTTTTTATTGATGGAATTGCTAAATCATAAAGAATCTCACCAAGAAGGAATTTTTCATAGCGTTTGTAATAAGCATGATACATAACTGTTCTTACACCACCCGGTGCAATAACCCTGTATGAAGCAATATGATATTTATCAATCATTTGTTTGACACCAAATTCCTTTTCCATTATATTAATTAAATCATCAGATGTTTTTGGATCATATTCTTCCAATAAATATTTGACTGTTTCATCTATTGCATTTAATCTATTTCTTTGAATATCCATTCTAATACAATGCTCTGATGCAAAAGAATAAATAGCTATCTCATATTATTTTTAAGGCAAAAACCTTAAAAAGTGAACAGTTATCCTCTTTTTTTATGGACATTCCTTTTTTCTTTCCAAATTTGAAGAAAGGTTCTACTAAAGATTGTATTATTAGGTTATTAACAATAAATGAATCATTAACAAACCAAAAAATATACAATAAATTAAGGAAAGAACATAGAATCTCTAGGAGTTACCAAACAATTAGACAAGCATTGATGGAATTAGTTTGGTCCGGTGTTTTAATAAAAAAAGGTAGATATTATAGTATTTCAGTTGAATGGATAAAATCTACTGATAAATTTATCCAATTATTAAAATCTAAGTACATTGACAAAAAAGATATTAAAATTATTGATGAGAATACTAAAGAGATAAGTTTAAATTCATTATATGACATGGGCCATTTTATATTATTTAGTTTCAGGGATCATTTTTTTCATAGTAACAAAGAGTTATATATGTATGTACAACATTTATGGATACCTTTTTTTGATAGTCATAAAAGGAACAAATTAAGAGATTTTTTCTTAATAACAAAAAATTATGTATACGTTGCAAACTCAAGTTTCATTGATAAAATATTATCTAATTTTTACAAAAAATATTGCATGTTGAAATTTAATGTTAAACTTGACAGTTTTTTTGATTTTATTATTCAAGGAGATTGCATTGCAAAAATATACATGTCAAAAGAGCTAAGAAAT
>CAZEKF010000024.1:0-16988 GCA_964512765.1 uncultured Methanosarcinales archaeon
GCCAATTCATCTGCGGGTCTAACAGACCTGCAGTATTCTTGGCGGAGAATAAAAAGTTTGATACTGTCAGACAAGGGTACGAATATTATATTGATGAAAATGGAAATAGAAGAATGAGGAGAATAGATGATTCACAGGATATTATTAAAGCAGTTAAAACTGCAAAAGTATGGACACCTAGTTATCAAGGACAAGATGCATATTTTAGAATTGTTCAAGATGATATAGATATTGCATTTGCTGGTGAATTTGAACCTGATGGTGAATATACCAGAATAGAAATTCCAGCTGATACAATGTTCCAAACAATGGTATCAAGAGCTTCAAATACTATTCGATTAGATGATTTTATGATAAACGAAGCGTTTGTTGACCAAGGATTTACATGTAGAGTTGGAAAAGAGTCAGAAGATCACACTCATAAAGCATATCAATTTACACTATCAGGTTAAATATACTGATTTATATTCTTTATTAACTTGATTAAAATAATAATCTTTAACAATTTTCTTAAATCTATGTTTTAATTTTTTGACAATTCCAAAAAACTCACTATTATTCTTTGTAATAATTTCTAATTCTATTTGAGAGTGTGCCAATGCTTTAACCAAATAAATTATGTTATCATCCTGGTTTGCATATGAGACCATTTCATGAAACGTTTTGTTTCCCAGGTTTTGTGTCAACAAAAATAATTTATAATAATGATATCCCAATACTGAATAATTTAACTTTGCCCTATATGCAAGGATAATGTTGTTTTTTTCTAACTTAGAAATTTTATTTAGAATTGTTTTTGATGTCAAATTAACTTTCTTTGCTAACTGAACAATGCTTATTCTTGCATTATTTGATAATATTTCAAGAATTTTAATTTCATTTTTATCTAACTGAGAAACGCATTTTTTTCTACCAATATATCCATCATCAGAATATTTTCTTATTGTAGTATTTTTATACAAAAAATTATTTTGAAAATAATAAATTTTAGAACCTATTGAAAAATCCATGTTATTAACATAATGTCCATACTTATGTAATAACAAATCAATTCTAGATTCAAATTCATATAAATCTTTTATTGATAGTGAAAAAGCCAGGTCATACTTACCGCCAACACTTACAACAAAACCATATTTTCTTGATTCGAGCATAAAATCGATTAGATTTTGTTCTTCTTCATTAGATATGTTATGAAATTTGATCCAGCCTCTAATATGATGGTAACCAATTCTAGTTAAATCAATCATCGCATAATATCCCTCAATGACTTTTAGTTTTTCTAATTTTTTTATCCTATAATTAACAGAATCATGTGATAAACCAACTGCTCTTCCAATCTGTGTATTAGACTGTCTTGCATTCAAGTCCAATTGTTGTAATATTTTTTTATCTTTAACATCTAATTTTATCATTGTTTTGCGTAATTAAAGAAATCTTATATTTAAAGACTACTCAAAATACGTATTTTTTCTTAAAACATTTAATCAATATGTATTGAAATTAAAAATCTAATAATTGGAGGGATATATATGGCAGATCGAAATCAGGGCGCAGATAATCGAGGTAAATATCAACCTCTTGCATACATTAGTGCATTAACAACCACTTTAATTGTTCCTACTTGGACAGGAATTACATTAGCTAATGCAAATCAACCACCTTTACCATATCACGTGGCTGCAGTAGCTGGTGTAACAGATTTAATTTCAGGAGCATATATTGGGCATGCGCAAAACGATCCAGATAATATCTGGGCAGTAGGTGAACTTCCAGGAGGAGCTGTAGGTGGAATTGGTGGAGCTGTTTTTGCTGGAGCAACCCATATGATAGCATATCATATGACTAAAGCTTATTCAGCTATCCCAGAATGTGTAAGAACACAAATAAATTTAGCTGTTCGTGAAGGAGTTAGTAGATTACCTTCGTTAACTGATATTATATAATTATGCGTGAAAAGCTTACTATAATATTAAAAGACTACTTTAAACACGCATTTTTTGTTAAGATGTTTCATATATTGTTTACTTTTCAATTAATATAATATGTCAATAAACTTGTTGATAGTAGGAGACCCTGCATGGGCACATTCTATTGTGGTTGAGTTAGAAAGATGTGGTATTTATAATTATGACATAATCAAACAAGAAGATGCCTGGGAAGCATTAACCTCTATTGATTCGGACCGTCCTCCAGATATAATCATTAGTGAATTAGACACTCACACAATATCTGGTGTTGAATTTTATCAGCAGTTGCATAGAAAGTTTTCCCAATATGTTGAGTCTAACCCAAATTATGATGCACCATATACAGATTTTATTTTTTATTTTCCATTCTCATCTGGACAAGATTCCATTGATTTAATTGATAGAATTGGAAATGAATTTCCTAAACCAGATAATATTCTTAACAGTAATACGTTTGACACTGAAAAACTTACCAATATTGTTGAGGGTCATGTCACAGCAAAGATAAATGGTTATGAAAATGAAATTGATTACATAAAAGAAAAATATATTATTGCTATACCTTCTATGGCAATTGGTGCTATGGTAACTGTAGTAGGAGGTCTGCTATTTTATAGAGTTCCATTTCATCCTGTTGCAATGCTAGCAGGGTTTGCAGGGTTGATCTTTACTGCTCTTAGTGCAACTGTTACTTCTATAAGAAATTCTGAGATTAAGTATTACAAACAGTTAATCAATGAAAAGGTGAGTGAAAATGCCGGTTAATCTATTATTAGTTGGAAAAAGAGAATGGGCTGTTCCTATTGAATTTCCATTTTATGAACCAGGAACACCAAGTAGGAGTTTACACGATTTTGCAATATTTCATGCTGAAAATGGATATTCAGGTATAACAAAAGCAGCCGCTATAAGGCCTGACATAATTATTGCTGATTCAAACCTTGATCATGTATCTACAGCAGATTTGATAACAAGGCTCCAAACAGCATCTGATGGATGCTTGCATATGAATGAATTAATTATTTTTAGTGAATTTGAAGACAAACAAGATATTGCAAATACATTAGGTTTACAAGTTGGTGATTTGGAAACTAGAGTTGATGACTTATATCCTGAAGAGTATTTGTATTCAGAACCACATGAGTTTCCATTATTAATTTTTAATAGAAAAGACATGGAACCTAGTGTATTATACTATCATGTGAATAATTTTGTTGCTGATAGAGCACATAAATTATACAATAAATTTACAGAACAGCAATTTAAATTTGGCAAATCATTTGTACTAGCTGGCATGCTCTTTGCAGTAACTATGGGTTTGCTTGGTTATGGTTTATTAGGTCCTGTTGATCCTCTGGCTCCTGTCTGTCTAGCATCGATACCTGCAACTGTGTTATTACCTCTATCATCTGTTGTAAATAATGCATGGAATCTGAGCAGAAACTATAAGCAAAGATGGAAAAAATTAGAATCTCCAAAAGATCATGACTATTATAAAGAAGTGTTACATAGCGCAGAACATTGGGTATTTAATGGAAGAATCAATTATTCAATGTGGCTGCTTGATTCAATTAATAACCCAGAAGAAAGGCGTCAATCAGGTGTATTTACTGATTCAGATAGGTCAATAAATGATGTCTTTGGATTAGTATACGTAAATGCTACTAACATTTCTCTTGAAGAAGCATCCAATCATTTAGAATATGCAAAGTCTGAATATACTCATTTAGAACAGGATGACATTGTTCCAGATGAAGTAATCAAAGATTTGAATTCTCGATTACAATTTGTAAATGTTCATTTGTTAAATTCTGTTAATACTGCTAGACATGGAATTGATTTCGGATATGATTCGTTTTTAGTTACTAACCCTATTGATAGTCAACAATTGTCAACTAGAAGATTATTTGATTACACTTCAGAAAAATTTGAAGAAGTGTTTAGTAAAGAAAGTGTTGACAAATCTGATGTTGATGGATTATTAGCATGTTATGATGCTCTTATCCAAGGATATCGTTCTGCTATAGTTGAGACAAGAGTTGAATTAATAGAATTATAATTGTGAGAGGGATGAAAAAATGACATATAGAACAATAGATTTTGGCTCTAATTTAGGTTTGGACATATTAATACCAATTTTATTGGAAACTGGAGAAGACATGGGTTGGTCTCCTGTAATTAAAAGTGCTTATAATAAATTTCCCATAAAAGAAGAATATACTTCCAGAGAAATTCAAGAAATGAGACAAGCATTGGGGCTTCATATTGAATTCTATCATAAAAAAGGTATATTAAAATTCCCAGCAATGGAAACCAGTACTCTAAATTTGCGTTATAATGAAGTTACAATTTTTTATGGTTTTGGAAGTATAGGGATATTTACATCTGAACAACAATCAGCTAAGTTTACTGGAAAATTGCAGTCTAAAATTCAAGAAGTTTACAAAGGAGAAAGGTAAAAAATGCAAACCATACCTGATAACGGAAACTCAATTATTGGATTATTGGACATTGAAGGTGAAGATACAGGGATAGGTACTGTTGAAGGATTATTAAATGATAAAGGATACCAAACTCAAACTTATGTTATTAAAGATAAACAAGATATTACAGATGCAGCTGAACAGTTTCACTCAGTAACTTTTTTTTCTGATCAGTTTGATAGAGATTTAATACACACATATAGTTTATGGGGATCTCTAGGGAAACCACTTAAATTGGTTGTTGGAGTAATGGATACTTTTGATTGGTCAGAACCCATGAAACTTGTCAGACCCATAGCAACTAATGGTTATGGAGCAGAAAGTGTCATGATCTTGACCACTGATGAAAGAACTAAAGAAGAAGAGTCACTTAGTGTTTCTGAGTTATATGATGTGAGAATAAATGCTGCTTTAGAAGCTGTGTTTAAGTCTTTGTTATATTGGGATAAAACTGTTCAGAATCCTACTGATTTTGCATATTCACACGGCTTTTTATTTCATACAGAATCTCCAGAAAATCCAAATTTACAACTATACTGTACAAGACATCATGTATTAGAAACTCCTGGATCAAATGCTTCTGTTCCAAATTTAGATGAAAAAGCCACATACTGGCATTCAAAAAACCATGGTATAGAATGGAGAACACAAAAAGAAGTTATTGATTCATTGATAGCTGTTTATGAAGAATTAGGGATT
This sequence comes from uncultured Methanosarcinales archaeon, assembly GCA_964512765.1. Lineage (GTDB taxonomy): Archaea > Nanobdellota > Nanobdellia > Woesearchaeales > GW2011-AR15 > GW2011-AR15. The sequence continues at coordinate 5,153 of CAZEKF010000024.1, forward strand.
GAAAGAGTCCCAACAAGTTTCAGGTCAAGTAGATCATGTTTAGTTGAAAATAGTTCTCATGTTTGTGATTCTGTACAATTAACTGGAAAACATAGAAATTATGGATTAACAGTTGCTATTGGTTATTCTGGATTTAAAAGTGGAGTAATAGAATCTAATTTTCCAATAATTGAACAGTTAGAAATTATGCGTGGACATAATGGCAACTAATGTTTTAAAAAATGCAGTTAATGCTTTTCATACAGGTGCTGTGCATAGAAATTTTATAGCAACTCCTGGTTTGTGGCATGTGGTCAAAAGTGGACCTTCACTTAAACCAGTTATAGGATACGTACAAGTTAAACCTAATGATTATGTACCCAAATACCTTGATGAACCTCCTCAGTTTCTTGTACCAGGTAAAAATAACATAGAATTACTAAAAGGTCACTATTTTAGCGGTTATTCAATTTTACTTCACGGATATAAACCTGAAAATCATACCTTAACAAGTCTTGATTATAATATGCTAGTAATGATGGGATTAAAACAACAAGTTCAAGATAATTTTGGTATTGATGATGATGATACACTTAATTTATACTTATCAGAAAATGAACTTGAAAATATTATTGCAATGGCACAAAGGTTTGAAATAGACCATTCTTTACCAGCTACCCAACAAAGTCTATTATTCCAACAAAGAGTTGACCCTGATGCAACTTTATCAGAATGTATAGTTACAGTTCCACACAAACAATTAGCTAGCTTTAAAAGTAAATTTTTTATGAAAATTGACGAGAGGGAATATACTGGTCATGGAGAATACACGCTTGGATTATTTCACGGAACTCCTAAATCACCTAAGATTTATGAAGTGTTTAGATCAGAATTTATCGTATATCTTACTACTCCTGACGATTATTATAAATAAAATTATCAATACTCATCCAACTTAGTTTCACGTTCGTATTTAACAATGGTTGTTGTACCTTCTATGCCGCCTAATTGTTTCATAGTAGAAATAAACTTGTTTTTGGCAAGGTAATCAATCTTTCTCTTAAACGTTCGGTAAACACCGTCACCGCCGTTGTTAGAGTATATTTCAAACAACTCGCCAATTCTTTTACCTGAATTTTCTTTAACAATCTTCATGATTAACTTTTCATCGTCTTTTAATTCTTCTGACTTCTTAACCTTAATATTAGATATTTTATCAATTGCAATATTAACATCTTCTGATAATATTTTTCTAGAAGCTCGTTCTTCAGCAGCGTTACCTGCTTCTTTTAATATGTACAAACCAGTGCGTACATCACCAATCTCTGAGGTTTTTTTAATAGCAATGTTAAGTGCAGTATCATCCCAAACATTAGGCACAAATGCGTATTTCAACCGTTGTTTTAATATTCCAGCTATTTCATTTGAATTATATTTTTTAAACTCTAAAAATTCTAGTGTTAACCTTGACTTAATACGCTCGTCTAAATCAACTGCCCATGACTTGTAGTTTGTTATCAACACAATGGTTTTTCTATAAATCTTTTCTAAAATCATATAAAGAAAATCCAGGTCTTCAACTTTATCAATTTCATCAAAACAAAACACTACTGACTTTTTATTAAGATCTTTCTGGATTAGTTTAAACAATTCTTCAGTTTTTTTATTATGCGTGAATTTATAGCCAAGAATGTCACATAGCTCAAGTATTATTTTGAAAGTAGTGTTCTTCTGCCATGTGTTAATGTATATTGGAATAATGTCATCTGTTTTTTCTTCTAACTCTCTTAATACATGCCTTGTAGCTGCTGTTTTACCTATTCCTGGTGGTCCATGCAGTAAAACATTTTTACCGTTTCTATTACCAAACAATGGCTTTATACAGAGTGCAAGATGTTTTTGTTCTTTTTCTCTGTAAGGTATTAATTTTGGCAAATAATCATAATCTAATGCAACAGGGTCCATGAATAAAGATTCATTATCCTTCAACATATCATCAAACAATGTCATTAATTCCATATTAATCAAAGAATGTATTTAAAAGTTCGCTTTATAAACCTTACGTGAGAATGTCCAGTGTGTCCAGTGGGATATTATTAGACGAGAAAATATGAAAAAATAGTGTCCAGTGATAAAATCATGCAGAAGCCAAATTTTCATCAACTTTAAATGTTGCTTCAATTGGAAAAGAAAGATTTTTCTTTGTACTAAACCTTTTCTCAAAATTGAGTATCATAAACCCAACTATCTCATTTTTTTCATTTAATCTAATAAAAACATCATCATCAATTTCTTTTGAAATTGCTTTTTTTGGTTTTCCCATTGAAATATCTAATATATCTCCTTTATTGTCATAATAAAAATTTAATTTTTTTGCCATATTAACACACCTTTCTTTACATTTTCAGATAAATAGCCTGTAATTATAAATTTTTTGTCTAAATTAATAACAAGCGAAAGATACTCTCCTTGACTTGTTTTTCTCTGATATACCCAAACACTAGATGATTTTATACTTTCGAAAATATAATCTGGATCAGAAATGACAGTTTTTACATCATCAAGTTTATCCATCATTTCAGGATGTCTAAACACAATATGGTTCCATTGTGTTTCTTCTAAAACAATAGAATTACCTAATGGATCTTTTTCTTTTAAGATTATCATGGCAACAAAATAATAAAACTCATTTAAATACTTCACACAAGAATGTCAAGTGTGTCCAGTGGCATGTGCTTAGACGAGAAAATAAGAAAAAAATATCCAGTGCAATCATTCATTTTCCACTAACTGATACGGATCCAGTTCACGTATATAACTTGATTCATTTGGGTTATATGCTGCTGTATGTCCAAAAGACGGAACGTACATACCACCCGAAGTAACATCATCGAACGCAGCAACATCTAAATCAGTGTAAGAAATATTTGAAACAGTTGTTTCTGTTATATTATAACTATCAGCATTGTCAAAGGCACTAAGAACTTTTTTGATAGTATCATATGATCCCTGGACACCATATTTAACTTTCTCTGTAATGTAATTAATGAACAAGTCTAGGTAAGATGTTTTTTGTTCACCATACACTGAGTAAGGTGTTTGCGTAACTGATTCTATTGATGAATATGATGTATGATAATAACTTAACATTGCTTCCAAATTATCTGGAAAAACAGTCGACATGGTTGTAGAATCAGTTTCTTGCATTGAACATTCTGATAAATAGTGTAACCTTTCTTCTAAACTAAAGTCCAATGGTTGGTATTGTTGCATTTTTTCATATTAGCTTTATAATTAATATTAAAAAAAATTTATCCAGGAAGTAATTCATACTGTGGTTGTTGAACAAACTCCTGTGTTACATCATACACCTCTGGTTGAGACACTGTAATCTCACTGTTTTCAGGAAGCGGTGTTATTGTTGGTTCACTTATTTCCTGTACAGGCGTCATTGTATTCTCTATGTCATACAAACCGCTTCTGACATCACTTTTATACTCTTTCACTGCTTTGTTTAAGATTGCTTTATCAACATTCCGCACGTATAAAGGCAGGATGTCAATTAAACCACCAACTTTAGGTATGAACGATAATGCGTCAAGACCAATCAGTTTTGTGGTTAACCCTAAACTTTTAAGTTTTTTACCAGCGTATAAAGAAAACAATGCTTTAGGCAAAAACTCGTACTTGTTCACTTTTTTCACTAAATCACTTTTAATTTGTTCTCTCTGCTCACTTGTTAATACTCTCTGCACTAAACTAACTAAAGGCGCATATTTAGAGTTTTCAGCAAGATTGTCAATCACTGCATCAATTGTTGTTTGGCCAACATCAAACTCAAATTGATTTGCTTTTTTATTGCCAAAATACCATGTACTGATTCTGGCAGTTGCGTCTGCAACATCAACACCAGTTGCTATTCTCATTACATCACTGTTAGTCCTATACTCTTCCTCAATTCTTTGAGAAAGATCAACAACACGTGTTGGATCAATCTGGCCATTTACTACAAGCATTTCTTGTAGTTCTTTGTCCTTTAAAGATCTCTGTAGTCTCTTCTCGAGCATATGCTCGTTTAAAGTCCCTGTCTTCAGGTATTCAATTCCTCCTGTAAAGGAGGTGAATAGGTTTTTTATTGGGTTGAATTCATAACACCTCCATAGTGTTTATCTTATGTAAGCTGGTTCATGTATAGGTTGATGTATTAGGATAGGCTTTTCAATTGTATCATACGGATTTGCAATATCTTCGTCACCAAAAACTGGCTCTGGTGTCGTAGTTGTAGTTTTACCATGGTATGATTTAAAACCATTGAATATTCTACTGAATACATTGTAAACTTTTGGCATGACATACATGTCTTCTTTTATGTCATAGCCTTGATTAGCTAAATCATCGAGGTATATGTTATGAGCAATACTTACACCAGGTACTAAATCTGTTGCAAAAGGAAGTAATTCTAAGATTGTTTCAAGGTTTGCAAGCTTTTTATTCCCATACTGTTTTTTTATAACAGATCTTGTATAAAAAGCAGTTAATACATCAAGTGTTTCTGTTATACCTGCATATGCTAATAAACCTGCAGGGACAAATGCAAAAGGAGTTGCTGCTAGTGGAGAAGTAATACCTGCTAAAGCAGCTGCTATAAAACCTGAAGAGTTATAAAGATCAAGCTTGGTAGCTTTATCTTTCCAAGTATATAATTTATCTTCAAGTTCTTGGTTCAGTGGGATTGTTTGGTTCATTTTTTTCACGTAGGTTTTTAAATTATCTTGATTATAGTATAACTATATTAATATAAGAACGTTATTCTTAGTTATTTATTATAATCAAAAAATAATAATTAAATATTTTAGATTATTAACATAATTATATATTTTTTATATTTAATTGAGTAATGAAAATATGATAAATATCTTCTGAAAAACAAAAAAATTTAAATATTAGAATAAGAATATCATTAATTTATGAAAGCACATATAGGAAGAATAGATGATTCAATCAAAACAAAATCAGTAAAATTAGACTTAAAAGACAAAAAAATTCTTGCATATTTGTCAGAAAACTCACGAGTACCTTTGACACAATTGAAAAAAACAGTACAATTATCCAGAGATAGTGTTAAATACAGAATATCACGGTTAATGAAACAAGGTGTAATTCTGAAATTTATACCAATCATTGACCTTACAAGATTTGGTTACCATACATATCACACTTTTTTTCAAATAGATGTTCGTAATAAAGAACGGTATGATGAATTTGTAGATTATTTAAGCAAACTAAACTTTGTGAAAAATATTATTGAATATTCTGACATTTGGGACCTGGAAGTTGTTGCAATTGCAAAAAGCGCTCCAGATTATGACAATGAGCTAAACCAGATAACAAGTATGTTCCATGATATTATTATTGAAAAAGAAAAAATTAAAGTTATTAGAGGATATAATTCTATACACTTACCAAGCAAATTTTATAATGAAGCACAACACGAGTTTCAAACAATAAAAAATGAAACCAAGGAAAGTAAGTTAGACGATAAAGATCTACAGATATTGTTAATGCTTAATGAAAGTTGTAGAATTCCATTATATGAAATTTCTAAAAAAATTGGAATAACAGCTGAAGCTGTGTCATACAGATTAAAGAAATTATACAAATCAAATGTAATAAGAAAATATTCAACATTGATTAATTTAAGTTCGTTAGGCTATCACTGGTTTAGTTTTGTCATGAAAACAAAGACATTTAACCTTGATTATGATAGTAAATTACGAACCTTTGTATTAAATCATCCGTATATTATACGAGCTGTGAAGACATTAGGCGGCTGGGATTTCTTGTTTTATATAGTTGCTGAGAAACCTAGAGAGTTCCATGATACTGTCAAAGAGTTTAAACATCATTTCTCTGAAATAATTAGTAATTATAGTACTTTATTAGGTTATAAAGAAATATATTACAATCCATTGCCAGAGTATGTTATTGAAGGATTTTCTTAAATGTGGACAACAAATTAATAATTGATTATATTTTTAAACAAAAGTAAATTCACTTCTTAATATGATATGTATTGGAATAGAATCAACAGCTCACACGTTTGGAATAGCTATTGTTAATGATAAAAAACAAGTTCTAGCTAATGTTAGAGATTTATATACAACTAAAAAAGGCGGTATTATACCTGTTAAAGTTGGTGAACATCATGTTGATGTTTGTGATGACATATTAAAACAAGCATTGAATAAAGCTAAATTGAAGTTAAAAGATGTAGATATTATTTCGTTTTCAATATCTCCTGGACTAGGCCATTGTTTAAGAATTGGTTCTATTGTTGCTAGAACATTAGCTTTGAAATTAAAAAAACCTTTAGTAGGTGTTAATCACTGCATTGCACACTTAGAAATTGGTAGAATGTTATCAGGTTTTAAAGATCCTGTTTTGTTATATGCTTCAGGTGCTAATACACAAGTTATTGCTTATGATGGTGGTAAGTATAGAATATTCGGTGAAACACTTGATATAGGCGTTGGGAATTTTATTGATTCATTTGCACGTTTTATTGGACTAGGTTTTCCTGGCGGACCTAAAATTGAAAAATTAGCTTCAAAAAGTAAAAATTACATTGAATTACCTTATACTGTTAAAGGTATGGATGTTAGTTTCAGTGGGTTATTGACTAATCTTAAAACAAAGTATAATTCTAAAAAGTATAAAATAGAAGATCTTGCATATTCAATGCAAGAAACAGTGTTTGCAATGTTAACAGAAGTAAGTGAGAGAGCAATAGCACACTGTGAAAAAAATGAATTAGTTCTTGGTGGAGGAGTTGCTTGTAACAAACGATTACAAAACATGTGTTCAATAATGTGCAAAGAACGTGATGCTAAATTCTTTTGTCCAGATAACGAATTCTTAGTCGATAACGCAGCGATGATTGCCTGGACAGGATTATTAATGTATAAAGCTGATGAAACTGTTACTGTTAAGAATTCTGGTATTAGGCCGTATGAACGGACTGATGATGTTAATGTAACATGGAGATAATTATTCTAATAAGCTTTGTAAAGTAACAAAATATTCTTTGCCATGTTCTAAAGGAATAAATCCTAGTCTTTCAGCTGCTATACGATCTTCTCTAAAATATGACTGCACTATGACTTTATCACAAATTCCTTTTATTTCTTCAGCTACAGGAATAGACTCTCTATCTAATTCAAAGACAAATCCTCTATAATAATGTTGTTCTTCTGGATCTATTATTTTGTGCCTGTAATCAATTTTTTCAACTTCGTATCCCCATCTTTCTATATGTTCTGCTAGTAACCACATTGACCTAAAATCTCTTGCAACTAGTATTATTTTTTTAAGTGACATTTTGAATATTGGAGAAGAGAATTATATTTAAAGCTTATTTACCCTTTTTGGGAGTAGTAAGATTTAAATATTAGAATAAAATAACTATCATTTATGAACGAAAAATTACTTGATGAAATAGGTTTTACACAAAGAGAAAAGGTTGTTTACCTTGCTTTATTAGAGTTAGGAACATCGTCAGTCGGACCTATTATCAAAAAATCAAAGATACCAAGCTCAAAAATATACGAAACTCTTGATAAACTAACAAGTAAAGGATTAGTTAGTTATTTTATAAAAAACAATAAAAGACATTACCAAGCACATAATCCTCGTGTGTTATTAGATTTTTTAGACGAGAAGAAAACTAAAGTTGAAAATGAAATACTACCACAATTAGAAGGAATGTACAAATTTACAAAACAAGAAAAAACAACTACAATATATGAAGGTAGTTCAGGGATTAAATCTGTTTATGAAATGGCACTAAAAAAAATGAATAAAGATGATATATTATATGTTCTGAGTTCGCCAAGCGCTTCAAATGAATTACTTGGACCCTATTTAGACTGGTTTCATAAAAGGCGTATCAGGAAAGGTATTATTATGAAGATACTGTATAATAAAGAAGCAAAAAAATATGCAGAAGATCGTAAAAAAATGAAATTAACGCATGTTCGTTATTTACCAGAAAAACAAGTTGTGTTAAGCGCAATAAACATGTTCTTAGATTATAGTTTAATATTTGATTATAGTGATACTGCTTCTGTCATCTTAATTAAAAGCCAAAGTATAGCTCATAACTTTATAACGTATTTTGAAATGTTGTGGAATGTTGCTAAATTTTAGTAAAAGATACTTTTTAAGCTAGGTAAATTTATAAGTAAGTCCTTAATATTCTCCTAAAATGTCTAGCGACAATTTAATGAGTCCTTCAGAAGAAATGGAACTTGAACTAAACACCATAGTTTCTAATGCTATTAGTATGGACTTACCTGATCAAAGGCAACGCGAACAAGGGTTTGGAACTAACTTAAGAAATGTTTTAAGTTCTATTGAAGGAAGTCCAGCAAATCCCTTGTATCAATTTAATAGGTATTTTAATTTGTTTAGGTCATTAGATGGACTATTATCACAAATAGATAGTGGTGAAGTTACTCTTAATCCTGAAACACTAGATTATATACATTTTGTTCAAGATGAAACTATAAAAAGAGTAACTCAACTTAAAGATCATGCAGAAGACTATTTGCTTAGAGATTTTTTTTATGGAAGAGACTTTTCTGGAAGTATTGATAGATTGTATATTCATATTGATAGAATTATTGCCTTAAAATCATCACAATTATGGCATCCTTTTCATGCAGGTGTTGGATTTTTACAAAAAGTGGGTGCCAAAGGAAAAACAGTTTGTGCTTACCAACCTGATAAAGCAAGGGAAGCTTATGGATTTGTGATTAATTCTAGTAGCCAGATGTTAAATACAATTTTAGATTCCATAAAAACAAGATCAGAAGAAGTTGATTTTAACTCAAATATTTCAATGCTTTATATGTTAATAGAAAAAGGTTATGATAGTATTATTGGATCTTATCTGGCAAGGAGAGTAGGCCCTGCTTTTGGAGACTTTGAAGATGAACACCATAGTATGAAACATGCACAGAGTAGAAAAGAAACTAATGTGGCAACATGGCGACGTAAGATATATGATGCAGGTGCAAAAATTATTGAGTAAAAATATTAATATACATTTTTCCACACTAGTATAAAAAAACGTAATATTTATATACTAATTATGTATACTAATTTTTTATGAAAAAAATCATTCTAATGGCTGCGGCTGTTTCAATCATGTTTTTAGCGTTTTTTTTAGCGCAGACAGCTGTTATTAGAAAAGGGTTTGCTGACGCTCGAATATATTTACATTTCGGAGAATGGTTAAAAGATAAAGTATTGATGCACGATGGATATTAATAAAATACAAAAACTAAATCAAATGGCACAAGTATTGGAAAAACATAATGTTGTTAGTAACAAAGATAGCGCTGTTGCAAGCGCTGCTAAAATTTACGGTAGTGAACATAATTATTCATGTGATTCTGCTGAAGATCCTTATAATACTGAAGACAATGAACTTAGAAAAGATGTTCGTAAATTAACATTTGCATTACAACGAGCAATGCAAGATATTAAAGACCTTAAATCAACAATTTCTAAATTAGATAGAGAGTTAAATGATCTAAGAGTTAATCAAAAGCCAGTTAGACAAGTTATACAAGAAAAAAAAGTTGTTAATGAGGTTCTAAAAGAACCAATCGCTTCTGTTAATCAATCTCCAGCACCTGCTGTTGTTGCAGCTAAACCTGCAGTCCAACAGCCTATACAAGCTCCAGTGGCAGAAGAACCTAAGAAAATAACAAGCCCTGTTGATAGAAATGGAATAGCACCTTCTGATGTTGCCATAGATAAATTCTTTTACTTTGGTGTTAAATAAAATTTAATTCCTTAACTTTTCTTCAGCCTTTTTCAATCTCTCGCTAGCTTTCAGAGCAGTTTTCATCAGTAATGTGTTTTCTTCTTTTAGTTTAGAAATAAGTTCGTCTTTACGCTTTATTTCAGAATATAATGTTTCTATAACTTCGTCTTTAGATTTTTTACTAGATTTTTTCATGTTTACACAGATTTAATGAAACAATAAAGAATACAATATATACTAAGAAAGGTAATATGCCTAGATTAAACAATGGAGATATAATATCTAATAGCACCATTATAGTTATTGAAAACACCGCTACTTTAAACACTTGCATTAGTTTATGCTTTTTCTTAGAGAATAATACTACCAAATAAGTTATTAGTGTAAATAATAATATCAAAACACCATATTTAACAAAATACAACACATAAATAAAGAACAATATTGAAGGTATTAAAAACACTAGTAACACCCATGAAATGTCTTTGATCATATTAAAATCTTGAGCCAAATCTGAGTATTCTGTCACAGGTTTTTGTTCTGTTTCATAAAACTTAAAACCAAACAAGCTAGGTTTTACTTTTTTAATAAAAACGTTTGTCTCTGTTACAAGAATAAATTCGTCTGTAATGTTCTCTCTATCTGATAAATCTAATACTATCTTTGGTTTGTTAAGTAAAACAACAGGTTCTTCAATTTCAATATCAATGTTTGTTATGTTAAACTTAGTAATTTTTGAAAATCTTGATTCTACTTCTTCAGGAAAATTAACATAATTTGGTATGTTAAATATACCATTGAGTAAAACTGCAAAGAGTAATAATGAGAAAAAATAGCCAAATGTTACTCTTTTTTTCCTTGTAATTAATTCTTTATAATTAAAAGGATTCAATGATTTTACTAACAAATAAAAAAATTTCTTCATTAACTTAACTAATAGATATCTAAAGTATTTAAGGTTTTTTATTAAAGGGTTAAAGATCGTATTTAAATACCGTCAATAGAAACTAATTTTATTAAATTGTGAGGTGTTTACATGAGAAGAAACATATTGATAATTGGACTATTGACATTATTGCTTACAGTATCTGCATGTAGTTCAAAAAATAATATAAATGGAAATGTTGTAGCTGATAACTCTAAATACAGCCAAGTTACAGAAACAGCGTTAAACCAGGCAATTGGTGAAGATAAAATTGTTGTACTGAATTTCTTTGCAACATGGTGTCCTAGCTGTACAGCTGAACAACCTGCAATCAGGCAAGCACTTGAAAGTTTCAACAATGACAACGTTAAAGTGTTCCAAGTGAATTATAAAGATTCTGACACAGATGACTTTGAAACTGAGCTAGCTAAAAAATACGGTATTACTGTCCAAGGAACCAAAATCATACTAAAAGACGGTGAACAAGTGTCTAAAATACCACAACATTGGCAAGCTGATAAATGGACAGAGGAACTTAACAAGTTATAAAAGATGGCTGAAGTTAGTATAATAGCAGCTTTTATAGCTGGTATTTTTTCTTTTTTAAGCCCGTGTATATTTCCATTAATACCTGGGTTTTTAGCATATTTAGCTGGAACTTCTGTTAATGAAGAAGGTGCCAGGTTAAAGATATTTCTTAATAGTGTGTTTTATGTGCTAGGATTCTCTTCAGTGTTTTCAATATTAGGTGTGTTATTAAGCACTGTACTAGCAGGTGTTTCATATTCTCTACAAATTTGGTTGTCAAGGCTTGGTGGTGTAATCATAATATTATTCGGGTTGTATTTAACAAAATTAATTAAAATTCCTTTTTTAGATAGAGAACATAGTTTTAAGATTAAAAAATTAAACAATTCTTACCTAACAAGCTTTGTGTTCGGAGCAGCGTTCGCAGTTGGATGGTCACCGTGTGTAGGCGCTGTATTAGGCAGCATATTCACATTAGCAATAACACAGCCTAGTTTAGGATTCGTCATGTTAGTTGTTTATAAAAATTTAGGCAGAATACCCACTACTTTAGTTGTGGGATGAATGCCGTG
>CAZEKF010000025.1:0-16197 GCA_964512765.1 uncultured Methanosarcinales archaeon
AAATATTGTCAATCCTAGTATAAAGTCAAAGTACCATAATTGTGATTTTAACAGTTTAGACATATTGTATGGTTAATGTTTTGGATTTCATTATCTCCTTTTATTATAGTACCATTTGTATCAGGTATTTTAAATGGAAAAACTCCGTCTGTGTAGTTAATAATTAAGACCGAACTTAGTATGTAAATTTCATAATCAAACCCTTCAAGGTTATACGGCAGGTTAAAAGTTCTTGAATATCCAGGTTTTGATTCTGATGCCATGACAAACTCGTTTTGTAGACTGTAACCAAAATCTTCCATTATAATTTGTTTTTTTTCTGTTAAATTATCCTGGTAAAGTTCTGAAAAAACTATCATGAAAACTATTACCATAACTGTAGCAGACATTACCATGAACATAAACTCTGCACTAACCTGTGCTAACTTTCTCGAATTAATACAATATCACCTGTACTTTCAATTTCAATGTAATGAATTCCTGGATCAGTTGTAATGTTACCTGTGATATTAACCTGAGAAACAGATATAATTTCCTGAACAGTGTTTTCAACTGTTCTGTATCCAAAGATGACTGTTCTATCTGTTATATTAACATATTCAACCTTATCCGGTAAGTATGTTTTAACAGTTGTTTTTGAAGGATTACCCAAATAATAAACAGTTTCTGCTTTGTCTGTAATTTTTATTGCTAAGTTTCTTAAATGATTAGCTGCAATTGAATTTTCAACATTTCCTGACTGGTCAAAGAAAATTAGGATCAAAGGTATCATCATTAAAAACACAAAACCAAAAATAGCTACATATTCAATACTAACCTGACCTCTTTTCATTACTATCTTTATTAAGCAAGAGAGTATAAATAACTTTTGGAAATAAATAAATAAATTTTTAATCTAATAAAATTTATAAATTACCAAATTAATTAATCACTACATGGAGGATGGTCAAAATTACTCAAAAAAGTTTTAATGTTGAAATGGAATCATATCTTGCTAAAAGAAAATCTGATAAACCTGTTAAAAAAACTAAAGAAAAGCCTAAAAAAGAAGTTGAAGTTGAAGAATTTCACGAGGAAGAAAAAAAGTATTATCCTAAATCCTTCATTGACAAGATTCTTGATTTAATATCTGGTGAAAAACCTGAACATGTTGAAGAAGATGAAGGCGAAGAACATTCCGAAGAGTTAGAGAAGGAAGAAGAATTTGACGAATTAGACGAAACACCTAGACAAAGTTTAATTGATAAGATAAAATCTTGGTTAATGTTTCAAGATGTCGAGGACATTGATGATGATATGGAGCCATTGGTTGAAGAAGAAATAAAAGAAGTTCTTAAGATCCAGAACAAATGGCTATCAAAATTGTCTGCTTCAAAGATAAAAGAGTTTAAAGAATCCGGTGATTATAACACGTACAAAGAATTCTTAAAAAAATACAAACTTATCAAGAAAAAAGATTAAATTTTTTCTATTATTAATCCTATTATTGCAGATACAAAGAATAAAAAAGATAAATTTATTCCTCTCAGATATCCTTCTGGTTTTAGATTTATAACTTCACCTGTTATTTGATTTTTTGAAAATTCGTCGTAAATGATTTTATAGCCTTTTAATGCCAAGGTTTTTTCATCTGATAGAATTTCAATTTCCATATCCTCTGTTAAAGCATTTTCTGAGCTTTCCATTAGCTCAAAGATTTTTTCTTTTGTAGTTGTTAGAACAATGTCTGGGTTATTATCTTCTAAAGATTCTTTTATTTCATTATCTTCGACTGTAAAAAAGTAGTTTTCATTTGAAACAATGATTTTTATTACTGGCGGTTCTTTAGTAAACGGATCATTGTGAAGTTTATACGCATTAAGTTCATTAAGCAAGTAAATAATATGTTCTGTCTTAAGTTCTTGTTCTTCGATTATTGGTTTTTCAAGAATTGGTTTGTCAACAAAGCTCGGTGAAATCTGGAAAAAATAAAAGTAGCCTATGAACAAAACACCTAAAATTATTATAATAAAAACTACCTGAGCATACTTTTCAAGCTTCATAACTCAGAAATATAATTGAATAAGTATATATATTTTTCTATACTGGTATGGAAAAAGGGCTATTTCTCCAACTTCACACTCTGTGTAGGATACGGCATATCAACATTAAGTTCTTCTAACTTTTTCTTAATAGCCATGTTTATTTCGTGTTTAGTTTGACCAATTTGGCTTAAGTTAGAGATCCAATATTGAACAAGTATGTCAAAAGTATAATTGCCAAAAGCATCAAACCTAACAACTGTTTTATCTTTAACATTTGTGTGGTTGTCAATTAGTTTCTTAAGTTCTTTAATTGTTTTTTCTAATTTTGAATTTGAGATATTACAGCTAACACCTAATGTCAATGTAATTTTTCTGGCTTGTTCATGACTAACATTTTCAATAACACTATCTGCAATTTTTGAGTTAGGAATTGTTAATTTTGTACCGTCAAATGATTCAACAACAGTTGTTCTTAATCCAATTTGTTTAACTTTACCGTCCACACCTTGTACTTTTATTCTCTGATTTATTGAAAAAGATTTATCAAATATAATTGCAATCCCGCCAAATAAATTAGCAAGCAAATCTTTAGCGGCTAATGCAAATGCTAGTCCACCTATACCCAATCCTGCTAGAATTGAAGCAACATCAAAACCTAAATCTGACAAAATCATAATAAATGCTATTACTACTAACACGCTCTTGACTAATTTTCTTAATAATGGTACTAAATGATCGTCAAGATCTGTTTCTGATTTTCTTGTTAATGGTTCTAAGAAATGTTCAATTAACAAATCTATCAAATTAATAAAAAACCAGCTTAACATGAAAATAACAAGTGATTTTGTTATCCTGTTAAAAACCAGGTTAAAAGATTCTTCAAAACTTAAGAATTTAAACCCGAAAAATAGACCCAGTATAAAGAACAGCATCAGGAAAGGTTTTTCTGCTGCTTTTACAAAGATATCATCTATTTTTGATTTTGTTTTGGTTATTACCTTCAGTATATACCTCTTTAAAATGAAATCCGCTACCTTTCCAAACAAGATAAAAGCAATAACAACTCCTAAAGAAATCATGTACTGGTAAATATTGTTACCAAAATATTCTGTGTATAATAATTGTGACCAATCCATTTTCAAGCTTTGGGTTATCTCGTTGTTTTAAAAATTTTATGCTTTAATAAAGTTCCATTTGATTAAATAAACTCCAAACATTAATACTCCAATAACAACTGAATAAATTAAATTTCTTTGAACATCTAAGTTATTCAAAAAAACTTGTGCTAATGTAAGAACTATAAAAAAAACAATAGAATATATTAAGCCATAAGTAACAGCCATTATATACTTGTTTTCCTTTATATTTAGTTTTTTAAAAAGTAATCTGATAAACATTTACTGTTTAAAGAGTTTGTCACCTTCTCTTACTCTCTCCTTTACTTTCATACCGATTTCTTTACCTTTCTCTGCTTTCTCAACTTTTGCATGATCAACTTGCATTGAATCAATTACTTGTTCAAAGTCTGTTGTATGGCCCTTGATTCTTACTTTATCTCCTGTGTTTAAAGTATCACTTAACTTCACAACAGCAACGTTTATATGGCTAAAGTAATGAGTTATTTCACCTACTTCTTTTCCCATATCATCTGCCAAAATAATCACCCCATAGAATATAAAGGTAATCTAATATAAAAATGTTAAGGATTTCCCCAAAGTTCTCTCTTAATATTCTTACTAGAAATGCCTGCTTGTTTTAACCCATCGCTCAGTGCTTTAACCATTGGCATGGGTCCGCATAAGAAGTAAACATTATTTGTTGGATCTTCAAAATTATCAAGTAACATATCAATTTTAAACCTGCCTGTGAGGCCTTCCCAATCTTTTTTATCTTCCTGAGTTAGTGTATATATTATTTTTAGATTAGGATTATCTATTTGCAACTGATTTAACTCTTCTCTATAAATTATTGATGAGAACCTTTTACAACTGTAAAAAAAAGTTATTTTTGTATCTAATTTCTTTTGCGTACAATATCTCATAATAGATCGCATTGGTACAATACCACAACCACCTGCAATAACTACAATATTTTTACTTAAATCCTCTGTGTATGTGAACCTACCTTGAGGATCACTAAGTTCGAGAATATCACCTACTTTAGCTTTATCGTGCATGTAATCAGTTACAGTCCCATTATTAACTAACTCAATTGTAAGTTCTAAATCTGGGTCTAACGGAGATGTAGCAATTGAATATGGTCTTTTAATTTCTTCACCATTAATGTTTACATATAAGAATACAAACTGGCCTGGTATAAAATCCAATTTTTCATTAACAGGTTCAAATCTAAATGTCTTAGTATCACTTGTTTCATCAAAAATCTTAACAAGTTTGAATTTATATTTTTCCATATTTAAATTGAAAAATTAATATTTTAAAAAGTTATTCTTTACAAAAGATAATACATACTCAATGCCATAACTGCCATTCCTAAGATAATTCCTAGGATGATTTTATGAACGTCTTCATGTTTATATGCCTGGGGCAATAATTCGTCAAAACTAATAAAAACCATTATTCCTGCAACACCTGCCAAGATAATATTCAGTACAGTCTCGTTAATGTAATTGTACAGAAAAAAGTAAGAAATTACTGCTGCAACAGGTTCAGCAATACCCGATAAAAAACTGTAAAGAAAAGCTGTTCTCTTACTCTTTGTTGCATAATAAATCGGCATTGCAACCGCAATTCCTTCTGGTATGTTATGAAGTGCTATGGCCAGTGCAATTGCTATTCCAAGTTTAATATTGGTTAATGATGAAAAAAACACTGCAATTCCTTCTGGAAAGTTATGGATAGCTATCCCTATAGCAATCAATGTTCCACATTTCTTAAGTTGATATTTTTTATTTCTATGATCGCATGTTGCTTCATCTTCATAACAATGTGGTATTAATCTATCAATCAAGTAAATAATTAAGATTCCAATAAAAAATGACAAAAAAGCGTTTCTATATCCTATTATGTTGATACTTTGGTTCAGCATTTCTGTCAGTGCAACAAATATCATGACTCCTGCTGAAAAGCCCATAGCAAAATTAAAAATACTGTCTTTTGGTTTTTTAATAAAGAAAACAACACAACTACCTATCAAAGTAGATAATCCTGCAAATGTTGTCAATAAAATTGCATTAAGTATCATTATTAAACAATGGGTTTAAAATAGATATATAAATTCTTCTGAAAGCAAACTTTAAAAACAATGTTTGTTTTCGCCCAGGTATGACAGAGTTTAGTTACCAAGTAAAAATACCAAAAGATAGAATCGCTGTTCTTATTGGAACAAAGGGAGATATTAAAAAACAAATAGAAGAAACTACAAAAACTCAGTTAGATATTGATTCTAAAGACGGTGACGTCTCTGTTAAAGGCAAAGATGCTTTATTATTATACGAGACAAGAGAAATTATAAAAGCAATTGGCCGAGGGTTTAACCCAGAAACAGCAATGTTATTGCTGAAACAAGATTATGCGTTTGAAATTATTAATCTACCGGATTTTGATAAAAAAAGTCATTTCAAGCGAATTAAAGGCAGAATCATTGGCACAGATGGTAAAACGCGTAGAATAATTGAAGAAAATACTGAATGTTACATTTGCGTTTACGGTAAAACTGTTTCTTTAATAGGCAGAAATGATACAATACACATTGCAAGAAAAGCTGTTGAAATGATAATTAAAGGAAGTCCACATTCTAATGTCTATAACTGGCTCGAAAGAATGAAACGAGAAGTTAAAAGACGCGAATATGAAGAAAAGTTTGATGATTATTTGAGAGAATAAATCTGTTCTATATTTTAGATTTCTCAATAAAGATTATAGACAATATAATTATAACCCCTCCAATTATCTGGAACAAATTCATAACTTCATTAAAAAACATGTATGAGAAGATCACAACCATTATTGTAAACATGCTTGCCATCATTGATAAATAAGATACTGATTTTATTTCTAGAGTTTTATATAGGAAAAAGAGCTGAATAAATAATACAATTCCATCGAGAGTAGATAACAAAATAAATTCTCTTTGTAAAATGTCATATCCTAGTAAAAAAGACATAATTAATAAAACAGGTGCACCGCCTAAACTACGGAAAAGAACTAAATGTTGAGAAGAATTTCTTTTTAACAGTTTTTTTGAAAACACGTTAACAAGAGCGTATAATGCAGCTGCGCAAAGAATTAGAACATCTCCGAAGTGTGGTGTTATAGTTTGCCCACCTGTTGATATGAAATAAGCTCCAAGAAGTAAAGTAAATACAAACATTATTTTTGTTTTAGTAAGTTTTTCTTTTAAAAAGAAATAACCAAAAATAACTGCAAACGCAACAATTGATCTTATAATGAAAGCATAGTTAGTAACATCTGAGAATTTCAAACCAGTATATCCAATAAATGAACCTATTCCACTACCAAGGATTCCCAGTAACACTATCTTTGGAATGTCTTTTGGATTATGTCTTAACTTAGATTTTGTTTTGGATTGAATGTAAATAAACATAAGGATTACTGTAATGAAATATGCTTGATAATTAATCACGTAAGGTTCTGCTCCTTGTAAAATACCAAACTTCACTAACATAACATCTATTGCGTAAAATAGCGAGAACAAGAAAACATAGATGAAACCTTTGTGATTCCTTTTCATTTATTGTGTTAATAAACTTAATTATAAATACTTTTTTAAATAACACATTTCTCCTTAACATTATGAAAAGCACTGTACGTAAAAAAGGTGCATAAGTTTTCTTTTTATTAATTAATAATCTATTATAGGTGATTCTATTGAAAAAGGTTAAAGATCTTATATGGAAAAAAGGTATGTCTGTCAATGAATTAGTTAATGAACTTGGAAATGTTGGCTTTCAAAGTTCTGAAATGAAAAAAGCTGTTGATGTTATCATTAAAATGAAAAAGAATGGTGCTAGGATTTTCATGACATTTACAAGTAACATGGTAACTTCTGGACTAAGAGGTTTTTTTGCGCAGTTAATTGAGTTAAAACTAATAGATGTTATTGTCACAACTGTTGGTGGTATTGAAGAAGACATTATGAAAGCAAAAGGCGAAGATTTTATCATAGGCAAGTTTAAACCAGATGATGTTGAATTGTATGAAAAAGGCGTTAACAGAGTTGGTAATCTGTTTATTAGAAATGAATCTTACTTAAAATTTGAAGATACAATTGGTAAGATACTATTAAACTTATACAACAAAAAACCGCGATGGACACCTTCTGAATTAATACATGAACTTGGTTTAATGATTGATGATAAAAGTTCAATATTATACCAAGCGTCTAAAAATAAAGTCCCAATATTCTGCCCTGGAATTACTGATGGTAGTTTTGGGTTTCACTTATTCATGCTACAAGAAAAACATAATGATTTTGTAATAGATGTTGTCCAGGATTTTAAGAACATATTATTTTCAACAAGCCATGATGATAAAAAAGGTTTGATCTCGTTAGGCGGAAGCATTTCAAAACATCATGCTATTTTGGCATGTTTACTAAACGGTGGCCTTGATTATGCTGTTTATTTAACAACAGCACATTCCTCTTCGGGCAGTATGTCTGGAGCAACAACTGAAGAAGCCAAGTCATGGGGCAAAGTAAAAGATGATTCCGATGTTTCAACAGTGATTGGCGATGTAACTTTTACGTTTCCATTAATCATGATAAATGTTTTGGAAGAATTAGATAAAGAAGGTTTACTATGAAAACTAAAGCAAGATTCGTATTGTCAAAGTCTAAAGTAATTAAACAATATAAAAAAATAAAGGAAAATACTGATATGGTCTCATACAGTTACAAGACTAACCAAAAAGTTGGAAATGTTTTGAAAAAGGAAACAGAATGCATGTTCAGTGTTCATAGTGTTGAAAGTGTTAATCAATTAGAATGTCCTGAAAAGATATGGTACTTTGCACAAGGTTGGACTAAAGAAGAATTAAATAAAATATTTGATAAAAATGTAAATAAATTTGTTGTTGACAATGAAACAGATCTCAGTGTGTTATTAAACTATATCAAAGAAAACAATAAAAAAATTAATTTACTTCTTAGAATGAGGTTAAAAGAGCACACTATTCACACTGGTAAACACTTTGTTTATGGATTGTATTCAAACAAAATAAACGAATTATTGCCTAAATTAAGAGATAATGTTCTAATAACTAAGCTAGGTATTCATTTTCATAGAAAAACCCAGAATGTAAGTGAATGGTCTTTAATAGACGAATTAATAGATACAATTAAACATTGGGATAAGATTGATTTTGTTAACATTGGCGGTGGTTTACCTGCTGAATATAAAAATTTCAGGCCAAAAGTAATTAAGAACATATTTTTTGAGATTTCAAAGATAAAGGAATGGTTAAATAATCAAGGAATTCAAATGATTATTGAACCAGGAAGGTATATTGCTGCTTCGTCTGTTAAACTAGAAACAAACATAGTTAATATTTATGACAATAACATTGTAGTTGACTGTTCAATATTCAATGCAGCTATGGATACGTGGATTGCTAACATTAGATTATTGGTTGAAAATGAATTAGAACAAGGAAATGCTTATACAATAAAAGGTTGCACACCTGATTCTGTTGATATAATACGATATAAGGTGTTTCTAAGAGACCCTAAAATTGGAGATAAACTTGTTTTTCTAAATGCAGGTGCATATAATTTTAACACTAATTTTTGTAATTTACCAAAATTAGAAACCGTAATTATTGACTAATCTCTATATAGCTTCTTCTGGAGCATCGTCTGTTGTTGGTTCATCGTCTGCATTTTTTGAATCATCTTCTGTATTTTCTTGAATATCTCCTTTTTCTAACTGGTCTAATCTAACCCAGAAATCAACGTTCCATGTTGTACCATCAACAGTGATATCATCTTGCGCTTCCACTAACAACCAACAAACATCATTAACCATTGCAGAACCAAAAATAATTAATTCTGTATCTACAGTAAAAGACATCCAGTCTTTATATTGCATCTGTGGATAATCTCCATACTTATCTTCAAAAGTTCTACTCCGAGTATCCAATTCTTTACCTGATTTAATTACTGCTCCTTTATATTTTCTTTCATAATTTTCGCACAATTCTGCACTATCTAAATTATATGTTGTTACTTCTATTCTTTCAATAATATTGATAGTTGTACCTTCAATAACTTCTGCATTTTCTTGCGGTTTCCATTTACAAATTTCTTGTTCGTCAACTGTTTCACAAACACATTCGGACATGATTGTATCTAAGGGGTCTCCGCCAAACACAGGCATTTCTTTTGGTTCATCTCCTTCAGTACAAGCGTAATATGATTCTGTTAATTCCATGCCAAAACCTCTAAACTTAAGGTTTGTTCCTTGGTTATCTAATAATTCGGGTTTTGGATTTGTTGCTTCAAAAGTATAAGTGAGAACATGATCAGAAAAAAGAGTTTCTTTAACTAAACAAGTTTCTTCATCCGGACAAACTGTTTCTATAACAATGTCCGCGTCAGTTTCTTCAACAGGATTTTCACTATCAAAAACATCAATAATAGCATTTCTTTCAAGGTCCTCATCTTTCCAAATACAAGAATTACCACTATCTGCAAAGGTTATCTCAACATCTTCATTATTACCTTCTTCAATACCAATAGGTATATACGTCTCGGTCATTTCAAGTTCTTCAGTACATCTAATAACAATTGCAAAAGGAGTGAAATGATTTGTTTTTGCAGTTAGTTTATTTTCATCTGTATCAACAACAGTTGGTAATGCAAACCAAACATCTGACAATTCATCATAATACCCTATTCTTAAGTTTCCTTCATTAACCGTGTTTGGAACGTCATAATCATTATAATACATTGTCAATTCTACTAGTTGAGAAAAGTCTGCTTGTTCAGGCAAACCAGAAAATGCAAGCATACCAATAACAACTCTATTAGATAATCCATTAAACTCCCTGTCAAGTATTTTTAGACCAATATTCTGATCTTCTCCTTCTAGTTTTGTTCCACCTGGAACTTTAATAATGAATTCTTGGTTTGGAGAAGATAAAGTAATATCTAGGTTTGGAGAAAGATCTGTCCAGTATGTTCTTGGAATATTATAGTTTTGTTCAGAGAAACTAATTATAGATGTCCCTTTAACCAATTTAATCGGATAATCAAGGCTAATAATCAATGCTTCTTCAGTAATTTCAACATCAACATTAACTTCTGTATCTGTAACTTCAAATCCTTCAA
The DNA here is from genome assembly GCA_964512765.1 of uncultured Methanosarcinales archaeon. Taxonomy (GTDB): domain Archaea; phylum Nanobdellota; class Nanobdellia; order Woesearchaeales; family GW2011-AR15; genus GW2011-AR15. Next base: position 10,335 of record CAZEKF010000025.1, read on the forward strand.
ATACTTTTGTCTCTATAATACATGTCGGCAGATTTTCAACAATATGTTCTTGAATTAAAACATCGCTTACGCCAGGATACAAACCGTAATCGTGTACTGCTTGGTTAGCCATGTTTTCCAAACAAGATTCCATAACTAAATTAAGTGAATCCTGGGTTGCTTTAAGATTAACTGTGTTTCCTATTTCTGATTGATCTAGTTCTTTGTTAGAATAATTAACATATACTATAACACCAAAAACCAATAAAAGACCAATTATAACTATTAAAGTTACTTGGCTTTTTCTTGAACTACGCATATAGTGTTATGTTTAGTGTCCAGACTTAAATATTTTTTCATTATATATTAATCTAAACTTCAGCAAGTAATTTTTTTAAACTAAGATAAGAACTAGATCCTTTTGTAATTCTATTACTCACTCCAAGGAGTTCAACACCTAATACATTACCTTTTTCATCCAGATCAAGTATTGTTAAATCATCAACTTTTTTGTTTTTTGCAAAATTACCTTTTTTAAACTTGATATACATTGCATCTGCTTCTTTATCAAATGTGATTTCCATTTTATAACCAGTATATTGTAAGTACTTTTATATAGTTTTCTTTTCTCTCATAAACCACTTCAATTACTCCTCTTCCTAATTCCTTTTTTGCATAATATTTCCCGTGTTTCTTCACTGTAATTAGAGGTCTTTTAATTGCATCAAGTACTTCATGCTTCAAAATATTTCTAAATTCTAGCCTATTTTCTGCATGATATGTAAAAACAATCTTCATTCTTAAAGCTAGTACAATCCAGCTTCTCTCCTAGCAACTTCTTTATTTAACTCATACCAGCTAACATAATCTTTTTCAGTAACACATTTAACAAGCGCTCTTACCTCGTTCCTTGTGTAAAAAAAACCTACTAATAATGTTGTTATTAATGCAACAAATCTTATCATGTAAATCACCTCTTCTCTTTTATTTAGAAAAAATCATTTAAATACCTCACACAAGAATGTCCAGTGTGTCCAGTGGGGTATTTTTAGTAAGTTTACAGACGAGAACCTACCAAAAAAGATGTGTCCAGTGGGTTATCCTAGAAAAAGTACAAATTCCTTAAGAAACTCTTGCGCATTCATTTGTGGAAATTCGTCTTTAGTTACCCACTTAAAAGCAGTATGTTCATCACTAATCTTTACCTTTCCACCATCATAATCACATTTGAATCCAATTTCGATTCTAAATGCTTTTTGTTTATCACTGTATCCTGAACTTATTTGAACAGGTTTAATATTTTTAACAGATAACCCTGATTCTTCTTTAATTTCTCTAACTAATGACTCCATAATGTTTTCATTATACTCAAGAGTCCCTCCTGGTATGTCCCATTGGTTAGGATTAGTAAATGAATCCGGAGCACGTTTTATTGTAAAAAATTTATCATCTTTCATAATAAATGCTTTTAACAAAACTCTAACATTGTCCATAGATAATAGTAAATTATGTTTTATTTATAAAATTATAAGCTAATCAGAAACAACCCAACCAATATTGTAATGATTCCAATTACTTGATTAAGAACTAATTTTTCATTCAAGAATAATACAGCTAAAACAACAGTTACTGCAGGTGCCATTGATGAAATTACAGAAACTATTGAAACTAAGCTTACTGAAATTCCTATATTAACAAACAACCATGCTATTGTGTAAAGAAAACCCGCAATAGCAAAACTTTTCCAGTACTGATTAATAGTTTTCTTTTCTTTAACTCTTGAAACTGTTTTATAGCTTGCCAGAGCAATGACAAGCGCTGCTGTTGTTAAAAAAAAAGTCATTTGCCAACCAATTCTTTCTTCAAGAATTCCTGCCATGAACATATATACACCCCAACCAAACATGCTTAAAACAGCATTCCAAATACCTTTGGATGTATGAATCTTATGAATGTTCTTTAAATCTGTTGAGGTCAGAATAATTCCAATTATTGCTATTCCAATTGCAACAATATTTAATCTTGTCAAAACTTCATTAAGAAAAATAACACTTAGTATAACTGTAACAATTGAATATAAAGCTGAAATCGGAGCCATTACAGAAAGTTCGCCTACTTTTAACCCGTGAAAATAATTAAGGAACGCAAACAAATCAACACCTGCTAAAATTAATATTAGTAAAGCATCTGTAAGCGATAGTGAAAACTGGTTGTTTGACAAAAATATAATAAAAACAGGTACACTGAAAAGGAGCATGATTAAGTGTGTATAGAATAGTACATTAACTCCATGAAATTTTTCTGAAGGTTTTTTCAGGAAAACATCTCCAATGCCCCAACCTAGCATTGCTACTAACCCTGATAACACTCCATAAATCAACATTTTATCATGTGAACACTGATTAACTTAAAATATTTGCTATATTTACTGTATTAATATGGACATAATCAAACAAATTCTTGACACAATAGGACCAAGACCTTCTGCTAGCAAACAAGAACGAGATACTGGAATAATCATAAAGAAAGAATTGGAAAAACATTGTAATGAAGTTAACGAAGAGAAATTTTATTGTTATCCTAGCTCAACCAATGCTTGGATGTATATTTCTTTGATATTATTCTTAGGGTCTGTGTTATGGTACTTCACAAACCCATTAGTTTCTTTTAGTTTGGTGGTATTGTATGGGATAAATTATTTTGTTAATAAAATATTAAACATCCATATTTACAAGTACTTTTTTCCAAAAAACTCCTCTTATAACATAATCGGAAAAATAAAGTCTATTAAAACAAAGAAAAAAACAATTATTTTCACTGCACATCATGATTCAGGTAATGTTTCACCATTATTTGAAAAAACTGGAATGGCACTAATTAAGCTAAACATCTTTCTAACTGCTGTTTCATTCATAATTGTATTCATTAACCAATTTGTTCAATACATTCCTTTATACTTTGTATTGTGCTTCAACTTATTCTTATTAGGATACATTACATTAAACATTAAATCAAAACAATACTCACCTGGAGCTAATGATAATTTATCGGGTGTTGCTACATTAATTGAGATCTCAAAAAAAATAAAAAAACAAGATCACACAGAAATAATTTTCATATCGTTTGGAGCAGAAGAAATTGGTTGTATTGGTTCTAAATCTTATGTAAGAAAGCATTACAATGAAATTAAAAACTCTATTATAATAAATTTTGAATCTGTTAGTTTAGGCAAATTTGGTTTCATGGAGAAAGAAAGATTTTTTGTTAATTATGATAAAACAACAACAACTAATTTCAAAAAACTAATCAGAAAACACAAAGGAAAATTAACAAACAAAAAAATAGGTTTCATGGGGATAAGTGATGCTGGCAGTTTTGCGCAGAAAGGTATTAAAGCAATCTCAATAACAGCTGTTGATGATAAAGGTAACATACCGAACTGGCATTCTTTAAATGATGTAAAAGTAAAAAAGGAAAATATTAATATTCTAGTTAAATCTGCAATTGATTATGCCTTACGTGACAAGCTTTGATCAAACTAATATCTATTACCACAAATCAACATGCATAAAACCAAAAGGCACTATTCTATTTATTCATGGTGGTTTTTTTGGGAATAATACTTTACTTGGTAAATTACATAGAGAATTCAAACAAAATTATAATATAATCGCTCCAGATAACCGAGGCAGAGGCAGATCCAGTTATCCAGAAAATCTAAAGAATCAAACATTAGAAGATTATGCAAAGGACGCGTATAAAGTATTGAAACAAGAAAAATTAAAAAAAGTTTATGTTGTTGGTGTTAGTTTTGGAACTATTATTGCTGAAAAGTTTGTTGCAATGTTTGGTAAAGAAATAACTATTAAAAAACTTGTCTTAGTATCTTCAACCTATACAACAACTTTTTCTAAGAAAAATCCTGTTCTAAGACTAATTGTTGGAATAATCAAAGTTATAGTTTATGGACTAGGCGCTATCTGGCCGTTTCCTGACAGGAGCAACAAATATGCTAATTACGCGGATGTTCCAGAATTATTTTTTTATCCAAGATATGGCCTTGCATTAGTAATGAACAATTCTATTAAGACATTTTTAAAAAGATATAAGATAGCATTTAGATTAACAGATTATGAAGTTACTGAAAAAGAACTCGAAAAAATTAGTTGTCCTACTTTACTTGTCTATGGAAAAAAAGATAAATTATTTCCTTATAAGTTTCAAGAACATATATTAAAACACATTAAGAACTCTAAGATAAATTTTATAGAAGATTATAGTCATAACATCCACATGCACAGGACTGAAAAAGTTGCCCAGTTTATGAAGTCATTTTTTAAAGAATAACTCAGAAGGATTAATGTCTGGATGAAAAAAATAATGTTTATATTCTGTTAAACTAACTTTCTTAACACTTTTTTCAACATTTTCATTATCCTCATCAATTATGTTGCAAAAGTACCATTTCAACGGATCTTTTTCTTTATCCAGCCAAGTGCCAGAAATTGTTACTCTATGTTTTTTGCTTATGAATCCAATAGAACCTGTAGTATGGCCAGGTATGTGTTTAACAACAAACTCTGTGCCGAGTATTTTTTCATTATTTTTAACAAAAGTACCAAATTTCCATTTTTTATAGCCAGCACTTCTATACCTATCGTTTAACGAAGTATTGAAGACTTTTAGCATCTTCTTCTTTTCAACATCGTACTTATGAATCTTTATTAAAGGCAGGTTTCCAAACTGCTTCTGAACTTTATTTTGTAACTCTGGCGCGTTCTCTGAATGGTCAAAGTGGTAGTGAGACACATAAATCTGTGATATTGTTTTATTAGGAAAATGTTTTTTTAGAGTTTTTAATATTAGATCTGCATTATGCGTTTTTTTTAGATATCTTCTTAAAAAAGGTGATAATGAATTGTATTTGGGCCCAGGCTCTATTAAAACAACTCTGTTTTTTGTGTTAAGAAAATAACACCACACTCCAAACTTAGGATATTTAATAAGAAGAGCGTCATGTTTTAATAATAACCTAGCTAAAACAATTTTTTTATTTTCTTTAATCAGAATTTCAAAAGTCATTGGTTCTTAATAAATTTAGAAATAATAAAAAGCTAACTGATATACCATGAAGATTCGTGAACTAAGTTATTGTTCCTAACAAGACTTTGTCCTTCTTTTGCTTCCAAATTCCACAATCCTTCCCATGCAACAAAGTCAATAATATTGTGGTTGTGTTTTAACATTAATATTCCGTTTGAATTTTTTAAGGAAAAACTTGACTTAACTTTAATTGTTTTATTTGGTATTAAATTTCCATGTAAACGTGAATTTGTTTTGTTATTGCTTAAAAAATAATAACCTAAATCAATTTCATTAGTTCCAACATTTTTCAATTCAACAAATTCATTATCTTTATCACTTCCAACTGCATCATACAAAACTTTGTTAATGATTAAATCTGAAACAGACCTTGGAATTGTTTCTTTATAATTGTATTGTTGATCAAATTCATCTAAGAATTTCTCAGCAACTTCTTTGTTATGAATAATTAAGATATTTTCATCGTTTCTTTCATTAGCGTTTTTAGTTGGGTTGTAACTTCCTGTGATTACTGTTTTTTCATCTATGATAAACACTTTATGATGAAACGTGTACTTGTTTTTGTCAATAATAGAAAATTCTTTAAGATCTTCATATCTGGAATATTTGCCTAATTGTTTTTTCTCAAGAATACCTTTAACATTTAAACCTATATAATCGTTGTTGTATAACAAATTTCCAATATCTTCATCAGTAAAGCTAAATACCATAAAATAAATTGAGTTGTTAGCTTGTTTTAATGTGTTAATAACTCTTAACTTACAATTGTCTTCTGGGCAAA
>CAZEKF010000026.1:0-15072 GCA_964512765.1 uncultured Methanosarcinales archaeon
CAACATTAGGAAGAACATGTGATAACAGTCCAGATGCAGGCATAGCATTAGAAGGTATAACAACTACAGCAGACGATTGTTGTACAGGCGCCACATATTTTGCGTTTGGTTCAAGCGCAACAGACAGTACGCAATGGGAAAATTGTGGAACTACATGTACAGCAGGCAGGACATGTTATGATATTGGAAGTGTTAGTGGTGGTTTTGCAGATAGTGAAGCAGGATTATGTGTTTCAGGTAATTCATGTGAGACAGGCGATGTTTGTTATTCAGGTAGCACATATTATAGTACAATGAGCAGCTGTGCAACAGATAGTGCATGTGATAGTGACATAACAACGTCTGGTTATTCAAGAGACGGTACAATAACAGGCGATGATAATTGTTGTTCAGGTAGTCAGGGAGAAGTTGCATTTGGTTCTAGTAAAACAGATACAGATCCTGACGATAGTTGTTCAGCAACACCAACATTAGGAAGAACCTGTGATAACAGTCCAAATTCAGGAGTTGCATTAGAAGGAATAACAACAACAGCAGATGATTGTTGTACTGGTTCAACATATTTTGCGTTTGGTACAAGTGCAACTGATTCAAGTCCATGGGAAAACTGTGGGACATCATGTACAGATGGTCGAACATGTTATGATATAGGTAATATAGCAAGTGGTTTAGCAGACAGTGAAGCAGGAATATGTACAGGAAGTACTGTATGTACAACAGGAGTAGTATCAAAAAACGGTGGGGATTATATTGCAAGCTGTTCCAGTAACTATGAATGTGACAGCGATGTTACAACTTCTGGTTATTCAAGAACAGGGTATTGTTTAAGTGGTACTTGTACAGCAGATGGTAGTGTATCAGAAGGCGGGTCTTGTAGTCATGACACACAATGTTCAGATGCAACATATTCAAGAAGTTGTTTTTCAGGTTACAATAATTTATGCCAAGGAACAGCGAGCGCAAGTAGTGGTCAGTGTAGAAGAGTAGATGGTCAAGCTTGCACTACAGGAAATGAATGTGGTAGTGGTGTATGTACTGGAGGAACATGTGACGCGGCAAGCGGAGCTAACTGCGGTTCTCCAGGTTGTGGTACACAATGCAGTTCAGACGCAAATGCATGGAATACAGGTGACGGACAGTTTGACGGACCAACAAATTCAGGATGTTCAGTTAGCATGCCACTAACAGCTTACGTTGCTAATTTTGGTAGTTGTACAAGTGCAGGATCAGGAGATAATAGAGATGCAGATTGTGTTGCAAACTGTGATTCTGGGTTAGTGTATATTGATTCAAGTGCAACAGGGTATGCATATCCTTATTCATATGGAAGGTGTTCGGCTTTGATTTCTCATGGTAGTTCATGTTGCCAAGCAATAGGGGGAGGAGGAGGAGGAAATAGTGGAAGTGATTGTGCATCAGGATTAAACTGTTTCAGCGGAACATGTCTTTATGTTGATGGAGGTGCATGTACAACAGGAGATCAATGTGGTAGTGATACGTGTATAGAAGGTACATGTAGAGCAGCATGTACATCAACATATGACGGTGACAGATGTTCAGACGATAGTAATGCTTATACAGCCTCTGCAAGTGGTATTTGTGCTAGAACTTCTGGTGGTTCATGGAGCTGTGATAAAAATGAAGTATCCTATTATTCAAGTGATTATTATACAGACTGTGACCAGAGTAGTGGAGATGGTGAAGCGTGTGATAGTGACGTTGCACCAAGTTATTCACAAGATGGTCAATGTGCAAGCGGCACATGCTGTACAGGTGAAACAGTTACAAGTGCGTCAGAATGTGACTGTGATGATAATGACGTTACAAGTGAAAAACAATGTGATAATACAGTAACTTCTGGAGCGTATTCAGCAGATGGTATTTGTGCAAACGATGGTGTTGGTACAGCTGATTCAGATGCTAATTGTATAACCTCTGGAGAGATTTGTATAGATTCTGCAAATGGTAACAGATATACAAGCGGAGGCAGTTATTGTATTGATTTGGATGCTTGTGATAAATCGCTTACATCAGCAAATTATGTTCAGGATGGTATTATCTGTAGTGGAAGTTGTATTGGGTCTGCTTCAAGTGATTGTTGTAGTGATAGTGATTGTTCAAGTGGAGAGTATTGTAGTGGAAGTTATGTATGTACAGCATGCTCATCAGATGTCTGTGATACTGAACCAGTTTGTAGAGATGGTACTGCAGGGTGCTGTGATGCAGACAGTGACTGTCCAGCTTTAAAATCTTGTGACACATCTTCATCATCCAGTACAAGATACCAATGCGACACTTGTTGGACACTGACCAGAGGAACATTTGATGGTACCCAAAGAAATTCAGGTAATCCTGCATCAGGTGACATGTGTTATAACATTAACATGGCAAGTGCAACAGACGCATGTTTAATTTATAATATTTATGATACAGAAGATGAAGATACAGATGCGAAAATATACATTGCTAAATCATTTTTTTCAAACACTGTCGCTTCAGGGAATAACAATTGGGCATATTTCAAACATCACGATACTTCATCTGACTTATCTGTAGGAGACAATCTTATTGAGTTTGATGATAATGAATGTTGTTGGCAACTTGATGAAGTCATGGTAGGATATGAAATATCTGAAGCTGGGGCAACTGATGCATCTTCTTCAACATCTTGTTGTGATGCTTCAACAGATTGTGTTGATGACTGGGAGCTTGGATCATATGGAACCTCTGGTTCATGGGGTTGTTACAATACTGCTACCCTTAGAGATACAGGCGGAGGAGATGGTGCAGATACAGAAGAATGCAGGTCTGGCACATGGTATGCGCAGGATGCAGATTCCACAGCGTGTGGAAATGCAGGGAATACTTGGTTAAGTTCAGGAACAGGAAGTTATTCAGATTGTTGTGGTGATGATTCAGGTGAAGACTTTGAGCAAGCGTCAGCAGCAGGCAGGAGTTGTTGTTATAACGCAGCAGTTTTAGCAGACGATGGCGAAAGCAGTTCAATATTATGTGAAAATGGACAATTATACGATTGTGGCAGTCAAGTGTCAGTTACAGGTAATGTTGACACAGAGTCAAGTGATTGTGCAAACGTAGGTAATAATTACTGTGACACTGACACAAATACTTGGATAGATACTATACCAACAGGATGTAGTTGTACAACAGGATCAAGTTGTGAGGAAGGGTATTGTATAGAAGGTACATGTAGAGCAGCATGTACGTCAACATATGATGGAGATAGATGTTCAGATGATGGTAATGCTTATACAGATTCTGCAAGTGGTATTTGTGCGCGTAGTTCTGCAGGTGCTTGGAGCTGTGACAAAGGAGAAGTATCATACTATTCAAGCGATTACTATACAGATTGTGACCAGAGTAGTGGAGATGGTGAAGCTTGTGACAGTGACGTTGCACCAAGTTATTCACAAGACGGTCAATGCGCAGCAGCAAATTGTTGTACAGATGAAACAGTTAATAGTGCAGCTGAGTGCGACTGTGATGATAACGATGTAACTTCAGAAATACAATGCGATAACACTGTAACATCAGGAGCGTATTCAGCAGATGGTATTTGTGCAAATGATGGTGTTGGCACAGCAGATTCAGATGCAAACTGTATAACTTCAGGTGAGATTTGTATAGATTCTGCTGCTTCTAATAGATATACACAAACATGTGATTATTGTGCAAGCGGTGATGATTGTGATTCAAGTTTAGGAAGTGCAAATTATGTCCAGGATGGAGTCTGTGTTTCAGATGGAGGTACTGTATGTGACACAGGTGATGTCTGTAATGCAACTGCTACATATTATGGTAGTATGAGTAGTTGTTCAACAGACGATGGTTGTGACACTGACGTTGCACCTGGTTATACAAGAGATGGTACAGTTACAGGAGATGACAACTGTTGTTCAAGTACTGATGGTGAAGTTGCTTACGGAGCTAGTAAAACAGACACAGATCCTGACGATTCGTGCAGTACAACACCAACAGTAGGAATGACGTGTGACAATGTTCCAGATGGTGGCATTGCATTAGAAGGGGTGGTAACAACCGCAGACGATTGTTGTACAGGCGCAACATACTTTGCGTTTGGATCAGGTTCAGTGGATTTAACTCCATGGGAGAATTGTGGTACAACATGTACGCATGGGAGGACATGTTATGATATTGGTAATGTTGCAAGTGGATTTGCAGACAGTGAAGCAGGATTATGTGTTAATGAAGGCAGTTGTGAAACAGGGGATGTATGTTACACAGGCAGTATATATTATAGTACAATGAGTAGTTGTTCAACAGATGATGCTTGTGACTCTGACATTTCTACAGCAGGTTATTCAAGAGATGGTACATTAACAGGCGATGACAATTGTTGTTCAAGCACAGATGGTGAAGTTGCTTATGGTTCAAATAAAACAGATACAGACCCTGACGATTCGTGTAGTTCAAGCCCAACATTGGGTAGGACATGTGACAATAGTCCAGATGCGGGTGTGGCATTAGAAGGTATAACAACTACAGCAGACGATTGTTGTACAGGCGCAACATACTTTGCATTTGGTACAAGTGCAACAGACTCAACTCCGTATGAAAATTGTGGCACAACATGTACAGCAGGTAGGACTTGTTATGATATTGGTAATGTTGCAAGTGGATTTGCAGACAGTGAAGCAGGATTATGTGTTAATGAAGGCAGTTGTGAAGTAGGTGATGTGTGTTACACTGGTAGTATATATTATAGTACAATGGGTTCATGTAGTGAGGGTAATGCATGTGATTCAGACATAACTACATCAGGATATAGTGCAGACGGTGTGGTTTTCAATAATGATGGTAGTAATTTATGTTGTAATGCTGGCGAAGATTATGAACATTCGGAAGCAAGCGGAGCGTGTTGTTATAACAACGCAATATTAAGTGATGGTTCAAGCAGTAGCAGTGTTTTATGTGAAGAAGGTTTATTATACGATTGTGGATCTCAGATTACTGCCAGTCCGGACGCTGACACTAATAGTGCAGACTGTGCAAATGTAGGAAGTAGTTATTGTGATACAAGTACAAACACCTGGGTGGCAGGGATTCCGGATGGTTGTAGTTGTACAACAGGTTCGAGTTGCTTGGGAGGATATTGTATAGAAGCAGTATGTGCTTCAGCTTGTAACTCAACTTATGATGGTGACAGATGTTCAGATGACGGTACTGCGTATGATAATTCAGCAAGTGGTGTTTGTGCACGTAACTCTGAAGGTACATGGAGTTGTGACAAGGACGAAGTTTCCTTTTATTCAAGTGATTATTACACAGACTGTGATCAAAGTTCAGGAGATGGTGAAGCATGTGATAGTGATGTTGCACCTAGTTATAGTCAAGATGGTCAATGTGCAGCTGCTAGTTGTTGTACAGATGAGACAGTTACAAGTGCATCAGAATGTGACTGTGATGATAATGATGTAACAAGTGAGAAACAATGTGATAATTCTGTAACAAGTGGAGCGTATTCAGCAGACGGTATTTGTGCAAACGATGGTGTTGGCACAGCTGACAGTGATGCTAATTGTATTACTTCAGGTGAGATCTGTATAGACTCTGCAGCTTCAAATAGATATACACAAACATGCGACTATTGTGCAAACGCAGATGCATGTGATTCAAGTTTAGGAAGTGCTGATTATGTTCAAGACGGAGTTTGTGTTGCAGATGGAGGAGTAACGTGTGATACAGTTGATGTTTGTAATTCAACTAGTACATTATATGGTACAATGAGTAGTTGTGCAACTGATGACGGATGTGACTATGATGTTGCGCCAGGTTATACAAGATCAGGTACAGTAACAGGCGATGATAATTGTTGCGCATCTGGCCAAGGTGAAGTTGCTTACGGAGCTAGTAAAACAGACACAGATCCTGACGATTCGTGCAGTACAACACCAACAGTAGGAATGACGTGTGACAATGTTCCAGATGGTGGCATTGCATTAGAAGGGGTGGTAACAACCGCAGACGATTGTTGTACAGGCGCAACATACTTTGCGTTTGGATCAGGTTCAGTGGATTTAACTCCATGGGAGAATTGTGGTACAACATGTACACATGGCAGGACATGTTATGATATTGGCGATATATCAGGAGGATTATCAGACGCAGAGGCAGGCTTATGTGTTAATGAAGGTAGTTGTTCGACAGGAGTCGTATGTTATACAGGTAGTATATATTACAGTACAATGAGCAGTTGTTCAACAGACGACCAATGTGATTCAGATATAACAACAGCAGGGTATACACGTGATGGTACATTAACAGGCGATGATAACTGTTGCTCAGATTCTGAGGGAGAGACAGCATTCGGAGCTAGTAAAACAGACACAGACCCTGACGATTCATGTAGTTCTAGTCCAACAGTGGGTAGAACATGTGACAATGATCCTCTTAATGGTATAACATTAGAAGGAATAGTAACAACAGCAGACGATTGTTGTACAAACGCAACTAACTTTACTTTTGGTAGCAGTGCAACAGACAGTACTCCATGGGAAAACTGCGGTCCAACATGCACGGCAGGTAGAACATGTTATGATATTGGAGATGTTACTAGTGGATTTGCAGACAGTGAAGCAGGATTATGTGTTAATGAAGGTAGCTGTGACACTGTAGATGTGTGTTACACAGGTGCTGTATATTATGGAACAATGAGTAGTTGTTCAACAGATGATGCTTGTGACTCTGACATTTCTACAGCAGGTTATTCAAGAGATGGTACTATTACAGGCGATGATAATTGTTGTTCAAGCACAGATGGTGAAGTTGCATACGGAGCAAGTAAAACCGATACAGATCCTGATGATTCTTGTGCTGCTTCACCTACATTAGGAATGACATGCGATAATAGTCCGGATGCAGGTATAGCTCTAGAAGGAATAACCACTACAGGAGATAATTGTTGTACAGGTGCAACATACTTTGCATTTGGTACAAGTGCTACAGATTCAAGTCCGTACGAAAACTGTGGAACAACCTGTACAGCAGGTAGGACTTGTTATGATATAGGAGATGTAAGTAGTGGATTTGCAGATGCAGAAGCAGGTTTATGTGTAAACGAAGGCAGTTGTGAAGTAGGTGATGTGTGTTACACTGGTAGTATATATTATAGTACAATGGGTTCATGTAGTGAGGGTAATGCATGTGATTCAGACATAACTACATCAGGATATAGCGCAGATGGTGTAGTGTTTAATAACGACGGAACTAGTTTATGTTGTGACGGTGGAGAAGATTATGAACATTCGGAAGCAAGCGGAGCGTGTTGTTATAACAACGCAATTTTATCAGACGGTTCAAGCAGTAGCAGTGTTTTATGTGAAGAAGGTTTATTGTACGATTGCGGATCTCAGATTACTGCCAGTCCAGATGCAGATACAAATGATGCAGACTGTCAACAAAGAGGAAGTAAATACTGTGACACTGATACCAATACATGGATAGCTACAATACCAACTGATTGTAGCGGGTGTAGTGCTGGAACAGATTGTGAAGACGGTCTTTGTGTTGATGGTACTTGTCGTTCATCATGTGCAAGTTATCCTGGATATGGATGTAGTGCAGACGGTACTGCGTATAACCATGCAAGTTCTGGAGGTGTTTGTTTATCAGCAGGCACATGTGATCAGACTGATCCAGTTGTAATGGACTGTGGTGCAACATGTACTGTTGGTTCAGATTCAACATACGCGTCATGTAACTCAACAAGTGGTGACTCATGTGACAGCGAAACAGGCGGCGGTAACTTTGCACAAGCAGGTTTATGCGCAGACAGTACAGGAGCTAGTTGTATAACTTCTGGTTTTGTAATAGATGATGGTAGTAATTATCAGGCATCAGCTGACGCAGATGGTTCAGCTGAAGGTGATGATTGTGATGATAGTTTAACAAACGGTGATTTCACAGACGCAGGTAACTATGACCCTGACGACGGTGTTTGTGATGATTGTTCAAGTGTTATTGGCGAAGATGGAAACTGTGAATTTGCATGCGGTGGTAACACAACAGCTGATGAAAAAGCTGCGAGTGCATGCGATAGCACATCAGGATTTATTAACGCAAGTTGTATATACTTTAATGACGGTGATTCTAATGAAACTGTTTGTGATTGTATAAAAGGAAGCAGTCCAAGTTATTGGAACATTGGAGGAGAAACATCTGCATCATCATGTTGTGAAGACGCTAGCGAGAACAGAGTAGTATCAACATTTGATGCTGGAACCATGGATGCTTCTGCAGATGGTACTGATGCGTGTTGTTTAGCATCAACAGATTGTGTAGACGCTAATACATGTTATGATAATGCTGATGTTAGTACAGACGCAGACAGTGACGGTGACAATGATTATTGTAACTCAGCAACATGGTATGATTGTAACACTGCTAGTGAATGTCCGGAAGGATATAGTTGTGTTAGCAATGATTGTGTTGACGATTTACCACCTAGTTGTTCACTTAACACAATAACAGAAGGTCTTAACAACGAATATCAGTATGTAAGTGGCTCAACAATATATTACACAACTTTAAGCACAGGAAGCTTTAATGTAACAATAACTGCAACAGACCCAGGTAGTGGTATTAGGAATGTTACTTTCCCAGCCACTGTTAGTGCAGGCGGTATAGACACAAGTAATCCATATATATATGATTATCAATGGGCAACTGATGATACTTATGACCAGTTAGCAGTTGTTATTTGCTATGATCTTGATGATAACACAAACGCAACTAATTTCACAGTTAACAGAGACGTTGCAGCACCTTCAGGAGGTAGTTTAAGTTATGATGACGGGTTCTATGCTAGTGCAAGCGTTGCGCTTACGTTTAGTGATGGTACTGATTCAGAGTCAGGATTAAATTCAAGTAATACTAGATTGTTAAGAAGAAGCGCAACTTTAACAGGTGGTAGTTGCGGAGGTTATGGTAGCTGGTCACAGTTAGGTGGGTTAGACCCAAGTTCAGTTTATAATGATGCCACTGTTGAAGATGGTAACTGTTACCAGTACAGATATGAAGTACATGATAATATTTTGAACGGAGTTAATTATACAAGCGCTAGCACTGCAATGATAGATATAACCAAACCTGCTTGTTTAGTTACAGGTTTGACAGAAGGTCTTAACAATGAATATCAGTATGTTTCTGGTACAACTATATATTATAATACACTAACCACAGGTAGCTTTAACGTTACAGTAGATGCAAACCATTCTGTTGCAGGAATTAGAAATGTAACATATCCTGCTACTGTTAGTGCTGGTGGTATTGACGCAACTGATCCTTATATTTATGATTATCAATGGGCAACAGATGATACATATGATACAACAGGAACAGTAACATGTTACGCAACTTCTGGACAGAGTAATACTTCCACCTTCACAGTTAATAGAGATGTTACAGCACCTTCAGGAGGAAGTATTAGTTATGCAGATGGTTATACGAGTGCAGGTTCAATTACATTTAGCGATGGTACAGATTCAGAGTCAGGGTTAAATGCAAGTAATACTAGATTATTGAGAAGAACAGCAGCAATGCTTGACAATAACACTTGTGATAGTTACGGTGCATGGGCGCAGGTTGGTAGCTTGAACCCAACAAGTCCGTACACAGACGGTTCAACCGCTGGAGGCAACTGTTACCAGTACAGGTATGAAGTACATGATAATGTTTTGAACGGTGTAAATTACACAGACGCAGACACAATAAAAATTAACAACATATCAACGCATGACACACCATCATTAACACCTGCGTTACCAAACACAACCAGTAATTTAACATGTGCTCCGCAGAACGTTGCTGATTTGAACAGTGATCCTGTTACAAATATTACTAATTGGTACAAAGACAATCAATCCTTAACTTTGTTATATATGCCGTTTGAGGGAACAGGTAATGAACAAACCAATGCAACAGATTATTCAGGATATAATAACAATGGTACTGTGTTAGGAGCTGAATTTAATAGAACAGGAGGTAAAGTTGGTGGTGCCTATCAGTTTGATGGTAGTGATGATTACATAAATTGTGGAACCAATGATGTGTTCAATGTTGGAACAGGAGGCCACACTTTTGAAGCATGGGCTTATCCAACAGAAATGCAAACAGATGAATATCATTATATTACTGCTATTGGAAACACTGCAAGTGGAAAACAATCAGGAATAGGTTTTAGAAATAATGGTATTTTCCATTCAGCTTACTCAGCACCTATTATATATTCTACATACACAATCCCTTCATTAGAAACATGGTATCATATTGTAGTTGTTCATAATAGTGGAACTGACTATTTATACGTTAATGGAGATTTTAAGGAGTCACAAAACATTGTCATCAACACAAATGCAGGTAAATGTAGTGTAGGATCTCACATAGGATATACTTCTTATTTTAATGGAACTTTAGACGAAGTCCGTATTTACAACCATTCCTTAACATCAGACCAAATCTATCAAAACTATTTAGCAGGTAGTGTAGGTAGAACACCAAACGTGATTCTCTACAATGAGACAGCATTGAACGATGAATGGCATTGCGAGGTCACTCCAAATGATGGTTACCAGAATGGTATAAATAAAAACTCAACTCATGTAACAGTAGCCAATGCACCACCAACTATATCAACACAAACATTCAACCCGGATCCTGCAAATACATTAAGTAACATACAATGTAAGGCAACACCTGACGATGCAGAAAATACAACTTTGGCAGTAGAATACTGGTGGTACAATGCAACAGATTTAATGTTGTACGGTAATAATACAGAATTGACAGCTGGTAATAATGCAGTCATTAACACATTAGGATCAGGTAACACAACAACAGGCGAAACATGGAACTGTACTTTAAGAGCGTACGATGGAACAGATTATTCAGAATATATAAGTTCAACAATTTACATTAATAACACTGCACCGTACAAACCAACATTAATACATCCTGCTGAAGGTAACTCAACTTTCCATGATAGAACACCGTTCTTTGACTGGAACACGAGTGATCCGGATGGTGACACATTAAATTATACAATTAATGTAACGTTCACGTCAGCAATTGATTGTGGAGCTGATATAACAACAAATGTAACAACTGAAAATTATACAGCTGCGTATGATTACTGTGTTGACCACATGATCTATTGGAAAGTAAGAGCATTTGACGGTGCAGAGTATAGTGACTGGTCAGATGAATGGAACTTTACTATTGAATCTTACATTAGCCTTGAATTAACAACAGCAACAGTTGACTTTGGTGACATGGACGTATTAGCAGTTGAAACTACAGACAGTGATGCGTCGCCATTAATACTTGAGAATACAGGTAACATTTTAATAAACATATCAAGGATAAGCGCAAACGCGTCGTTATGGGTGAGACAGGCTTTGAACACGCAATTCTTCCAGTTCAAAGCAGACGATGATTCAACAGAATCAGGATCATTCAACACTTCTGCGTCAACAATGTCATGGTCGAATTTCACTAGCGTAACCTCACTCAATAAATCCTTGATTGAAGATCTTGACTATAATGATTCCAATGATAATGCAGAGATTGATATCAGAGTCCAGGTGCCGTTAGACGAACCGCCAGGTTCTAAAAAAGCTGCTATATATATTGTAGGTGAACGATCTTGAAGTATAAGAAATTAATATGGTTCATTGGACTGATTCTGTTAGTTTCAAATGTAATGGCAATTGGAATAGCTCCTTCAAGGTCAACGTTTGACTATAAACAAGGCATGCAAGAAAGTAGGTTTAGAGTAATAGTAGATGAAATACCAAGTAAAGTAATATTCACGCCAGAAGGCGAGTTAGCTGATTACATTGAACTTGAAAAAGATGTATTAATAGCTGAACAAGCAGAAACCTGGATTAATTTCAAACTAACATTACCTGAAGATTTAGCACCAGGTGAACGAAGAGGCGGTATTTTAGCACTAGCAGTTCCTAAAGATACGTATAAAGAAAACATTGTCATGGCAACAACAGCCATTATCCATCAGGTTAGAGTTAATGTTCCGTATCCTGGTAAATATGCAATTGGTAAAATGTACATTAACAATTTAGAGCTTGAAACACCTGTCACATTCACATTGGCACTAGCTAATTATGGTAAACAAAAAATCAATAATGCAAAAGCAACAATTGTTATTAAAGGACCTACTAATGAAGAAATCGGTGTGTTAAACACTGATTCAACGTCAATTGAACCAAGCAAAGAAGATAAGTTAACAGTCCAATGGGACGCTGAACATCCTGGTAAATATTTTGCAGAAGCTACAATTGAGTATGATAATAAAATTCTGAAAATATCGCAAAACTTTGAAGTTGGTGATTTAAAACTTGAAATTGAACGTATCCAGGTTAATAATTTTAAAATTGGCCAGATAGCTAAATTAGACATTTACCTGAGAAATAAATGGAACACACCATTAAACGTTGACGGTCACGTTGAAATATACAAAGATAACAAACTAGTGTCAAGTTTCAATAGTGTACCTGTTGAAATACAAGAACAGTCAACTGCAATAATGGACGCGTACTGGAACACAGAAGGTGTTGAAGTTGGGGAGTACGATGTTTCTGTTAAAACAAACTATGATGGTAAAGCAAGTGAAAAAACATTTTCATCAATTGTTTCAATAGACAACATCCAGTTCAATGAACTTGTATCAGCAAAAGTTGTAACAGATAAAGGAGGTAGCAGAACCACACTATTAATAGTAGCAGTCATGGTGTTAATAATATTGAACATAATGTTGTTTGTTTACATTAGCAAAAAACTAAAATCAAGACCGCCTTCTCAACCACCTCAGCAACAATACCAAAATTAATTTATTACTTATTTATATTTACTAAATAGAAATAATTATATGATTAATAATACTTACATAAATGTACTTATTAATATTATTTTTGATAATTAATCTTACATATATTTACTAATTAGTAAATTATATAAAGGTAAGTACTTACATAAATGTACTTATTAATATTATTTTTGATAATTAATCTTACATATATTTACTAATTAGTAAATTATATAAAGGTAAGTACTTACATAAATGTATAAATGTATGATAATATCACTAAAGATTCTAGATTTCTCCAGATTCAAAACCTTTTACAAGAGCTAAAAAAAGACTATAATTTAACTAAAAAAGATATTTTAGATCTATCTGAAGACATTAGAATACCTATCTTATTGTTTAAATCAAACCTAAGCAGTTTTGAGTTGATTGTTAAATATTTAGTTGAAACTAAAAATTACAGACATACAGACATAGCACGAATCACAAATAGAAGTAAGCAAGGTGTGTGGCAAGCTTACAACCATTCTAAAAATAAATTTCCAGATAAATTTTCTTTTGAAAAATCAAAATACGATTTTCCAGTTTCAATTATCCAAGATAAAAAAGTCTCAATATTAGAATCCATTGTAAAGTATCTGAAGGAAGAATATAATTTGTCCTATGCAAAAATATCAAGATTAATAAAACGTGATCAAAGAACAGTTTGGACTGTTTATAAAAGAGCAATTAAAAAATGCCAGTAGCATCAAAAATAAGGAAAGAGAAAGAAGTCTTAACTAATAATATTGCTAAATGTAAAGATACATTGTTAAAACTAGACCAAGATCTAAGAACTGCAAAAATTAGTGTTATCCATGGTAGATTAACTCAGGAAGAATATCAAAACTATGAAAACAAAGTAACAGAGTACAAAGAGTATTATACTAATCTTATTGAAGACTACACTAATCAATTAAAAACAAAAGATCTTAACATTGTTGATAATAACATAAAACTCTTTTCAATAATAGCTGTTATGTTATTTGTTATAATGGGAGCAAGCATTATCTCTAACCCAAGCATTACAGGTAGAGTTATCTTTGGTATGTCAAAAACATATCACACAGACATTGGCAGAGAGTTTAACCACAGTGAGAACATTACATGGAAACCTGTTTCACCAGATATAAGTTCAGTCTATTTAACAGGCGAGTACAAAGGAGAAGGTACTGTGAGCATATTCCTTGAAACAGACAGTAAATCTATATTATTACTAAGAACAGATAGATCAACTAGTTTCAATAACATATGCGGAGCAGCGTGCCATCTAAACAATATTTCACAAACAGAATACACTATTAGAGTCGAAATAACAGAGAACAATACGCTGTTTTTAGAAAGAATTGAATACACTGTTCATGATATACAAGAAATGAATGTTGAACCAAAAGAAACAATCTACGATCAAAGATATGTAATTAGTAATTTCACAATTGAAAATCCAAGAAACAAAAATTTCTCAGTTGCAATATATTCAGAAGGCGAACTGACAGATTATACAACATTATATTCATCTTATGAAGAATTCACACAAAAAGATACAAATAAAACAATTAACTATGAAATTAATCTGCCGCCAAACATACCATTGAAAACATACAAGTCAAAGATTATTGTTAGATACTTACCAAAAGATGTGTTTGAAGGTTATGCGCCTGTTGAAGAACATAATATAAAAATAATTTTCAAAAGATCATATTTAACATACCTGTTATGGATATGCATACTTGCTTTTATTGTGAACTTGGCAATAATTATCAAATATTCAGTAAAACGTAAAAACATTTTAACACACAGTTGAAAAAACAGTTGAAAAAACAGTATAATTTATAGAAATATTTAAATAGTACAAAACAGTTGAAATTAATTACAATGGAAAAAGAAGATGATTTACCAAGGTCAATGATTGTTATTCTTGTTGTTTTAGCTGTCGCGATTTCAGTGTTAGGAACATTTACTGTAGTTTCAGAAATGAAAAATATGAATACTGCACCAACTTACAAAGGTAAGAACGCAACTTCAGCAAAAGTAAGGTTTGAAGTACTGGATAGAAATGATCCTATTACTGGAAAAATCACGTTTAATTTTGAAGAAAACCCCGAGGTTGGATAATAATGGATGATATATCAAATAGAACACTTGCAATTTTATTGATTACAGCGATTGTT
>CAZEKF010000027.1:0-11488 GCA_964512765.1 uncultured Methanosarcinales archaeon
CCTGTCATGTAATAAGGTATTACATCATAACATTCTCCGTCTGCGCCTGCGTTGTTACATGTTGAGTATGTTCCACTAACTGCATAATACCTGAAATTAGTTAATCTCAGTACATTACTTGTTGGACATGTTGCACCTGCATGAGCTGTGTCATAAAAATCAGTGCCTGCAATGTACATGTCTAACATAACACCAGATCCTGTTTCAGCTGCATTACCTACTATTATTGGAGTTGATTTTTTTGTTTCACCAGGGTTCATTGTACTGAAATCAATTGTGCCTGTAATACCTAATGCAATCACTGGGTTTAAAAACCAAGTTTCACTTGGATCATAGTTACCTACTTGGCCACCTGTATCTTCAGCAACACCTCTTATTTTATACTCACCATGCACATTATTAGCAGTTGCCACAGTCATTAAACATTCATACCATTGCATTGTTGTGTCATTAAATTCTGTTATGTGTATTGCATTATCCCACATGTCAACTGTAGAAGGTACGCTGTACCAGTTACATCCAGGTGTTTCTTCTTCACATTTATACCAGTTAGTTATTATGTCACATGAATCTGGTTCACCACTGCACAAATATGCTTCTGTTGTTTGTTCAGTTGTTATTGTATAAGCACTGTCTGACCAGGGTGCAAAGTCTACATCTGCGCTTACATCTGAACAGTCTAGATTACCTGGTCCTAAAGTACAGCCCCACCAATTATTTTCTGCATTAAGTTCATAGTTTGTTAAATCTGCAAGAATACTCACTCCTTCAAACCCGTAACCTCCTGGTACATCATCTATATTGTTATTCTGGATCAAGTTACCATTTCCGAAATTTGCATCTGTAAATTCATCAACTGCAGTGTCAATACCTACACCGTATGTATTAGATGAATCAATGTCATTATTAGTAAACACAAACTCAGACAAAATTCCTGTTGGACTTTGACCAGCATCTTCCCAAACATAAACAACACCATCTGTATTTGTAAAAACATTATTATTGATTAAAATGTCTGTAATGTCTGCATGATGTAGGTTTATTGGAATAGAACATCTATTTACTGTATTTTGTTCAAAATTAACATCTTCTACTTGTGCACTAACTGGTGATCCGAATTCTCCGCCAATTTTCCAAGGGTTACAAATCATGTCAACTGGCCCGTTGAAAGTATTATGATTCATTGTAACACCTTCAACCATTATTGGACTTAATCCGCCGATGTGCACTCCAATTGAAGGTGAAGTTGTCAAATCAAAAACACTGTTCAATATTTGAATATCGTCTATAACAGTTGCACTAGCATCAATTAAAACAGCTGTTCCGCTACCAGGCACAAATATTAAATTGTCTAATGTAACATTATCAACTGTTATGATATGCTGACCGTTTATTGTAACTGTATCAGAATCTGCAGCTTTTATTGTAACTTCTTTGTTTAGAGTTAAACTTTCAGTGTAAGTTCCTGTAAAAACACAAATTAGATCATACGAACTTCCAGAATTAATTGCGGTCTGGATAGATGTATAACAAGGAGCGTTTCCGTCACAAACACCAGCTAAATCAACATAACTGTCACAAACAACACTACAACCAGAAATATCTATACATTGAGTGTAATTATACGTTTGGCAGCTATTATCTTCAGGAATACCGTGACAATCTTGGATCTCGTCACAGTCAGTAACATTAAATAAATCACCTGTACCTTCGTCTAACAAACTAATGTAAACTTCGTCAATATCTTCTTTTCCATTCTTATCATAGACAGCAACTTTCCATAACAATTGTTCGCCTTCAAACGCATAATTGTTCTGCCTTTCAATTAAATGTTCACCGCCTGCAGTGATTGCACCAGGAGATGTATAATCGTCAAACAATAACCTTGTCAATGGATTGACCCAGACAATAGGCGCTGCAACTTCTAAGTCAACATCTACACCTACGCCCGTACCTGTACCAGGTGCTGTAACAGAATTTATTAATAAAACTAATAGTACTAAGAAAACATATTTTTTCATTCACTCCACCTCTTTTTAAGAATAATTAAATTGTCCTGACTATAAAAAAGTTTTCTTTTGTAACTATTTTAAAATAGTATCATTTTAATGACCACTTGGTTATGACTTGCTTTTGTCTAGAAATAGTAAAGAAAAAATAATAAAAAATAATTTGCTGTTTATACAGCTTCACCAACTATTTTAAATGATCCATCGCTAAATGATCCGCCGTTACATGGTTCTGGTAATGCTAGTTTAAAGTTAACTGACATTTCAGATCCTGGGCTTAATACGTTACCAAACGGGTAAACTGGTCCATTTAATCCAATCATTCTTTGCATGTTATTGTTTGGTGGTGCTCCTGCGCCTGTCATGAAATACGGAATTGTATCATAACATTCGCCATCTATACCTGGATTAGTACATGTGTCGTATGAACCACTAACTGCTCTATATCTAAAATTAGTTAATGATAATACATTACTTGTTGGACACATAGCACCTGAGCTTGTTAGATCATAGAAATCTGTTCCTGCAATGTACATGTCTAGCATGACACCACTGCCGTCTTCAGCTGCGTTACCAATTGTAACTGTACTTGACTTGACTGTTGCGCCTGGTCTAACTTCGCCAAACTCAACACTTCCTGTAACACCTAATGCAATTACTGGGTTAAAGAACCATTGTTCTTCTTCAGCTGCAATACCTGTTAATCCGTCAACGTCAACTGCTTCAGCTGTTAACATGTATTCTCCTTGCATGCTTTGTGGTGATTCAATTGTAAACTCGCACTGGTACCAGTCCATTGTATCAGGATTCCAAGTAAGTTCTTCTTCACCTTCATACCATACGTCTGGTATTTCTGCTGTTTGGTTAACATCTGTTCCAATACCTAGGCCGAATCTTGTAGTTGCATAACAGTTAACCTGCATGTATGATTCTGGTTGGCTTAACATTCTGACTTTAACGTAAACATCTGAGATTTTATCGTCTCCGTTTTTGTCCCAAACTAATAATTCCCAAAAAATTTGTTCTCCCTGGAAACCATAGTCATGTTCTCTTTCAACCATTAGTTGTCCGCATCCGCTAACTGCGCCAGGCTCCATACAATCGTCTAGTACAAGCCTTGTGTTTGGATCAAGAAATACTCTTGGTTCAAATTGTTCAGGTGTTATTACTATTCCTAATTCTTGGTTAACATCTGTTGCTATTACACTAAATGCTAATAGAACTAGTGTTAATATTGCTAGTAATTTTTTCATTTACTCCCCCTCCGTGTTTTTTCAAAAGTTAACTTATTTTTAGTATCAATAAGTAACCACACACAATTACAACAAGGGAGTGATAATTAATATTTAAAGATATGGGTGAGTGTTTTTTTTTAGAAAAGTTATATAATTTAAAAAAAAATTAATTATCCAAATATTCCTGGATAAGTTGTGGCATTTGCGGGCTTATAAGTAAATTATGATAAATATCCCATTGAATTGCTTTAATTTCTTCAGCAGGTAGATCACGACCGCCAATTTGTTCATGCATAGCTTTTTCCATGTATTTTTCAATTAATTCTAACCCTGCCCCATAAGTAGCTACGTAACTTCTATAATCTTCTCCAAACTCTTTTCTTTGTCTAGCTCTTTCTTCTGTAACCTTTCCTTTATCCATTATCCATGTTACAAGAGATTCACCATCCATTCCATCATAGTATTTTCTTACTGCTTCAACCGCAAGAAAATCTAATTTTGCATGAGCATCTAGTAATTCAATGTATAGTTCCATCAAATCTGTTAATTGATCATCAGCAATTCCTCGTTCAACCAAATTAGTATAAACATCAGACTGTTTCACTAGATCAACCATTAGTTCTGCTTTCTCCCTTTTTTCAAACACAAATTCTTCAGTGTACTTTGCTAAACCTTCTGCTACAATTGACATAGGTGAATACAACGGGTAAACTGAAAATTCAACCCAACCGTTTTTTTCATAAAGTTCCTGTTCTTGGAGTAACCATAGTGTATGATGCCCTGTATAAGCTTCATGTAAAGCTAAACGTACAATCCAAGCAATAGATATTTCTGCAGTATGATTAATTTCTACTCTTCCTTTGGCATTCCCTAAATACCAGTTATACCCTGTCCAGGATTTTCCATGTACACGTTCAAGAAGAAGTTCTTCATGTTCCGGTAAAGTTATAAATTCAAGAGTTTTTTTTCTAGCAATTCCAACCGCGTGGTTAGCTAAATCCATAATTTGGTTTTTTGGCAGTTCAAATATTTTGTAAATTTGGGTTATTTGTTCTCGTAAGTCACCTTCGAAAGTTAAACCAAACTCTGTGTTAAATTTGCCTATAACTGTTTCCAATTCAACCAGAGTATTTTGAATAAAAGCTTCGTCTTTTTCCATTGGCAGTACTGCATAAACAGCTTTTGTTTCATCATCAAGACTATTTTTTTCTCCATTCAATACACCAATATATGCTTTTGCAGAGCTCAGTTGTGATTGTAAAAATGCAATTCTGGTAGGATTGTCATCACTGTTTTCCAGTTTATGTAAATGGTCAAGCAATGTTTGTGCTTCAACTGCTAACTGATCAAGCGGGTGCTCTTCTGGACTGGTTCCTTCTGGTATTATAAGGTCATCTGGTCCGAAATACACATCTATATAATCGTTTTTTTTACCGTGCAATTTATTAGAATGTAAATGTATTTTGTGTGTTAATGTAACATAAGATCTAGCTATTTCTTCAAGATGCATTGTACTCCCCCATTATTATTATTGTAAATTAAATCTTATATTTAAAACCATAAGAAAAAAGAAAAAAAATTATTTTATACAGCTTCTCCTCTAAATGTAAAGGATCCATCACTGAATGAACCGCCATTACATGGTTCTGGTAAATTTAACTTGAAACTATAAGAAAAAGGTCTATGTTTAAATATAACATCTAGATATTTTTACAAAAAATGGTCACAGATGCAAATCAAGTACTGGATTTATTACATAGAATTATAGGTGTCCCTAGTTCGTTTCATACTTCTTCTCGTGAAGTATTTGATAATAAGATTGTATCAAAAACCCCAACATTAGAATCACAAGCCAGACAAATTCCTTAGAGCATCTTATGGACTTTATGCGAGGCCATTTTCTTTATTTTAGAATTGGTGACCTGTTAATTGTGAATGAAACCTTAAAAAATGAGGTTGAAACTCAGGCTCAGGGATTATCTAATATAGTATACATGTCGCAGAATGGAAGTCGGATTGAAGAATCACTTATACATCCACATTCAATGGCTGTTCTATATGCAATAACCACTTTAAATTTAGATGGGCAAAATGTTCTTGAGCTTGGTTCAGCTGATGGAATATTATCTGTAGTTTCAAAAAAACTAGGCGCAAGGTATGTCGTAGCTGTTGATAAGGATAATGAATGGCGTACTTTATTTGAATCACACATTAATACAAATGGTTTACCTAATACAAGCCATAGTTTTGTTGTTGCTGATATTGAAAAAGAATCACCTCAAACTTATTTGGACAATGGTCCGATCCATGTTGTTTATTCAACTTTAGGACCTGCATATGGTGATGCTGAATGGGCGTCAATAAGAGCTCTTGACTTTCTTCCTGATGTACATAATTTTATCTTGGCAGGGTATAGAACTGAATCAGGTGATACTAGTGCGGAAAAAAGAATCGCTTTACTCAATGAAAAAGGATTTGAAGTCACTGATAAAGTTATATTCAGGGAAAGTAACCTAACTGGTATTTCGTATGTTTTACAGAGAGCTTAGATTATTTTAATAAATCAACCTGAACATTGTTTCTAAGAATCAACCGTTTTTAAAAAAAAGAAAAAAAAGAAATAAATTATCTAACCTTATACAGCTTCTCCCCTGAATGTAAAAGATCCATCACTAAATGAACCGCCATTACATGGTTCTGGTAAAGCTAGTTTAAAGTTCAATGTCATTTCTGCGCCTGGTGATAATGTGTTACCAAACTGGTATGCATCATTTGCACCGGTAGCTCCAGTGTTATCAATAACTCTTTGCATGTTATTGTTTGTAACTCCTGGTGCTGCGCCTGTCATGAAGTACGGAATAGTTGCATAACATTCTGCATCAGCGTCGTCATCTACTCCAACACCATCTACTACTCCATCTGCTCCCCAGTGACCACATGTATTGTATGCTCCACTACTTGCATAATATCTGAAATTTGATAATTTCAATACATTGCTTGTAGGGCACATAGCACCTGTATTAGCTGGATCATAAAAGTCTGTTCCTGCTACATACATGTCTAACATGACACCACTACTTGCTTCAGCTGCATTTCCAACTGTTAATGCAGATGATTTGACTGTTGCTCCTGGTCTAACACCATCAGTAAATGAAATACCTCCAGTAACACCTAGTGCGACAACAGGGTTAAAGAACCAGAATTCTTCTTCAGCTGCAAATCCTTGTAAACCACCGACATCTTCAGCATAAGCTGATATCCAGTGTTCACCGTGCATACTTGCTGGTGTTTCAACTGTTAATTGGCAGATATACCAATCCATTGTTAAATCTTCCCACAGAATCATTTCTTCACCTTCATAGATTTCTCCTGTAAGGTTACCCAAACCTGTTTGTGGGTTGTCATCTCTATAACAGTTAACTTCAACGAATTCCTCTGGTAAACCAGATTCGTTTAACATTTTTGCTGTTACAAACACATCTGAGATCTTATCATCTCCGTTTTTGTCCCAAACTAGAACACTCCAGTAAACTCTTTCTCCTTCGAAAGCATAGTTGTGTTCTCTTTCGTACATTTCATCACCGCAGCCAGTGGTTGCGCCTGGTTCTGTACAGTCATCATATACTACTCTTGAGTTCGGGTCTAAGAATACTCTAGGTACAAACTGCTCTGGAGTAATTGTTATTCCCAAGTCTGTGTCTACGTCTACTGCCATCACTGAAACACTTGCCAATACTAAAAGCAAAGTTGCTAATACTGCTCTTATTTTCATTTTTGTTTTCCTCCGTATTTTTTTTTCACCGTCTTTTTTGCACCTCTTTTATTTGCTCATAATGAGCATAAAGTTACTCAATGAGCATGATACAATAGCTTCTAGAACAGACTACTACCTCAAGATGTAATTATACAACAATACACCCCACCGTAAATAGCTCTATCTGCTATTATACCTCTTTTTTATTTCAGAACCTCTTTTTTTGTATTAGTATCTCTAATGTGTATTGTTATCATAATACACCCCCATCGATACTACCCACAATAATGTGTTAATTAAGATTAAATATGCGCGTTATATTTAAATCTTTCGTTTAAAGAGTATTTTAAAGTAGTAACATCTAAATTAATGATATCAATTAAAAACATATTTATATATTTATTAAATACTTCTAATTCAATGAACTACAAGAATCATGTGATAGAAAAGTTTAAGAATTATAAAAGAGAAGATATAATTATAACAGACCATGCAGAAGAACAAGCAATATTTCGAAATATTAGCCTAAGTGAAATCAAAGAAAATATTATTAACCCAAAAAGGCTAGTATTTGCTGGTAAATTAGAAACAAAAAAACAAAGAAAAGTACGATTGTTACTTTGCATACAGTAACACACAGTGTCACAGGTATATAATTGTAATAACTACAAAATGCATTGTCTGTACTGTTATCAAAATAAACAGGAGATGGCAAAGAATTGTTGAAAAATATTCAAAAAAATCATGAGGTATTAAAATGAAAAATTACAAATTTAGTTATGACAAAGAGTATGATGATCTGTTTGTGTTTAACCCTGAATCAAAATCTAAAGGTAGTGTAGAATTAGGTGAGATTATTTTGGATTATAACACTAAAAAAGAATTTGTAGGCATCCAGATTATGAATGCATCAAAAGTACTTCAAGAAATTTCAGGAGATTTTGAAATTAAATCTGTTCTTGAGCATTTAAAGGAGTGTAAGATTGAAACCATTACAAAAAATAATCTTCTTACAATTAAACTGTTCCTAATAAGTGATTTAAAACAAGTTTCCTCTGTATTGTCTGTACCTAACATAACAGATTCAAGTCCTGCACTTGCTTACGCATAAAATTATTCTTTCAGAACTGTCATTAGCTTATCTATATGTCCAGCAACTTCTTCGCCTTTCTTGGTTAAACTCAATAACTTAAGTCTGCCTTGCTTGTCAAAGTTAACCAGACCAGCTTTCTGCATTTGCTGCAATATCTTAACAACATGAGAATACGTACAATCAACTGTTTTTGCTAAATTAGATGCATAGATCTCTTTTTTAGAACTCCGCCTCATCTCTACGAGCATATTAGCTGGTTTTTCACGAAATATCACATTGACCATGTCAACTTTTGCCATTCTTAATCTCTTTTTACTTGAAATAAAATTGATTACAGTTTAAATACTTTATTAAAACTCTAATATATAATTCCAGAAATATATTTTCATTTATATAGTTTACTCTGTCTAAAACAAAATTAAAGAAATAATCTAGAAAAATTTATTAACCTTGCTTGTTTTAATTATTTGTATGCCAAAATACAAGTTAAAGCCCGAAGTGAAAAGATTAGTCATTCCATTAGTCACATACATTATATTATTTAGTTTGTTCATTACATTAATAGTTAGGCCAGGTATTACAGGATATACTACATATGTTAAAATGAAAAAGTCTAACTTTACTGTTGATTCATATGAAGAAAATTTAAACAATCTCCAAACAACATTAAAAGAATCAGTTTCTAACTACACTGAATGCACAGTATATAATGAAAAGTTGTTTGATGAGTTAAGAGGGTTTAACCAAAACTATACTGTTTGTTTAACTGAATTAAATGGTCTTAAACTTAACCATAGCATGACAGTTCTTAATTATGAAGAAGAAGTACAATTTCTAAGGCAGGCAATTGCCGACGAACAAGATAAAGCTGAAGAGTATCAGGAAGAATCTTTAGAAATTGAAGGCGATTATTGGGACCTGGCAAAAAATGTTGCTAACAATCTATGTTGCAAAGCAAAAGTTGAAAATAATAGAATTAGTCATTATAAAGTTGAAAATAACATGATCATTTGTCTTGAAGAAGGTTCATTAAAACTTGAGTGCTAGAAAAAAATGTTATGGTTAGTATTTGCATTATTATCAGCATTAACAGCATCCATGGTAGCTATCTTTGGAAAAATAGGATTACAAAATCTTGACGCTAACACTGCAACTGCTGTAAGAGCTGTTATAATGGCTCTGTTCTTAGTAATTGTTATAACAGTCCAAGGTAAATTAAACCTAGTGTCAGAAATTATTGCTAATCAAAAAGCTATCTTGTTCATTGTATTAAGCGGTATTGCCGGAGCAATGTCATGGTTGTTTTATTTCTTAGCAATAAAGCATGGTAAAGTTTCCCAAGTAGTCCCAATTGACAGGTTAAGTGTAGTATTTGCAATGGTTTTAGCATTGTTGTTCTTAGGAGAAAAAATAACTCTGAAAGCTGGCATCGGCGCTGCACTGATAACTGCAGGTGCGATTGTGATTGCATTAGGATAAATTATTAAGACTCTTTTCGATCAGTGTATCTAACCACAGCTTCTTGACTTGGACCAAAATCGCCAAATACTCTTTGAACAAGACCAAATTCAAGGTTACTGCCTGGTCCATGATATTCATCCCATATAGCAACTCCAAGTATATCCTCTTGGCCCATATCACGTACTCCGTAAACAAGCCAGGTTCGTCCATTATCAAATACATTTGGCTCAAGTAATGTGCACAAAGGATAAGTTGAATAAAGCTCTCCGGAAAGTAGTAGCGTATGCTCTTGTTTAACTAATATTATTTTCTGATATAATCCAGGATTTAATTCTTGAAACTCAAATCCACTCATCTGTAACATCTCTTCTTTAGAATGTGTTGGTGTTGCTTGAGTCATTTTGTTATTCAAAAATAAATATTAATATTTAAAGTTAGTTGTTGAAAAAAACACCCTAAAAGCCGGCATTGGCTCTGCATTAAAAACTGTAAGTGTTATTGTGATTCCTCTTGGTTAGGTACTTTTTTAACTGTGTTTTAAATATAAGATAGATTTTCCTCGACTCAATGAGCTCAAATCCAAAATTTAGAACTCTTGACTATGAATACAGAACATCTGAAAGGATACATCCAGAATTAGAGATAGTAAGATATTCTAACCCAAAAGCACCTGATCTAGATAATTTGACCTATGCATTGTATCACGCACAGGGTACTTGTATAGTATTGGGTGATTTGGGTTCTGAAACCTATTACGTGAGTGTAATTGATAATTCAATTGACGATAAAATATTAAGGAGAACTTTGTTGGAAGAATTGTCTAGATCAATAGAGTTAGATTTGATTTCCCAAAAGATCAGAAAAGTAACAGGGGCATCCACAACAAAAGCTTTATATCTTGCTGCTAGACTTGGGTTTCAAGATAAAAAAGGAAGACATGGTGAAGAACTGATTAATATGGCTAAAGGCTGGAGAAGACGAATTCCTT
Organism: uncultured Methanosarcinales archaeon; assembly: GCA_964512765.1. GTDB lineage: Archaea > Nanobdellota > Nanobdellia > Woesearchaeales > GW2011-AR15 > GW2011-AR15. The sequence goes on from CAZEKF010000027.1 coordinate 10,541, forward strand.
TTTGGTTAGTGTGTACGTAGAGAAAGAATTAGATCCTTTTTTTGATGATTAAGATGCATTGATTTGTGTTTGTTAATTTCTTATTAAAGTCTGCCCCCGCAGGTAATAATAAAAAAGGTAATGATTCCTAAGAAAAATGTACCAAAATAATTAGCGTTTCAATCCAAGATAAATTAGTTTAGTATTGTGAACAAGTGATTGACATTGAGCTAAATGTCCTGAATCTATAGCAATTTGGTAATCTGCACTAAGTCCGTAATAGATTACTTCTCCAGAATCACGCTCACATAATCCATTCCAACAGTTCTGTATCCCTTTCCTATAAGCTCAGGCATCATTAAGTCCTTGTTTAACACAAAATCTATACTCTGTCCATAAAGAAAATTCCTTAAAATTTGACCATGCCTAGGTGCATTTATTCCACGCGCAGAAGCACATAGCAAATAACAGATTCCCTCCATCTGAAGATGGGGGTTTTTGTGGATGTGTTCTATGATTCTGTATTTTGATTACTTCGTTTTTAATCTTTTTTGAAAAAAATTCACAAACCCTTTCACTTAAATGCTTTCAGTTGTGAACTTAAAAGATTTAATGTAGGGTTCATGGAAAGTGGAAATGCAATCACCATAGTCAGTGAGGTGATTGCTATGACTAAAAACGAATATCCACATTTTAATCCAGATAAGTACAACATACCAGTTAAAATAGCTACTGTTAAATCAAGTAGCCATTCAAAGCACAACATCAATTATCACATTATTTGGATTCCCAAATACAGAAGAAAAATTTTAGTGGGTAAAGTAAGAGATATACTTTCCAAAATTTTGGAAGGTCAATGTGATGAATTGAAACTTCAAATGTTGGCACTTGAAATCATGCCAGATCACATTCACTTATTTGTAGCTGCACTACCAACTCACACACCATTTAAGATTGTTCACAAACTAA
>CAZEKF010000028.1:0-10068 GCA_964512765.1 uncultured Methanosarcinales archaeon
AAATGGCGTGGAAAAACAAAAACGTGTTTGTAACTGGTGCAACAGGGCTATTAGGTAGTAATTTGACCAAAAAATTAATTGAAGAAGGTGCAAAAGTTACTATTTTATTAAGAGATTACTGGCAAGATTCCGAGTTAATCAAATCCGGTGACTTAAAAAAAGTTAACATTGTATCAGGAAAACTTGAAGATTATGAATTAATATTAAGAACTCTGAATGAGTATGAAATTGATGTTGTGTTTCATTTAGGAGCGCAAACAATTGTTCCAACTGCGCAAAGAAATCCTTTATCAACGTTTAATTCTAATATCAAAGGAACATGGAACTTGTTAGAAGCGTGCAGGCTTGTTAATACTGTAGAAAGTGTTGTTGTTGCATCTACTGATAAAGCGTACGGAACTCAAGAAACTTTACCTTATGATGAAGATATGGAATTAAAAGGCATATTTCCTTACGACGTGTCAAAAGTGTGCAGTGATTTAATTGCGCAAAGTTATTTTAAAACATATGGTTTACCTGTTGCTATAACTCGGTGTGGTAATATCTATGGACCCGGTGATCTAAATTTTTCAAGAATAGTTCCTGGTGCCATAAAATCTGGGTTGCTTAACAAAACATTAGAAATACGAAGCGATGGAAAATTTATAAGAGATTACATTTTTATGGATGATGTTGTGGAAGGTAACATGAAAATCGCTGAAAACATTGAAAAAACTAAAGGTGAAGCATTTAATTTAAGCACTAACAACAGGTTGTCTGTTCTAGAAGTTGTTGACAAAGTTTCAAAAGTTATTGATAAAAAAATTGAAGTAAAAATACTTGACAAAGCAAAAAATGAAATAAAGGACCAGTATTTGTCAAGTGAAAAAGCTAAAAAAATCTTGGGCTGGGAAGCAAAGCATAGTTTTGAAGAAGGTGTTAAAAAAACAATCGATTGGTACAAAGATTATTTTGAGGTGAATTAATAATGATAGAGGGTGTTGAAGTTAAACAATTAAAAAAAATTCCTGATGAAAGAGGGGCTATTTTTCATATGTTAAGGTCTGATGATTCGTTGTTTGAAAAATTCGGTGAAATTTATTTCTCTAAAGTATATCCTGGTGTTATTAAAGGCTGGCACATACATTCTAAAATGACCTTAAACTATGCTGTTGTACAGGGTATGATTAAACTTGTTTTGTACGATGTAAGAAAAGGTTCAAAAACAAAAGGAGAGTTAATGGAACTATGTGTTGGCGATGACAATTATTGTCTTGTAAAAATACCACCTGGTGTTTGGAACGGGTTCAAAGGCATGGGAACAAAAGAAGCTATTGTTGCAAACTGTGCAACACTTCCTCATGATCGTGATGAAATTTCTAGAAAAGATCCTTTTACAAAAGACATTCCTTATGATTGGAAATTGAAACATAAATGATACAATGAAAGTCTTAGTTATTGGTGCTAATGGGCAGTTAGGTAGTGCTCTAATGGAAGTTCTTAAAACAGATTTTGGTGTTATGGGAACGTATGTTATTGATGAACCTGAAGATATGATTCATTTGGATATAACTAATAACGATGAAGTTGACAGTGTTCTTGATGAAGTTAAACCAGACATTGTTATTAACACAGCTGCATTGACTCATGTTGACAAGTGTGAAGATGAACAAGAACTTGCTAGTAAAATAAACACTCAAGGTAACACTAACTTGTTTGAAAAATGCAAAGAACATGGAGCAAAATTAATCTTTATTTCATCATATTATGTTTTTGACGGTGAAAAAGGTTGGTACAGTGAAGATGATGAAGTTAAGCCATTAAATGTTTATTCTAAAACAAAAGTTGAGTCTGAAAAAATAACTTTTCAAGACCCTAATAATTTAATTATTAGAACATCAAAGATATATAGTTGGGGAATAGATAATAGGAATTTTATTGCTAGAATGATTAACACATTAAAGCAAGGTAGCACTTTTGAAACAACAAATGACCAGTTTAACAATCCAATTAGTGCATATGATTTAGCGTTCAGTATAAAACGATTGATTCAAGAAAACGCATCTGGTATTTACAACACAGGCGGACCAGATTATGTTAACAACCTTGATTTTGCAACCATCACTGCTGATGTGTTTGATTTAGACAAATCTTTAATAATTGGGAAAACAACTGAAGAGTTTAATGCAAAAGCACTTAGACCTAAAAAATGCGCTTTAAAAATAGATAAACTTATACAAAAAATTAATTTCAAACCAAAAAGTGTTAAAGAAAATTTAGAAAAATGGAAAAATCAGAGCAGTTAAAAAAAGAAATTCTTGAAAAAATTGAAGAGTATTTTGAGTTAGTTCATAGAAATAGAAAATTTGTTCCTGGTGAAACTAAGTTAAATTATGCAGGAAGAATTTTTGACGCTGAAGAAATGAAAGCAATGACAGATAGTTTGTTAGATTTCACATTAACTTATGGTAAAAATTGTGTTAAGTTTGAAAAAGAATTCGCTAAGTTTGTTGGTACAAAATTTTCTGTATTAACAAATTCTGGGTCAAGCGCTAATTTACTAGCGGTTTCTTCTCTTAAATCATATAAATTAGAAAAACCTTTGAAAGATGGGGATGAAGTTATCACTCCTGCTTGTACTTTTCCTACGACTTTAAATCCAATTATACAAAATAATTTAACACCTGTGTTGTTAGACGTTGAACTTGGCACATATAACATGGATCTTTCTTTATTGGATAAAGCACTGTCTGATAAAACAAGAGCTGTTATGATTCCGCACACATTAGGAAATCCTAATGACATGAACAAAATAATGGACTTTGTTAAAAAACATGGTTTGTACTTGATAGAAGACACTTGCGACGCTCTTGATTCAAAATATGATGGTAAAAACATGGGGACTTTTGGTGATCTGGCCACAGTAAGCTTTTTTCCAGCACATCACATGACAATGGGAGAAGGTGGAGCTATTCTAATTAATAATGCTTTGCTAAAAACAATTGTCAGGTCTATAAGAGACTGGGGCAGGGCGTGCTGGTGCGATCCTGGGAAAAGTAATACTTGCAGACAAAGATTTGAATATGAGATATCCGGAAGAAAATATGATCATAAGTACATGTACGATCACATTGGGTATAATCTAAAACCTTTAGACATTCAAGCTGCAATGGGTTTAGTACAATTAGAAAAATTACCTGAATTCACAAGAAAAAGAAAACAAAATTTTGCTAAATTGTACGAATTCTTTAAAGAATATGAAAAATGGTTTATATTGCCGAGGGCAGTTGACAAAGCAGATCCCCCTTGGTTTGCATTTGTACTAACCGCTAAAGATAATGCTCCTTTTACAAAACAAGAATTAGTAAATCACCTTGAAGAACATAAAATTGAAACACGACCGTTATTCGCAGGTAACATATTAGAACATCCTGGTTATAAAAACACAAAGTTTGAACACAGAATTGTTGGCGAAATTAAAAATTCTGATAAAATATTGAAAGATACGTTTTTCGTAGGAGTTTATCCAGGTATCGATGATAAAAGAATGAATTTCATGGTTAAAACATTTAATGAGTTTCTTAAGAAATAATGTCTAAAATTGTTTTCATTCTATGATAAAATGTGTGTTCTTTTAATACTCGTTTGTAACCTGCTTCAATAATTTTGTTTCTTTCTTCTTCATTCTCTAAATAATATTCAATTTTTTTCTTAAGTTCTTTTACATCTTTGTAACATACAATTTCTTTGTCAAGCTTAAATAAATTAGGTAACTCTTCGTAATAATCACATAATTGAAAACTTTTTGTTGCTAAAATATCAAAAGTTCTAAGGTTAACACTTTCTTTTGAATGTGGATAATGAATATTCAAGTTAATTTTTGACGTGTTAAATATTTCGCACATTCTATTATTATCTCTAATATTCTTATTCCCATGTAATTTTTCTTTCTGAACATTCAGTTCCTTTGTTTTATTCCAGTGATAGCCCCAAATAGAAGGATTGTATTCTTTAATTTTTCTTAATAGTTCTTGTCTGTTCTTTTGGTACGTACCAACAAAAGAAACATTATAGTTGTATTGCCTGTTTTCAACTGAAATAATCTCTCTATGGATATCTGGATCAACTGCACAAGGTAAATAGTACGCGTTTTTCTGTCCTGTTTTTTTCAGTTTTCTAGCATAATAAGGGTCAAAAACAAAAAAATAATCATATTCATTTCGGTTTTGGATGTTGTTGAATGAATTTAGCTCACCAAACGGATCATCTAAACACCAGTTAATTGTTTTAATTCCTCTCTGAGAGATTTTCCTAATAATACTCTGATTAATTGATTCACCTTTATTAACCAAAACAAAGTCAGGTTTTAAAGATAAAGCTTTCTTTAGTAATTGTTTGTTAAGAAAATTGTTTGTTAAATCAGTTCTGTGTAATTGAACTTGTCTGTAATTAAAGGTATGGACATTATAATTGTGCCTTTCAAGAGCTTTTATTACCTTGTACCCAAAAGAAGGTATTTGTGCGTTGTCGGATGTGATGAGGAGTGCTTTTTTCATTTGGGTGGAATGTAACTTATTTTTATTTGATAACTCTCAAAACATAGGTTATTTCTTCTGTTATTTGTCCAAGAACATAACTCAAGTATTCCCTAAATCTAAATATGTTCGGGATAAATTTTCCAATTTTACTCGGTTTGCTTTTTACTGACAACAGCTTAAAATTGTATGTTAAATCAATTTTGTGTGTTGTACCATTAAAATCTGTGAATATCAATGTTTTTTCTTTATTTTCACAAATTTTCTTAAAGGTGTTGAATTCAAATCCTAATTTATGGTCCCAATTTGCTAGATGGACTGCGTTGTTGTAAAAGGGTACTTTAATAACAATAATTCCATTTCGCTTTGAAATTCTATATGCTTCATTCAAAAAATTCATGAATTGAGATGTTGTAAAATGCTCTAAAATATGGCTACACAATATTTCTTGAACTGTACTGTCTTGAAGAGGATATGGAAAATTAGCAACATTAAATCTTTTGTCTGCATTATATAAAGGGTTCAAATCTACATTAAGCCAACCTTTTTTGTATTTTCTACCACAACCTAAGTTTAATTTGATTTTTTTTGATTTTGATTTTGTTTCCATTTTAAAATCACTAATGTTTAGATATTTTTCATCAGTTATTAAGTTTATGTGTATAAAATACTAACAGGGAATATTTTTAGGAAACATTTAAATTTATTCGAAAAAAACAAAGTAGTATGAAAATTGTTGTTACTGGGGGCGCAGGTTTTATCGGAAGCAACGTTGCATTAGAACTTGAAAAACTCAAAAATGATGTTATTATTGCAGATTCTCTCTTCTCTGGTACATTAGATAATTTGAAAGAATTTAAAGGTGAATTTTTAAAGTTAGACACCTCCAACAAAAAAATAACAACCATTAAAGACATAGATGCTATATTTCACCAATCTGCTATTACTGATCCTCGTTTTGGGGATGATGATGAAACTTTAAAGAAAAACATTGACGGTTTTGAGAATGTTTTGAAATTAGCGAAAAATACAGGTGCTAAATTAATTTATGCGTCAACTGCAAATTTATATGGGAATGGGCCTCTTCCAATGAAAGAAGACCAAAAAAAAGAAATAATCAGTGCATATGGAAAATCCAAATTGATAATGGATGAAATTTCCAAGAAATATTTTGAAAAAATGCACATTGTAGGATTAAGATATTTTAATGTGTTTGGACCGCGCGAAATGCACAAAGGTCGGCCTGCTTCTATGATTTTTCATCTATGGAAAAAAATGGTCTGCGGTGAAAAACCCAGATTATTTAAATATGGTGAGCAAAAACGAGACCATATTTATGTAAAAGATGTTGTTTATGCAAACCTTCTTGCTTTAGATGCTCCTTCTGGCATTTACAATGTTGGAACAGGACGAGCAACCAGCTTTAATGAAATTGTTCATTATTTGAATGAAATTTTAAACACAAATTATGAAATCGAATATTTTGATAGTCCATATGATCCAAAAACATATCAAATGAACACCCAAGCCGACACAGAAAGAGCCAGTAAAAGTTTAAAATTTAAATCAAAGTTCGGAGTTAAAGAAGGTATCAAAGATTACGATATATTTTTAAGAAAATACTATAAAAAATGAGAATATTAATTCTGAATTTAATTCCAAATACGCTTGGTGACTGTTTGTTTTTAACACCTCTGTTTGCGGTACTGAAAAATAAATTCTCTAAATCGCAATTACATGTTACTGTATCTCCAGAAAATCGTGATTTATTTGAAGCAAATAATGATATTAATAAATTAATTGTATTAAATGACTTATCAGAAATTGGAAAAAACAAGGGATTTGTCCTGAAAGGACTTGCCTATGTTAAAATGTTTAAAGAATTAATCAAATTAATTATTAAAAAAAAATATGACCTTTGTATTGTAACACAACCCAACTTTTTCTTAAGCCACTTAATTCCTTTTTTTGGTGGTGTTAAGAAAAGAATTGGATATAGCTATTCCAGTTCTGTGTTTTCTTTTGTCTTAACTCATAAAATACTGTTTGAAAATCCATTAAAATCTAAAAATAAGAGACATTACATTGACAGTGTTCTTGATCTAGTTTCACCCATTGTTAGTAAGATTGACGAAAAAAACAAATTTGTTAAATTGAATGTAGATAAAATTGCGGAAAAAGGTGTGAAAAAAATATTGGCAAAAAGAAAAATAAAACGGTTTGTTTGCTTTCAGCCGGGCGCTAAATGGCTTAGAAAACAATGGCCACCCGATAAATTTCGACAACTTGGTGAGTTAATTAAAAAAAAATATCATGTGATTATCTTAGGTTCAAAAAAAGAAAAAGGACTTGGTAATCTTATTAAAAAAAATAACAAAAGAGTAATCAACCTTTGCGGAATACTCTCATTAAAAGAAGTCGCAGCAATCATGAAATATGCGAAACTCAATATATGTAATGATTCGGGGCTGGCTCATATATCTTCTGCTGTTGGAACTACTACTGCAGTAATTTATGGTGCTACTGCTCCGAGACATAGTGAACCAAGAGGAAAAGGGAGAGTAATTAAGATATATCAAGGCAAAATTCCTTCAAAAATAATTAGACATAATGAAGAGTTCATTGGAATTAATTTGATGAAAAGTATTACTGTAGAAACAGTTTATAAAAAAATATCAAAAGAACTATGAAAATACTGTATATTTCGCGCAAGTTTTATCCAGAATTTTTAGGAGGTGGACAAATAAGTGGATTCTATATAGCAAAAGCTCTGTCAGATATTGGCAATAGTTCTATCGTATGTACATTCACAGATTCTGAAAAAAGTTTAGAGCAATCAATTGGTGGTGTGAAAATATTTAGATTACCTATTACAAGGTTAAAGAAACTAAAACGGTTTTCTAACATGGATTATATGTATCTCCAAATGATGCAATTATCATCAAAAATTATTAAAAAAGTTAATCCTGACGTAATCCATTTGTTAAATTTTGAATCAATACCTCTTTCGTCAATTTACTTAAAGAGAAGATTCAACATTCCGTTGGTAGCAACAGTAAATGGTCCTCTTTTTAGTTGTTTCACTCAAGAAGGAATAGATTATAATAAAAAAACTTGTATAACTTGTCGAATATTGAAAAGGTATTTTTGTTCCAACAAAAAATGGGGAAAAATAAGGGGTCATGCTTATTATCTTTATAGTTTATGGTATATGATGTTATTAAAAATATCTTATAAATATGTAAATAACTTTTTTGCAGTCAGTAATTCTATGACGCCTGTCTTAAAAAACATGGGTGTTCCCAGTAAAAAAATATCTATTATTCACAATCCAATCAATGAAAAAAGGAAGGAGAAAACAGACTTGAAGAAAAGATTAGGAATAACTTCTAAAAAAGTTATTTTATACGCCGGAAGATTATCAAAAGAAAAAGGCATTCAACATACAATTAGGGCTTTGAAACATATAAAAGATTCCGTTTTTTTAATAATTGGTGAGAAAAGAGATTATTATAGTGAACTTGTCAAATTAGTACATAAATTGCGTCTTGATAAAAAAGTTAGATTTGTCGGTTATGTCGAAAATAATAAATTAGGTGAGTTTTACTCAATATCTAATGTTGTTTCTTTTCCGTGTAATCTGTATGAATCTCTTTCAAGAATGCTACTTGAGTCTCTTGCATTTGGTGTTCCAATCGTCGCAAGCAATATTGCTGGAAATAAGGACATTATTATTCAGGGGAAAAATGGTTATCTATTAGATAAAGTTGATCCCTTATCGCTATCAAATGCAATCAATAAAATATTAAAGAACCCTCAATTAGAAAATAAGATGGTTTCTGAATGTAGAAAAAAAATATGTGAGTTTATTCCGGAAACAATTGGTTTAAAACTTCTTGAAGAATATAAAAGAGTCAAAATTGACAAACCTTAAGATTTACTTTTTTAAGAGCAAATCAACTAACGATTTTATTTTTTTTATAGTAATTATTCTTAGCATAAACGCCATAAGAACATAAGATGCACCACATAAAACTAAAATAAGAAGCGATTCTAAGTAGATATTGAGATTGATTATTCTTTTTAAAACAGAAGCTAAAGAAATAAAAATAAAGGAAAGGAAAAAGAGTTTCATTAAATCTTGCTTTGGTAACATTATTTTAATATATTTATCTTTTATACACATTGTAATAATTAGTGATATTATAACAGAGATCAAATCTGAAATCCCTGCCCCGATCATGCCATATTTTGGAATTAAAATTAGATTAAGCAACAAATTCGTTGATATTGAAAGATAAGTAATATTTCTGGATATTTTTGGCAGTCCAATATTTAAAAAAACCATTTGGAATGCTGTAGTAAAACTAAAAAATAAAAAATGTATAGAAAGTAGTTTTAATAGTGTTGCTGCAGCAATGAACTGTTTTCCAAAAAAGATGAGTAAAATTTCTTTTGAGAATATAACGAAAAGTAACGAGATTGGAATGCCAAAAAAAAGGGAATATGTTGTAATTTCATTAAAATAATAATTTATTTTATCATATGATTTCTTTTTCCATAATTCTGCAATCATTGGCGAAAACACATGTGAAAATGACTTAAAAAGATAAACTGTTAGTTTTGCTAAAGAACGAGACATAATATAATAACCAACAGCTTTGGGTCCAGAAAAGTAAACTAAAAAAAGTACTGTTTGATTTCCGAATAATTGTGATGCCATATTTGACATCATTGTTGGTAAAGAATAGTCAAACATTTGTTTTCTGGTTTTCTTAGAAAGATTATACTTAGTGTCTAAAAAATCTGGAAAAATTTTCTTTAAAAAAATAGCTGAGAAAAGAAATATGTTGACCAGAGATGCTATCAAATAAACTAAACCAAAATAATAGATATTTAACCTAAAAAATACTACTAACACCATCCCAATAAACGTAAATACCGAAAAAGAAAATTCAATAAATTGGTTAAGAAACATTTTTTGATAACCGTGAAAAACTCTAAATAAAACTTCATTAACTGAGTCAAATCCATAGTACAAGGATAAAAAAATAAGTAGCTGGTATGCTCTAATGTCTTCAAAATAATTGAGAGAAAGTGTTTTTGCTAACAGAAAGATGATGATTGCAAAAAATACACTTATAATCAGCTGAACAAGAAGTGCAAAAATTATTTTGGATTTAATCTCCTTTTTTTTATTATCCACTCTGTGTCTTGGTATAAAATATGTTAACGCGTCAGACAAACCAAGGTCGCGTAGAAAGAAAAATACTGAGATAAACCCAAAAACTGCGTAAAACAGTCCAATTTCTTCAACACTTAAAAATTTTGCAAGGACAAACTTCAATAGATAACCTATAGCTGCAGCCAATATTGAAAAAAGAAAGATTATCATAGTCCCTCCTATTAATTTTTTTGAGTGTTTAGTCATGTAATTCTTGTGTTTTGTTTAAGATATATAAAAGTTTACTAAGAACGAAATTTATTTTAGGTGCTAGATAGTTATTTAAAGATTTGAAATTTTATTTAAGCAAGATAAAACTTGTTAAAAAAA
>CAZEKF010000029.1:0-9883 GCA_964512765.1 uncultured Methanosarcinales archaeon
CGGACTTTCCTCCACATATAAAACGTATTCTGGAATTATACAGGAATATAGATTAGTGAGTAATAAAAATATAAGGTCTGTTCTTTTACCTTTAGAAGAAGCCTTACGATTAACCACTGAAAGGTGGCGAGAAGAAGAACTAAACCCTCAAGTACAATTAGTATTTTTAGCGAACCCTATATTAAAGAATGCAGGGGTACCGAAGAATAAGTGGAACGAGTTTAGAAGGTTTGCTTTTTCTTGGGCACAAAAATACGCTAAAAATCCACATAATACTTCATGGACAAAATCAGAGAATATTATAGCTCTAGATAATTATATTCAAGCTGGTAGCTTTTTCGCTTCAGCTAAACGTGAAGGGTACTTGGCAAAGGGTGGAAAAATTGATAGAGGGCACGTTACCGCTGTAGTAAAAGAACAAATGGAAGAAGCAACTGAAGCTTCTGTTCAAGAGTTACAGTTTTTAGGAGCCCCACAAGCAGTTATAAGTAAGTTTACTAGGGTAGTACAAGCTAAACTAAATAAAGTAAAACCTCCTACAATTCGTTATAACTTTGAAAGAAAAGTTAGTGAAGCTAGAGTAGAAGGAGACTTCGAGTTTGTATCCATATTCCCAGAACCTTCAAAAGATAATAGAAGTAAGGGGTGGGAAAAGAAATTAAAGCCAGAACTTACAAAGGTAGTAGAAAAGTTTGTTAGAGAAAATATAGATAAAATACCCGCAATGAAAGGGTCTAAATCTATTATGCAAGCAACAGATGAAATGCTAACTCAATCTCTTAAAGGTAAAAAAGGCTATAGGTATAATAAGGCAACTTCTGGTACTATTAAGCCAAAACTTAAAAAGAGTACAGCAAAACAATCTGGAACGGCACAATTTCCTAAACTTAGAGATGCTAAAGGTAAATTTACTTCTCCTATTGCATTAATGAATTTGATTAATGCTAGATTACATGATGTAGTTCAACAGAATATGGGAAACCCCGCTTTAGTATATAGATCTGGTAGATTCGCTAAATCGGTTAAAGTAACTAATATATCTCAAACTAGACAAGGACAACTGACTGCTTTTTATACTTATATGAAGTCTCCTTATCAGACATTTGAAAGAGGATATGCTCAAGGTTCTGTAAAGAGGGACCCAAGACAGTTACTTAGTAAGTCAATTAGAGAAGCAGCCGTACAAATTATAGGATCTCGCTATGAGATTAGGACTAGGAGACAATAATGGCAGGTAAAGCAAGAAGTGCAATTACTGATGCAATCATTACAAAACTAAAGGATATTGATGGCTCAGGTAGTTGGAATATTGATTTAGCAGATAATGTAACAAATAAACTTATATTCTGGGACGAAGTTAATGATTTCCCTTATGTAAGTGTTGTTCCAGGGTCTGAAACTAGAGAATATTTACCTGGCGCATTTAAATGGGGCTTTTTAAACATAATGATACGATTGTATGTATATGATGAAGAACCAAACGAAATGCTTGAAAAAGCATTGGTAGATATTGAAACTCAGTTAGACGCAAATAACATATTAACTTATGATACAGGAAAGTCTACTGAGCAAATAAGTATTTTATCGATTACTACGGATGAGGGGTTACTCGCACCGTATGGAGTCGGTGAAATTGCCTTAGAAGTAAGGTATGAAGTATAGTCAAAAGCTGACAGACAATAGTCGAGCGACGCTTAAGACAAGACAATAAAAAGGAGAGCTAATATGGCTTTTTCACTTAGTAGAAATGCTAAATTATACGTTTCATACGTAGGTTCATCATGGGATGGTATCGGTACTAACTTAGTAAACGCAGATACCTTTGAGATTCCTATCCTAGATGGTTTTTCTTTCACTCAAGCGACAGGAACACAGACTGTAACTCTAAATGAGTCAGGTACTACTCCTTCTCGTGGACAAAGAGCTTTCAATACATCTCTAGAAGCAGTAGAAGTAAGTTTTTCAACTTATATCAGACCTTTCACAGATGCAGCTAATAGTGACCAACATAACTGTACGGAAGCTATTCTTTGGAATGCTTTAGTATCTGGTACTCGTAGTGATAATACTATTGCAAACGGTGGTATTGAGGCAGATTCAGATAATTTTACTATTAGTACTGCTGATAGTAATGTAAATCAGGTAAAGAAGCTACAGGCATACTTCCACTTTTCAGGCTCTAACTTAACTTATAAGCTAACTGATATGTGTATGGATTCTGTAACTATTGATTTTGATATTGATGGTATTGCAACTGCAAACTGGACTGGCTATGCTACTACAGTTACTGAAGTTGGTGCTACATATCCTGATACTTCTGGTACAGACTATGTACCTGCTAATACTGATGCGGACTTTATCTTAAATCGTTTAAGTACACTTTCTGCTGTTTCTTCAGTATCTGGCAGTGCGAAAACGTACACTTTCCCAATTACTGGTGGAAGTTTTACTTATAGTAATAATATATCTTACACAATTCCAGAGGAGTTAGGTAAGGTAAATGACCCAGTAGACCACTTTACTGGAACTCGTTCTATTACTGGCAGTTTAACTGCATATTTAGATACAACATCTTTAGAAACTGAAACTCTATATGATGATATGTTGACAGATATTAATAGTGCTAGCCCAGAGATTACTAATGATTTTGATATTGATCTTAAAATTGGTGGTGCAACAGCTCCATACATGCAATTAAATATTGATCAAGCTCACTTTGAGCTTCCAAGTATTGATGTTGCAGATGTAGTAGGAGTAACAATCAACTTTACTGGACTTGAATCAAGTCTTGGTTCAGATGATGAAATGACAATCGAATACGTAGGAGCTCAATCTACATAATTTGATTTCTATATGGGGCTCATAAGAGCCCCATATTTTTTAATTTATAAAATAGGAATTTTTAAAATGACAACAAATACAACAGGAGCAACAGTAAATCCAGGAATCTCTAATCTTTCAGATTTACTAACTCCAAGCAAAACAGCTTCTATTGAATACCCAGGATTTACGGGTTTTGAAATTGACTTAACTTATCTTTCACGAGATGAAATGTTAAAAATTCGTAAGAAGTCTGTTAACACAAAGATTGATAGAAAGACTCGTCAACCAGTAGAAGAATTAGACGAGAAACTTTTCTTAAAAGAATATACAAAAGCTATTATTAAAGGCTGGAAAGGGTTCAAAATGTCTTATGTAGCCCAAATGCTTCCAGTAGATGAAGATAAAATTGCCAATCCAGATGCAACTCTTCCTTATTCACAAGAGAATGCAATGATTTTAATGGAAAATTCAGGCGATTTTGATACTTGGCTTGGTGAGATTGTAAACGATCTTGCAAATTTTACGAAGAACAGTTAGAGTACTGGGACCAAAAACTCAAAGACCATTTTAAAGATAGTGTAACCCAAGATTTCGATGCGGATAAACAGTTCGAAATTCTAATGCAGAGTGAAGAAGCTGGTATGGCCGTAAATTGGGATGCTTATTATGAAAGAGTGAATAGTACTAAGAGTACTATATTCCCTTTAGTAATACAACAAGCTTTTGTAGTCTGGAGTTATTTAACTCCTAACTGGGAAGGGATGAATGGTACCTACTTAGGAAGATTTATGCAAGGTATTCATGAGATCATGAATATACTTGAAGTAGAAGATCAAAAAACGGTATTGCAATTTGTTCAAAGAATAGATTCATACTACGCTAAAGAGACTAACGAAAGGGCTCAGAAACAGCGAAAAGCAGCGGAACGTAAAAAGTCTGCTCCACGGACATAATAATGGCTGACATTAAAAAAACTGTTGAAATTAATGTTAAAGACAAAGGGGTCGGTAAGGCTACTAAAAAGATCGATAGATTAAATGACGTAATCGATCAGAATAAGTCGTCTACTAACTCTGCTACTAAAGCAGGGGCCAATTATGATAGGTTCATGAAAGGAGCCTCTCAGCAGTCTTCTAACATGACTAAAAACTTCTCTAAACAGGCACAAAGCATGCAAGGCGTGCTGGTTCCTGCCTATGCAGAAGTTGCAGCCCGTGTTTTCGCTTTAACAGCCGCTTATACTGCTTTAGAAAGAGCAGCAGACTATAGTATCCTACAAAGAGGTCAAGCGGCTTTTGCAGCTTCGACTGGTAAAAACATGGCTCAGATTGCTAAGAGTATTCAGGCAGCTTCTGGACATATGTTGGACTTTAAAGAGGCTTCTACTAGTGCTGCGTTAGCATCCACTGCAGGATTGACTACAAAAAATATTATTAGAATGACTAAAGGGGCTAGAGCAGCCTCAGTAGCTTTGGGTAGAAATATGTCTGATGCTATGGATCGTTTGACTCGTGGTATCGTAAAAGCTGAACCAGAAATCTTGGATGAAATCGGTGTTATTATTCGTCTTGATACTGTATATAAAGACTTCGCTAAATCTGTAAATAAATCTACTTCAGAACTTTCTGAAATGGAAAAACTTACTGCTCGTAATGCCGCAATCATGGGGCAATTAGAGGGTAAGTTTAAGGACATAGCAGAACAAGTTCCAACTAATGCATTTAAAGAATTAAGTACAGCAGTAATGGACTTAGGAATGTCTGGAGCAGGTGTAATTGCTTCCAAACTATCAGGCCTTGTTAGAGTACTAGCAGATTCAGAAGCCTTATTGATATCTATTATGGCTTTAATAGGTAGAAGCCTGCTAGGAAAAATGTTCCCTTTTTTCACGAAGTTAGGAGACAAACTAGATAATTTTACTAAGAAGTTATCCAATCTTCAGACAAGGCTTGCAGCATTTAATAAGAAACAATTATTAAAGGGTCAAAAAGACCAGTTAAATAAACTAGCTAAGCAAAAAGAGTCAATTTATAAAGAATTAGTTACACAAGCTAAATCAATGGGACTTCTTAACGGTACATTAGGAGGCAAAGCTTTTGCTAAAGAAGTAAAAGCTGGAGCACTACAAGCAGGTAAAGAATTAAGTAAGGGAGCTTTAAAAGGCCTTACTATGGCTACTAAATTATCTTTGGGTAAGATACGTGACGGAAAAGCCGCTGCAGGTACTGCCGGGATGATGGGAATGTCCAAAAAAGAGTTAATGGCTCTAGAAGGCATCTTAGGTAGACTAAATAAAACTATAACAGGAATCGGAAAAGCTACTAAAGGTACTTTCAGTGTTGAAATGTTAGGGTTGGTTAGTGGCCTGAAAACGGGCTTTGCCAAGATGGGAGTATCTGCTACTACCGCTCTTACGAGTATAATCGACGGGTTCCGCGCCGCTCGTGTAGCTATGCAAGAGGATGAACTGCCTCTAAAAACAAAACTTAGAATGTTTACTAAGCAAGGCTCCAAAGAGGTATTAGATTATTATCAGAAACAGCTAGATACTGCTAAAGGGTTCAAGCAAGATATAGCAGATGCTGAAGCAGGGATGGGGGATCGAGAAAAAGCCAAGTGGCGAGCAGAGCAAGGCGGTAGAATTAGAGAGCTGAAAAAGGAGATAAAAGACTATTCGAGCTTAGTGAAAAAGCTAGGAAAAGTACATAATAGCGTTATAGCCCGTATGGGAGCAGGCATGGGAATGGTTGTCCATGGATTATCCAAAGGGTTAAATTCCCTAGTGATGATTCTAGGTAGTTTTACAATGCTTAAATGGGTCGCGGAAGAGTTCTTAGGCTGGAGTAAAGCAGCTAAGGCTGCTCATGACGCAGTAGATGCCCTGAATGATTCGTTGGATCAAACCTCAAAAATTTTAGGAAAAAGACAAAAATTAGGTAAATCAAAAGATAATATAGCAGAAACTTTAGCTGGCTCTCTTGATTTCAGAAAGCAAAAATTCAATCTAGCAGAACAATTATCCCTAGCTTTAGAAGAGGCAGCAGGGGTTATTGATATAAAACGAATAGAAGATTCTTGGTACGCATCCTTCATAGACGGACTATTTAGTGCCGTAGGGGAAGGTATTGCGGATAAGATGAATGATTCTATATCTAAAGCACTAACAGGCATGGCTGGCGCTCTCGACGGTAAGATGTTTGAGGATGCTATGGCTCAAATGAATTTAGAGCAGAGATTAAGCACTGCATTCGAAACCTCCCAGACGGACTCTACAATGGCTAGCGGTCTTTGGGCAGCATCAGGAGCAGGGCTACTAGGGATAGGAGGTTGGCTAACTGGTATAGCATCAGCAGCAGCGGCGGCCGAAACTTCAATGGCGTTATTAGGAATATCTCTCTCAACTACCTTAGTTTCTTTTACTGGTATAGGTATAGCCTTAGGAGGTTTATACGTATTACTAACTAATGGTTCAAGAATGTGGGATAGCTGGGGCCAAACAGCCACTCAAAAAGCTAAAGAGGTTGTAGATACTTTAAGAGACGTTAATGCGGGGATTTTATCTCCAGAAATGGCTAATGAAGAAATTCAAGATAAGTTTAACTTATCAAAGAAGGAAGCTATTTCTCTACTTAGAACAATCACTAAGATACAGAAAGATCAAACAGCTGAGCTAGAAAAACAAAGAAATCTAACTCAAGAAATGTTTGATAATATTGCTAAATTAACAGATCAACGTAAATCTTTAGTTAATTCATTGTTCCCTAGTTCTGATGTAAAAGAGTTCTCGGATACTTATCAGGCTCTAATTAAAAACCTACAAGATCCTGCACAAAATCCTGCTGAAAAGTTTATGCTTCTAAAAGAGCAGGGACTTTTTGGAGAAAATAATAAAGCTCTATTAAAACTTATAGACGACGAGGAATTTGCTCAATACCAAGAACTTATGAAACATCTTAAGTCTGGGGGTACGATGACGGAACCTCTGCAGAGAAGTATAAATGCACTTGCAGAAAAATCGTTACTTGTTCAAATAGAGAGGGCTAAGGGAATAATAACAGATGAAGAAGCTAGAATTAAAGACCTTCATAAGGGAATTACTGGAGATGGTTCAGCTCCAACATCAGAACGTTTAGCAATTCTAGAAGCTAGTGCTACTGATAGAAAAATAAAAGCAGAACAAGACCTATTTACTCTTAGAGAGAAAGCATACAATTTAGTAAAGAAAGGCAGAACTGAAGAACAACTAGTAATAGAGTTTAATAAAGTTAATGCTAGAAAAATGTATGAGAATGAATTAACTTATGCAACTCAAATAGCTGCGTTTAAATTCAAAATCTCAGAGTATGATAAGTTTGGAGTATCTGCTGTTAAAACTAAGGCACTTTATCAGCAGGCTATATTAGAGATTGAGAAAGAGTCTTTACAGCAGAAGATTAAGCTTGGGGACTTTGAAGAAGGTACTGCTGAATATAAGAATGCTGTAGAGCAAATAAATCTATTAACTGCTAAAATTAAACAAGCTGGAAAAACAGCTGTACAAGAAGGTCAACACATTAATCAAATGTTTGGAACTCTGTATAAGTTATCTGATCAAATTAGTGATAAATTAGATGACTCAGTTATGGGCAATACTATAGATTTCAAGAAGTGGAAAGCAGATACTATAACTAAAGAATTCTTTAAATTTAAAAATGCTTTAGATGAGACATTTAAAGACACTGAACAAGTAGCCTTTAATTTAGATATGCTTAAAGTAAAATTCGGCTCATTAGGAGAAGAAGCAGAGAAAGCTTTGAAAGGCTCTTTTATGAAGAAATTCAGATTAGCCTTCCCAGACGAAAAAGAATATAAAAATATCGCTAAATGGGTTAAACTTGCTACTACAGCTCAAGGTAAAGAAATCACTTCTAGACACGAAGTCCTAAATGAAGAGAAAAACTTTATAGATACTCAAAAAAGTCATTTCCACGAGCATGAAGATCTTTTAGCTCTTAGAAAGAAGATGGCAGATTGGGATGATAAAATCTCAGATGCTTCATTGACTCGTGAAAAGGAAAAACTAAAATTAAAAGAGATCCAAACTGAATTAGCTAAAACAGAGCTTGCTCTTATGAAATCCGAATGGAAG
Organism: uncultured Methanosarcinales archaeon; assembly: GCA_964512765.1. GTDB lineage: Archaea > Nanobdellota > Nanobdellia > Woesearchaeales > GW2011-AR15 > GW2011-AR15. The sequence goes on from CAZEKF010000029.1 coordinate 7,952, forward strand.
GAGATAACTGATTGGCTAGGTGGGGCTATGGTAGGAGTAGCAGACTCTTTTGGAGATGCTATTAGTGGTTCTATGGCAGACATCTTTATGAATAAGAAGGCCGATAAAGACTGGATAGATAATCTTAGAGAAGATATTGCCCAAGGCTTTGCTACTTCTGCAGGTGATATAATAGGTAATATAGCTCAAAAGACCGTATTTGGAAACCAGGGGTGGTTAGCATCTGCAGCCGAGGGGTTAGGTGTAGCACCAGAGGTTGTCGATACTATGTTCCCTAGAGACGACGTAGAGATTTTAAGAGATAAATTAGAAGAGTTAAGACAGTTAGAAGAGAAGACAAAGAATGCTACAGAAGACCTAGTACGAATTACACAAGCAAAATCACAAGGGCTTAATTTAGGTACAGGACTAGATAAAAGGTCTGAAAAACTTACTCAAAGGCTAAGTGGTGGTTGGGGTGAAAATATTAGGTTCGTTGGAAGCTATTCTTTGGACGAACTTCATGGAGTTACCCCCTTTAAATCTGTAGAAGGCGCTAAGGATAATTGGAATGCTTCAGTATCTGAGTTTATAAAAGTTCAAAAAGAAGCTAATTCTGATCTATACAACAACCCTGATAAGTACTTTAAAAACTTAGAAGATTTAACACTGCGATATGTTCAATCTATAAGCAGAGATGGCATAACGTACGGTGCTCATATTTTAAACGATACTGATATAGAAACTACTAACGTCAGTTCTATACTGCATGAAGTACTTCATAAATCTATAGTTATTCCTTTTAAAGAATTTAGTAACTATTTTAAGGGATTAAAAGATACTAAATCGGTGAATGCATTTGATTCTCTTATGAGAGTTGAGAAAAAGAAACTAACTACTAGGGAGAAGAAACTTAGCCCGGAAGTACAGAAAGGGATGTTAAATGTAGGAGGGTCTGCTCTTTATAGAACTCATGAAGGCATGATCGAAGAGTTCTTCGTTAGGCTTAAGACTATGTATGCCTATATGGAAGCTCCAGAGACCAGAGAAGGTCAAGTACAGCTAGCTAAGGATTTGATCCCTGACTACTTAGAAAATGAAATGACTCCTGGTTTTGTAAAAGAGCTTGTTGAATCAGTTGTAGATAAAGAAGGCACTAAAGTAGCAAAGTTATCACAAACAATACTTGACGGAGCCTCTAAAGAACTAGGAGTTCTTGTTAAGATTAAAGACTTACTTTCATCAATATTCCAGAAGCTGGGCTTTGGTGACGAAGATAAAAAGGATAAAATTAATCATGATATTGCGCCAAGTAATAATCCTCACTTTGACCCAGATTTTGAAAATAAACAAACAGCTAAACAATTAAAATGGTATGATGAGTGGAAGCAAGGGGTAGAAAATGAAAAGATAATCTCTAAGCACCATGGCGAAAAAGGCACTTTAAAGAGAGGCTTATTAGGAGACAAAGTATACCAAAGTAAGGATATAATGCCTACTGGTAAAAGAATTGTAAAAGAAATATACGATGATATTGATAAGCTTAAAAACTTAGATTACTCTAAAGTTACTCAATTCTTCGATGATATACTTAAATTTGTTAGAGGTACTAAGTTAGACTTTGTTACTGGAATGTCTCCTAAAAGTCTAACAGATAGCACTTTATCAGGAATGGGGTATTTAGGCCCTGGACAAATAGGACCTAAAACGGAAGCTCAAACCTTCTTTGAAAGTTTACAAGAGGGAGGTTCTTTAAAAGTATTAGAGCAAAACCCAGATGCGCAGAAAGACTCATATAATGCCAGCGGCGGTATATTAGTTCAGAACCCTTCTTCAGATAATACGGCGGAAAATGTATCTAAAGATTTAAGAGGGGCTATGGCGTCTAACCTTCATTCACAGATTATGAATGACAATATGAACGCTAGATCTCTGATTACTAATTCTGTAGCT
>CAZEKF010000030.1:0-7652 GCA_964512765.1 uncultured Methanosarcinales archaeon
CAATTTATTTATTATTCGGTAATTTAATTTGGTTAGGAATCTCGCATGGTATCTTAGGCACAGTATACTATCTTAATTTATTTAGAAAAGACATATTAAGAGAAAAATTAAAAATAATTGATAACGTGTTATAACGCGTCCAAATCTTTTATGTCTTCTATCTCATCTATTTGTTCAAGTTCTTCAGCAGGTTTTTCTGGTTCAGTAGTTGGTTCTGGAACTGTTTCTTTAGCTTCTTCAACCTTTTCCAAAGTTTCTTCAGGTTTTTTAACTTCTTCAACAGGAGTTTCTTGAACAACAAGTTCTTCGGAAGTGACATCAACTGGTTCTGGTTGAGTTGGTTGAACTGGTTCAGGAGTAATCTCTTCAGTCACAACATTTTCTTTTACTTCTGGAACCTCTTTTTGTACTGGCTCTTCGATTGGTTCCTTCGAAAATCCTTTGGATTTTCGGGGTTCAGAAACACTTTGTGTTTCTTGAACTTTTAGAACCGTATCACTTACACTAATTTCTTCCTTAACTGGTTCTGGTTTAACTTCTTCTTGTGTTTTTTCAACTGGCTCTTCAACCTTTTCTTTAGCAACTGGCGTTTCTTCAACAACAGTTTCTTCTTTAACGTCAGGCTTAATCTCTTCAACCTTTTCTTCAGGTTGTATTGTTTCTGTTAATTTATCTTCACCAATCCTAATTTCTTCTACAACGTCTTGTTTTGGTGTTTCAACAACATCTTCTTTTGGCTGTTCAGGAGTTGTTTCAAGTTCTTTGTTCAATCTTTCAATTTCTTCGTCAGGGTCTGGGTTAGCAAAAACCATCCTTACAATAAACTCTACACGGTCAAACATTTCATTTTTATTAGTTCTACCAGAAAATTTCACAATTTTACCTAACAATTCATTTTTAATCTCTTCAAACCCAATATCTTGATTAGTAAGAATTTGTTCGTGTGTCATACCAAACAAATTCTGTGTTTGATTTTTCCATAACACTACCCGGATATTTTCTGTACCATCGTCTAAAAACAAGTTTGTAACGTATGAATAATCAGGTTTCTCAACTAAAGTTTCGCCAAGATAAAACTTACCTTCTTTTTCAGTTACTCTTTTACCAGACTCTGGGTCAACTGTGAAAAACCTCGGGTCAAACACCTGTACAATTGTTCCCATTATTTCAACATTATCTTCATTTTCACTTAAATCTTGAATCTTTTTTCGTTCACTACCTCTTGGCTTAACTTCAATATCTTTTGCGTCCTTAGGAGAGATTTCAACAACTGTTTTATCTCCTAAATGAATCTCTGCCCTGCCTCTATTATCCCTGGAATAACCGTTTTCAATCTTAACAATGTCACCTTCTTTTAATTTTCCTAGTAAATCAGTTTTTTCGTTCCACGCTACAATTCTAATGGTTCCTGTTTCGTCACCAACCATAAAATTTCCGACTTTACCTTTTCGTTCACCTTTTTCAAACTCTCTCACTTCATATATTTGAACAACCTTTCCTGTTAACTGTACGTTCCGCATACCTGCAAGAACGTTTTTAACTTGTAACTCCCCAGGATCTTCCAATATTTTAACACCTAGCTCGTTAGCAATAATGTGTAAAGCACCTTCTTCACTTATTAACCCTGATAATTGATCAAGTTTATCTTTAATTTTTGACTGAATTTGTGCGTCAGAAAGATTAGTTTTTTCTTTAATTTTCTCAATAATCATATCTTTAGGAATTTTAATCATAATACATACACCCCACCTAGGTTATTAAAAAGAAACTTAATATTTAAAAGTATTGGGTGTTAAAAATTAATTTTTTTATTCATGTACAAAATACAGAACATCTAATGTGTAAAACCCGTCCATAACTGTTCCATAATTAAAATTAGTACCACCTGCTTGACTGATTACAGGGCCATCATCTGTTATTTTTCCTGGCCTGACCATGGCAATATGTCCTGTCCCTGTTCTTGCTTTTGCAGCCACTGCGGGTTTCCCTTGGTTCGCATAATTCTGTGCAAGGTTTGCGTCAGCAGATTTCCAATCGTGACCTTCTGTGTTCAGTAACCATGACACAACAGAGTTTGCGTTAAGCTCAGCATTATTCACCCAGTGCGGTATCTCAGCACCCATTGCTTTTGTCACGTCCCATACAAAAATGTTACAGTATGTTTCACCTTCTCCTTGTAGATTCTTTTTATACCTAGGATTCGTTTCTACTCCAAACTGATCAATGATTTTACTGTATATTTCAGGATCACGGTTATCCTCTCTGTTAGTTTGTGGTGCGTCTATTGGTATTCCGGGGTATGCTGTTAAACTTTCCGATGGTGTTATTTGTATAGGTTTTATTTCATGTGCTTTAACCACACCTGTCCCTGATGAAACAGATTCTGAACTGGGTTCTGTCTCTGAAATAACATCATACTCAAACCCTGTATACTGTGTCAAATCAAAATCTTCTAAAACTCTAAAAGACGGGTTCAAATAATAAAATCCAATTTTTTCTCCTGTTAGGATTTCTTCAGGGATTGACGATGAATCCTGTGATATAGGCGTGGTATCTGTTTCACTAATAACATATCCTTCATTTTCCATAAATTCTTGGGCAAATGCCATTGTTCTCATTGCGTGTGAAACCATCTGATCAGCACCAGAATTACTAATAGACACTCTAATACTATTAAACGCTCCTTGATCTTGTAATCCAGATGAACTATAACCTAACGTTTCTAACAAATCATTAAAAGAAACATCATTAATGTCTGAAGTACGTTTGAGTTTCATTAAATTTCCTATAATCGTACCATCCAATTCATCACAAGCACTGTTTCCGCACATTACTCTTCCAAGACCACCGTTGTACGCCATAGCTGCAAAATACCATATATCTGGATGGTCCGGGTCCATACCATTTTTCACTAAATACGCTGCCATTTGAGCCATGTATCTTATTCCTGGTGATACTTGGTTATCAATAATTTCTTCAGCATTACCAGACAAAAATTTGTTCCAGTTACAACCATTTTGAGTTGTACATTTACCTTCATTAACCTGCATTAATCCACAATAGCCTAAAGAATTGCATGCACACGCACCAGGATTTAAACATGATCCTGCTTGTGTTTGATGGGAAATTGGATAAATATATCCACCACTTTCAGTACCTATAATTCCCATTACAATCGGAAGAGGAACCTCTACGTTTGGTAAATATTGATATTGATTCAAATTTGTTCTTCTAGAATCTGTAATAGAAATTGCATCAGGATGTGTTGCTGTTAACTTATCTATAACAAAATTAATGTCATAACTTATTTTAACATAATCATAGATTGGGTCTGATAAAGGAACAAAATTAAAATTGTATGATCCTGAAGTATCAATTGTTCTACCTGTTACCTGGTACATTTCACTGGTATTTGGACCAGGGCTAAGGAAAAAAACACTTAACAAAATTAAAATTCCAAACAAAGAAAATGTAATTATTTTTTGTTTTTTTATAAAATACAAAGCAAGGATAAAAAGAATAATTCCTAATATGATTATAACTTGTTGTCCTGTAACTTTTTTCTTTTCTTTTTGATCAAAAGAAAGATCGTCATAAGTATCTTCAATAATTATTTCTTCACACAATTCTTCTGAACAACATAGTTCATTAAGTTCTTCAATGTACAACAATTCACCTGTACAGTATTCGCGTTCTTTGCATGTTATATACGAAAAATCTTCACATGAATTCATGTCTTCACAATCTTTATCTGCATTATTAAAACAGTCCGGATCGCAGATACTGTCAGTTACAGGGTTACATAACATATCTTTTTTATCGTTTGAACAATCATCACAAACAAGCGCATTTTCAGAAACTTCACAGTTTTCTTGATCACAGGGTTCACAAACACCATTAAAGTTACAATATTCAATGTTTTTCTCATAAACAAACACGTCATTGTTATAAACTTCAATACTTATAACATCTAAACCATTGTTAATGTTTGCTAAACCGTGCTCAGTTGGATAAGTGGTTATTGTTGAAGAATCATAGTAATTAGCAATAATCGTAATGTTATGATTAAACAAACTACCGCCTGTGAAAGACATGTAATATTCCATGTCATTAAAAACAAAATATTTGTTAATTTCAAAATTAGTTGGGTCAAGTTCTAATCTAAGAGTTTCTGCAGTAACAATGTTAATACACAAAACCATTAATATCAGTAGTACAATTTTTTTCATTTTCATGCTTTAAATATTGAATCTCCGCTCCATATTTTCATAAAACTTTGTTCTGGAATAACTAAATTATCACCGACCCATCGATCATCTCCGTCTGAGTTTGTATAAGGATCGTTAATAATAATGTAACCTGGTGCATAACCAACCACTGTAAAAATATGTCCCATGTAATTATAACAGTAATATGTATAAGGACTACTATCTGGGCAACCCTTTTCTGGCAAATACAACCCAGTTATAACTGGTTTCCCTTGATCAATTTTATTTTTTAAATCATTTAAACTTGTTATACCTTTAATGTCAAACGTATGTCCTGTTTTTGTATTTAACACATTAGGCATTCTGGTTCTATACGCACCACCGTACCAATCATCACTACTAGATTTTAGTAGGGACCATTCATTTTCAACATCATAGTTTCCTTGATAGTAATCTGATACCATTTGAACAGCTGTCGGACCACACATTGCCATACACGCGTCTAAATTCTCGTAACCGTATGTAGACGGTTGCGCATACGGATGCTTTCCATATTTGATGTCACATTGATTAACATAAGGAACATCTAATATTTTTGAATCAGGCGGACATTCAGCTTTACAACATTTATCATTACATCTTGTTAAAGTTTCAGGGTCCCATTCTTTTAATTTTTCTCTCCAACCAAACCTCCACTCTTGTTTATAACAATATGAACATTCACCAGATTGTTCAAAATCTTCGTCATCGTCTGTAGGTCTATTTATCATCTTAAGTTCTGACTCAACTTTAAAGTTAAACTCATCATCTTCAGTTATGTCCATTCTTAGTTTTTGTATAGTTTTCCCAACTAACTGCGGTCCTTCAACCAAATAATAATCATATTCAATTTCTGGTATAGGTTCATCTGGATATTCTGCTAAATAACCTCTGAATTTAGTTTCAAACTTTTGTTTCAATGATTGTTTAAGGTCAAGATAACATTCCTGGTCATTGCAACTATCAAAATCTGTGTCTAACAACGCATGCTCAAACGCTAACTTAGCAGACTGGTCAATGTAATAAAGAACTTTTTCACCTTTTTCGTACGTGTCTATGAGTAATAATTGTGATTCACCAATGATCCAGTCAAACTTTGTTTCTTTTTTAATAGCTATATATCTACCAACCGGATATGCTATCATGACTACAATTAACGCAATTAAAATTCCTGCAAATAAACTGTCTGCTTTTTTTGTTAATTTCATTTTGCACTACCTGGAATAAAAAAATTAATTTTTAACGGCCCGTCGTCGCTAGGTGAAATAATTGTACTATCAACTAATGGATTTTCAAATTCTCTACACTTTTTTTCAGAGATCCATTCATCATCATTAATAAAAAGGTGCCAACACATTTCTTCACTGTATGCAGAGTCAAGCATAGTATTAATTTTTTCAGTTATTTCTCTTTTATTGCTCCTTCTATTAGGATCCACAATAAGATTTTGTAAAGAAACTCCATTTTCATTGGTTTTTAACAAAAACCCAATAAAAATGTCGTCATCATTAATTCTAAACATTCTCTCTTGAAAAAAATCAGAGCGTTTTGCTTCAACAATTCTAGTGTCAATGTATATTATTCCAAACCCTATAAAGATTATAAATCCAGCTAACAACACATGCGAAAGTGTTTCCCAAATAACTCCTTTATTATGCATTTTGAATGTACACCTTTAATTTTAAAGTGCCTTGATATATTTCGCCATTATCATATATCTGAACAAACTTTTTTATTGCTGAAACATCAGTTTTATCCAAATAAATGTAATCATCCCATGTTTTTGCTTTAAGTTCATTAATATACGCTCTTGTTGTTTCACCAGTTTCATGGTTAAGAATTTCAATATTAACAGCAACAGCGTTATCGAGATTGTTCATGTTACTTTCAAGATGCTCAGTTGTAACTTTACTTAAATCAATCATGTTTGTATACACTCTGCCTGTATCAGGATCAACATAACTTATCATGTTTGGCGAGTACAACACTCTTTTGACTAGAACAACACTGTTTGTGCTATACGTGTTAAAATTAAGCAAATAAGGATTAATTAAAACCAGGTATAAAAAAACACCTACTATAATTATTAAAGGTACAATATAAACAACATACCTTAAAACCGTATCAGATTGTGCTTTTTTATACAACATCATCACCTGTAAAAAGCCCTCTAAAAACTCTAACTTTATTTTTTGTTTTAACAAAAACTATTGGAACATTTTGTCGTGAAAGATCGTGTATGTCAACTATGTCAACTTTATTATCTTCAGTACTTGTATAGATTGTATTTGGTTCAACAGGTGTTTTTAGATCTCCGTAATACCTAAAACTTTTTTCAGAATTGTCATCGTACACTTTAAGTATATCTTCTGTAAATGCATACGTAAACCCTAACGTATCTTGCGGGTATGAAAAAACAACATCGTTTGGTGCTGCCCATAACGTAATCAAATCAAGCTGAACATCTGTTCCTGACCGTACTTTTTCGTAAGTGTTTGAAGAATTCGCTTGGTTTAACCTACTAACAACAATTAATGCTACAACAAGAACAACTGTTAATCCAATCACTACTGACCATACTTCTTCTTGTGCTTTTTTTGAAAATCTAATCTTCTCTAATAATTTCATTTTTTTTACATTAAGGGCTCATTTTTATACCTAAAACATATTTTTCATCCACTTGTTCAAGGTAAATTTCATGAGTAACAATTTTATCAATTCCTGCATCAATCTTAAAATCAGAACTAGGTTCATAAGGAACATACTTACAATAAGTTTTAAATCTTCTTTTTTCAGCTAAACATGTATCGTGCGTGCAAGCGCATATGCACGGATAGTCTTCACCACCGCGTTCACAAATTTCTGAACCTTGTTTAAAACCAAGGATCATAAACTCGTCTGTCTGAACAGGAATTTTCCTAGTAATTTCGTCAAAATCAGGGTTAAACGTGTCAACTGCCTTGTCAATAAAATTCAATGTTTTAACAGACGGATCCAATGCATCACCGTAAACAAGGTTATAAAACTTGGCTCCAAACCTAATTATTAAAAAAAGCATAAGTGCAAAAATTACCATTTTTACAAGCTGACGTACCATGTCTTCCTGTGCTTTTTTATTCATTACACTCATCATTTGTTTTAACCCATTTATCGTCTTGACACTCAAGTAACATTCCGAAATAAGAACATTTACTATCACCTGAATCACATTTTCCAATCAGATTCTTAAAATCTATTATACTATCTTCTCCAGTATCGGTTGTGTCCTTTCCTGCATTATATATGCCTTCGGACGGTGCTTTTGTTAATATGTACAGCAACCCAATAGCAACAATCAGTACAAGTAAACCAAGTAATCCCCAAACAATATACGACCATGACACATTTGCTTTTTTCATTTTTTAT
>CAZEKF010000031.1:0-7066 GCA_964512765.1 uncultured Methanosarcinales archaeon
TTTTAAAGTTGAGTTTTAGTTTTATATTTTTTGATAAGAGGCATAGATAATGAGAATGAAAGGAAAGAAACCAATATTTAATATTGATGATACGTGGAATTTAGATTCAACTCTATCTCCAATTATTGCTGAAGCACTAAAGAAATACAAAGAAGTTATTATGGATGATAATAACTGTGCAGGATATCCATTACAAGTTGTTGATGATGAAATTGTAGATCCAATACAACAACACTCTCAGCCAGGATTAGTACCTGATGATGAACACGGAGTGGCAAGAGATCCTGATTATAATAAGATGGAAGATGAATACTTCAAGAAGTGGATTGATGTTATTGATAAAATGATTTATGCTTTTGACTCTGATGAACCTGAAGTACCTGATGGCATCTTTGGTGAGTCTATATTTGGGGAACCAGATGAAGCGGGTAATAGAGAATGGCATATCGATATTAAAGACCAAGATAAATATGATAAACACAGAGCAGATGAAGATCAACATTGGAAAGATGTTCAAGAGGGACTAGACTTATTCGCAAAATATTATAGGAATTTATGGTGGTAGAATGATAGTAGCACCTAATACTGATTTAATGAATGTAGCAATATTCTGTGTTAATGAATTAGGCATAGATAAAGATTTAAATATATTCATTAATTTATGCTGTCTAAAGCATGATAAGGCTATGGGGTGGACTTATGACCTAGACGGAGATGAAATAGATGTAGAATTAGATGAGAGCCTTTCTAAACCTACTATGCTACTTACTCTATGTCACGAAATGGTGCACGTTAAACAATATTCAGAAGATCGGGAAGCAGATGAACAAGAAGCACTAAAACTTGAGGAGATTTTGTATAATAAATACAGGAATAAGGTATGAAAAACTATGTAGTATGTGTAAACTTCGGAGATAAGTACGGAACAGAGTATGTTAGAAATTTATATGAAATGGTAAAGGAAAACTGTACTATTCCGTATGAGTTTATATGTATTACAGATAATATTGAAAAGTGGGAAGGTAATACTTTTATACCGAAAGAAACTTTTAATGGATGGTGGAATAAACTACATTTGTACCGAAAAGACTTACCTATGAAGGGTAATATAATGTATTTTGACCTAGATGTAGTAATTACTAATAATATTGATAAACTATTTTCTTTTGAACCAGATAAGTGGTGTACATTGAATGACTTTATTCGTAAAAGACGCACAATGATACCGGAGGATATGTATAATAGTTCTGTTGTTAGATTTAAAACAGGCGAGCTATCTTATGTATGGGAAAAGTTTATAGAGAATCCAACTAAGAATAGTAAGACTCCTTGCGGGGATCAAGCATTCCTGCATAAACATACAATTAACGAGAATCCCGCAACATTCTTTCCAGATAAATGGATAAGAAGTTATAGATGGGATATTAAAGAAAATGGAATAGAAGAGGAGACTTGTGTGGCTATATTCCACGGAGTACCTAATCCAACTGATAAAGTAGTATTGGAGAAAGAAGAATGGGTAAAAAAAGCACTGCATTTGTAATTGGAAATGGAACAAGTAGGCTACGTTTTAATTTAGAAGGATTAAAAGAGTATGGAAAAACCTATGCGTGTAATGCTATTTATAGGGATTTTATACCTGATCAATTATTTGCTGTAGATAGTAAAATGATAAAAGAGTTTTCATTAAATGAAGTATATAAGAAAACTGAAATTTGGGTTAATGATAGTAATGCTGCGAATGTAGAACACAAAGAGGGGTTAAACTTTCTAACTGGAGAATTGAAAAAGGGTACTGGATGTGGGTTTACTGCCCTGCTAAAAGCTCTACAAGATGGAAATTCTACTATCTATATGATAGGGTATGACTTACACCCTATAGATGAAAGACCTTATCAATATTTCAATAATGTTTATGCAAATACAGAGGGATACAAAGGGGATAGAGATACTCCTCCTAGTAATGATAGATACATACCTAAATTATGTAGAATACTAAATGATCATCCTGAAGTTAAGTTTATACGAGCGTACGATATAGAAACGGCTTATATTCCTGATGAGTGGATAAGCCCTAAAAATATTACGCATATATCTAACGTAGAATTAGCAGAGGAATTAAATGTCCAGAGTTAAAAAAGTACATATATTAGGAAACGGACCCAGTATTAATAAATTCCCTTTAGATACTGACGGAGTAAGAATTGGTACAAACTTCTCTGACGCTAAACTAAAGCCAGTTTGGACATTTATAAATGACCGAGTCCCTTTAGACAAAGTATTAAGTAAAGAAGTAGTATTAGAGTATCCAATTATTATATCTACTAGAGCTTCTGAGAAATCAGACTTATTTACAAAAGACTATGATAAAACTATTATCAAGTTCATTATAGATTTTATTAAATATCCAGAGTTACACCCTACCTTAGGGTTAAATTCAGCTCAAATGGCTACTTACGTAGCTATTAAGCAATTTCAACCTAATGAGGTACATTTATGGGGGTGTGATTCGCTATGGAAAGATGACATATCTTCTAGTACTGACTTAATAATACCTAAGGCTCCGAATAAGGGTATAAATGAACTATGGGTATCTCAATGGGATAAACTTATTTCAGAATACCCTAAGATAAGTTTTTATCTGCATAGTGAGGGGGAATCTTCATTAGCAGAGCAAGAAAACTTAAATATACAAAGCATTCAATAAGCTTAATAATAGAACGAATTAAAAATATATTTGACAAAAATGCTCAAGTATGGTATAATATACATATTAAAAAGTTGAAAAATAATTAAAAAATCCTAACCAGAATTCCCAAAACTATACTAACGGAAAGGAGTAGTATAGTCAAGGAGGAGTGGATCGACCTCTTAAATCAAACGACCATTTTAAATAACAAGACAACTTTAAGGAGTTAATTATGAAAAAACTAATGATTATAGCAACACTTTTACTAACTTTCGGCTCAGCACAGGCTTTCTTCAATAATGATGATATGCCGTGGAATAATGACCGATACAACGGATACAAGGATAACGGTATTTTTGCGTACAATTCGTATGATTACTTTGATCCTCGTTGGTTCTCTACAGAGTTCACTAATATGATTAATGAAGTAGATGAAGACGGCGACTTATTCGGTAGTAAATACCAATCTCAACCTCAGTACGGCTTGGCTCCAGTAGCGAGAAACTAAAACTGAAAAGAAGAAAGGGGCTTAAATGCCCCTTTTTATATGGAGAAACTAATGAAATTGAAAGAAAATTTACAAGCACTTTATGCAATGTGGTTAATGAACTGTCCTACACCAAGACTATATAGGAAATATATTAAAAAGAATTAAAATGGAACTAAGAGACTTGTTACTAATCTTTATTATGGGGTTAGGTATTTGGCTGGCTTACCTTTGTGGTCAGGATACAAAATGTTTAAAGGATAAACACCCATGCAAAAAGCAATAATATCAATATTATTAGTATTATCAATAAATAGCTATGCTAATGATATTTATGCCGTACCTGTAAAAGATGGCGTTATTACTATGGATGTAGTGAAAAACGACGGTATAAAAGGCGGAAGAACTTGGCTTTGTAAATCTTTAAGAGAGTGCTACATAAAGGTTTTAGAGGCAGAAGAAAGAGGGGCTACACAATACTGTGAATCTATTACTTTAAAGAGGGATGGAAAAGTAGTGTGGAGAAGAGATTATAATGATCAATATTGGGGGGAACTTCAAAGGTTAAAAAAGTATGGATGGTACAAGTGAAAACACCTAGAGAACGAAAATTAGAAGAAGAATACCAAATTCTAGAGAAAGCTTACCACGAGCTAAAAGATAGGTATGACCAGTTATGTAGTAAGATAAAGAATACTGCTAATGATAAAAGAAACGCGGATAATTATTCGCTTTATAATTATGGAAGGGATAGAGGAGGTCCTTGGAACTAATGTTTGAAATATTATTTGGTTTGGCAATTATATGGGTTGCTTGGTTAATAGCATCAATTATGGATATAGGAATACGAAAAAATGAAAATGCACAGCGAAGAAGAATGCAAGGTAAAACTTAGAGGCATCAAAATGCTAAGCGAACAACTTATGCGTAGAAACAAAGATGACAATATGGACAACTATGCTTTGTCTGAGTCTATTACTATTATGTGTGAGGAGTTATTAAGGGAGTTTCCAAGTGACAATGAAAACTGAACAAAATTCAGAAGTATATGAAGAAATCGTTGGTAGTGGTAAGTCTCTGCTACAATTGTACATTCAAGTATTGGATGAAAATAAAAAACTAAAAGAAGTAGTAGCTGCTGCTATTTCTGCTCATAACAAGATATGAAAACCTGGGCAAACTTAGATGTGGATGAAAAGCTAGAATACTATGAATGGGTCAATCGACTTATTGAGATAGGGTGTTTGCCCCAACTATCATTAGAAGAAATAGAAAGAAAAGTCCGAAGAATGCATTATGCAGATACCAGTCCTACCTATACAGGATTTACAGATTGGGAAAACATATAACCAGAAAAAACGACCTTGCGCCGACCAACAAGATTTCAGATTATTAAAAATGTTACATGTAAGCATTAAAAAAATAATTCTTGACATTTTATCAAAAATTAAGTATAATATACATATTAAAAATTGAAAAATAAACGGAGAACGCAAAAGATGAAAAAGATACAATTCCAATATCGCAAAACACCAGAAAACATTACTAATAGAGAAGCTATCGTATTATCTAAACCTACTGATAACTATTTTACAATAGATATGACTGAGTTAGATAGTGTTCAACGACAAAAGCTAGAAAAAGGTCTTGAGGAGTATGACAAGAAACTTAATGACTTATTTTCATTACGCACAAAGTGGTTACGTGATAGCGGATTTGGATCTAACTTTAGAAACTTTAATAAAGACAAAATGTCTTTAGTTATCTAAAGAAAGGTTTTGGCCCCTTCCTTGATAGGGGCTTTTTTAACTTTAAAGGAAAATAAGAAATGTCACTAAGCGAAGACTTACTACAACAGCGTGCTCAGCTGTCACATTTATATGAGCAACAAGAAAGTATTAATAATAATATCACTGGACTAAAACAGATCATCGCTACTTTAGAGTATGCAATTCAAAAAGAACAGAGTCCAGAGGATACGACATTAGAAACTGAAAATAGTTAGCAGTTAAGGTTAAAATAATTCTTGACAATTTGCTAAATATTTAGTATAATATACATTACAAAATCGAGAGATTAAGTAAATAAAAATTTAATTTAATAATATAGGAACGAAAAAGATATGGCATGGGATGACGATAAAAAAGCACAAGCAATTTCAATGTATGAAGAAGCTGAACCAACTCCAGAGACCTCAATGGAGATTGTAAAAGAATTAGCAGAGGAATTAGATGAATCACCTAATGGTGTTCGTATGATTCTTACAAAAGCTGGAGTATACGTTAAGAAAGCTCCTGCAAGTGGAGGTTCTTCAAGCGGAGGTACTGGTAACAAACGAGTTTCTAAAGCAGATTGTCAAGCGGAATTAACTGCTGCAATTACTGATGCAGGACAAGAGGCAGATGAAGATATTATCTCTAAGTTGTCAGGTAAAGCAGCTAAGTATCTTGCTGATGTAGTTAACGCAGCTAACAACGGTTAATTACTAGGGCTGAGCAATCAGCCCATTTATTATTTTCTAATAGGAGGAGCGTATGACAAAGGGTAGAGTTAAAGTTAAAGAAAGTGAAAGACTTGATGATAACAATGTCAAGTATGTTATCGACCTATTAGAAAGTGATAAACCTATTACTAAGAAAGAGGCTTGTAGTATTCTTAGAATATCTTACAATACAACTCGTCTTGGTAAAATTATTACTGCCTACAAAGAACGTGCAGCAGCAGAGGCAAGACTAAGAGCTAAAAACAGAGGTAAAGCCGCTAGTGAAGGCGAAATAGTTAGAGCAATTGAAGAGTACCTTAACGGAGATTCTATTGCAGAAATTGCTAAGTATATGTACCGTTCGAGTAGTTTCATAAAAGGAATCATTAGAAGATTTAACGTCCCCGTTCGTTCTTCTTCTACTGATTACTTCTCACCAGAGTTACTCCCCGATGAAGTCCTTTCGGAGGATTTCAAACAAGGTGAATTAGTGTGGTCTGCTAGGTATAATACTACGGCTTGGATTGAAAAACAACTAGAAGAAGTTCATCCTACTCATGGCAATTGCTATAGAATTTGGTTGAATGGAAAAGATAGGAAGTTCGCAAATCAACCATGGTATGAGCTAGGCAAACTAGAACATTTACAAAACCTTGGAGTAAAGTTACATGGTACAGGAACTTTTCTTGAGTAAAATGGAAAGTGCAGGGGATGCTATTATAACATATAGAAGCCCTGTTTCCAAGAAGCTCAAATATAACGTATGTACGCTAGAAGTTGATTCTTGCGATTATATACAAGAGAAGATGAGAAACAAAAAGATAAAAGTAAAAGATGGATGTATGTTAATGTTTTGTTGGGATACTGATTCTTTTAGACAAATAAATATTGAAGCAGTTACTAGAGTTCAACCTCTTGGTTCAATACTAAGAAATAGGAGATTATTTAATAATTACTAAGAACTTATGACAAACGAAGATGACGATATTTACGAAAAGATAATACTAGAACAAGAAAACAAAGAGATACAATGGAGACTCGTCGTTTCTACCTTTAGAGAGGTCGAGTATATCCATCTTAGAAAATACTATTTAGATTTCGAAGGCGAGTACAAACCTACAAAAGAAGGAGCTTGTATTCCCTTTGAGCTAACTAGCTTATCTAACTTATTCGAAGCTTTAGTAGAGATACTAAGCCTTGCTGAGAGTAAGGGATCTATAGAAACACACTTTAAAGAACTTTTAAGAGATTTATATGACTAAAGATTTATTAGATAAGGCATCTAAGGCTTACTATGAAGGTAAGCCTTTTTTGTCCGATGAAGAATTTGACAGACTTGCGGAAGCAGAAGGATATGAGCCCGTTGGTTATAACCCTGACGCTAAACGAAAGCATTTGTTTCCTTTAT
>CAZEKF010000032.1:0-6980 GCA_964512765.1 uncultured Methanosarcinales archaeon
TATCACATCATTATCTTCATCACAACTATCGTCTGTACAAAATAATCCATCATCTACGTCTACTGGATCATGGTCAATCTCATCATTGTCCTCATCACAACTGTCATCTGTACAAAATAGACCATCATCAACTTCTGGTGCTGTACCATCTTGGCAATCTAAAACTGGGTCACAATATTCTGCACCATTACACCATAAACCATCGTCACATAAACCATCTACTGGATCGTGATCAATCTCATCATTATCTTCGTCACAAACATCAACTGTACATGACACTCCATCATCTACATCTAAAGGATCGTGATCAATCTCATCATTGTCTTCGTCACAGCTGTCTACTGTACAAAACAAACCATCGTCCACATCTACTGGATCGTGATCAATCTCATCATTATCTTCATCACATGTGTCTACTGTACAATATAAACCATCATCCACATCGACTGGTGTATGGACTACTTCATCATTATCTTCGTCACAACTATCATCAGTACAAAACAAACCGTCATCTACTTCAGGCGCTGTACCATCTTGACAATCCAATTCTAAATCACAATATTCTGTTCCATCACACCATAAACCATTGTCACAAACACTGTCATCTGTTACATGGTCACAACTATCTGTGTTTTCGTTACAACTATCTATTGTACATGCTACATTATCACTACAATCATGTGTTGTTCCTTGACAGATTCCCTGTGTACAAACATCATCCAGTGTACAAAACAAACCGTCGTCACATGACGTACCATCATCTTTATTTCTTGTGCTTCCTGTGTCAACCCATTCAGTACTTATAATGTCAGAGTCGCATCCTTCTGCACCACATGAATAATCTACATAATCACGTTTTCTTTGCTCTTTTTCAGTACACTCGCTGTCAGAAACCCATTGATACTCCTCTGTTTCATTCCAACCGTCTTGCGAGTCACAGTCAAAAACATAATAATTACATTCACAACCACCGTCACAACTTCCAGCGCTGTAATAAACTTCACCTACACATTTATTTGCACAGTCGTTGTCTATTTCACATTCTGCATCACATTGATCAATATCACATGAGTGCGTATATTCATAACTACCTTGGCTACATGAGTTAATACCTGTACAAACACTATCATAACCTGCTGCGCTGTCCCATGTATAATCTACATTATCAGGATCATAGTCACAAGTACCAATTTCTGGCATGTCATACGAGTCACAGTCACTGTCTTGTGTTTCATCGTATGTCTCTTGCGGATCATTATCATCTTCACAAGCACAACATCCGCCACAGTCACTTCCTGCCTGATCTACTTCATTATCTTTACAAAATATCTCTCCAGATTCACATGTTGTCATTCCTGCACATTCGCCTGAACCACATTCAACAGGATCGTAATCTTCGTCAACTTCACCGTCACAATCATTATCTATATTGTTACAAACAAAATCATCTGCTCCAGGATGTACATCTGGATCATTATCATCACAGTCAGTAGGTGCACAATAACCGTCATTGTCTGCGTCATTACCTGCGTCAAACGGACAAATGTCACATACATCACCAATACCATCATCATCAGAATCTAACTGGTCAGTGTTTGAAACATCTGGACAATTATCACAAGCGTCTCCTAATCCGTCACCGTCTGAATCTGCTTGGTCAGGGTTATAAACACTAATACAATTATCACATGTATTTCTAATATCATCTGAATCAGCGTCATCTCCTAACGCAATCCAGACAGCTATTCTTTGAAACAATTCGTCAGCGTCGTCTGTCCAGTATTCAACTTCTTTATGACCAATATAAGCTGATCTAACTTGAGAAACTTCACTGTTTAATAATTCAGTACCTGGCTCAGCCAATGCAACAGTTGCACCGTTAGGAATGTTTAATTGTGAATCTGTTCTTGCTAAGGTGTGTAAGCCAGGTGCTTTAACAAAACTCGGTAAGTACCAAATTGGAATGTTACTTCCTGCAGCGCCAGGATATTCATTATCTGTGTAAACAGTAATATACTGTGCAAATGGTGGGAACTCACTCATTATTATATGGCTCGAGTCTTGCCTTTCAATTTGAGGAAAACTGTTTGTTGAATAGGTGTTAACATAACTTGTCCAGTCCCAATCATCCATGTTCTGAGTATTCATGATAATAGCAGGGAATTCGTTAACTGGAAAATCTTCAGGATTTTCAAAATAATTATCATTAAACACCATAAAGGCGTATTCTGACCAGTCAACGTCTGATATGTTAAAACTGCTTATTAACTCAGTTTCAAACCCTAATTCGTTGATAAGGTCTTCGATTATATAGTAATGGTTAGGCGAACTAGGCGGACATTCGTCATGAATAACATACGCAACTTTATTAGTTGGTAGACAAATGTCAAGTTCTGCACTAACTGCAAACACATTGATCAATAATAATACTCCAATTATAACTAAATTCAATTTTTTCATTTTTTAACACCTTTCCTGAAGTGTAGATATATAATTACCCCGAATAATAAGACTAAGAACATAATGCCTAGAAAACTTGAATTACTTGTTTCTGTTAGTGGTTCAACAGTTTCTGTTGAATTATTTTTAAGAGAAGGATCTCTTGCTATTACTATAATTCTTGATGCAATGCCAACTGCTTGAGTAGAATTCTCACCTTCCATTGTAGAAACTGTTGGTAAGAAATCAATAAAGATTCTACCATCGTATTTACCTGGCTGGTCAAAACTTAAATTAAACTTAGCATGTTTTTCCTCATCAGGTTCTAATAAAAATTTGTCATCAAAAAGAGTTGTATGATTTTCTAAAACCTCATCAGGTTTTAGAGTTACATTAACACTAAAATTATTTGTGTTGATAATCTGGATTGATTTTTCAATAACTGTTGTTTCTCCTGAGGTCACGTTTGGATAAAGAATCATTCTTGCATTTCCAATTGTAACAACTGTTGCAGAAACTGTACTAATGAATAATATAATTATCAATAATATACTACTTAACTTATGTTTAAACATTCATGCCAACCCCCGTTGATCATTTGTAGCGTTATTTACTACTGAATAATACTCTTACGCTACTTATTAGTGATAAGAGATAGCAGTTTATATTTAAAGCTTTCGTTAGCTTATGTTATTATTAGAGGATAACTTTGTCTAAAAAAAGCAAAAAAAGCAAAAAATTAAGAAAAAAAAGTTAATAATTTTTGATCTTTTCAAACCAATAATACATCCCAACTAACAAACCAATTAAAACAGCTGTTCCCAAAAACACTTTATAATTTCTTTTTGGTTTTACACTATCTTCAGCTGTTACTGCGCCTGTAATTTCTTCAACACCTGTTTCTTGTTCTGTTTCATTTTGTTCGCTTCTTGCTGTTAATTCTTCTGTTACTTCTGTTGTTTCTTCTTGAACTTCTTCTTCAGTGTACCCATCTTCTGATTGAACTGTAACTGCAAAATTACTCATACCTGGTGAGATTGCTTTATAATTCACATAGCTATTATACTCATCTAACATTATTGTTTCAAGTTCATTCCATTTATCATCTGCGAATCTTAACATTACAATTGATGCTGGGTCAATATCATTTTCTTCTAACCAGCTTGATTCTACTTTAAATCTTATCACTACTTCACCAGTTAAATCACTATCATCTATATTGTATTCGTCAATCTCCAGATAATGATAAACTTTTGTTCTAACTTCTGGAAGATCACTTGGTTTCTGGTCAAGTTTTATAAATGTTAACTGAACATTTTCATTACTTGTTTTTGTTGTGAATTCCACACCAGTAAATCCAACGCCTGTTTTCAATACTGTTATGTCATGCTCGCCAGTTTCAAGTGTTTGCCATGCATGCGATGTACTCTTGCCTCCTAATGCTAATGAAGGACCGCCGCCTGAAGGACCTCTTGATCCGCCGCCTGAACTACTGCTTGATGAAGATGAAGATCCGCCTCCGCTTGAACTACTTGATGAACTTCCACCACCACTACTAGATGAGCTGCTGCTTGATGATGAGGATGAACTACTTGATGAAGAACTTCCGCCACCGCTACTTGAACTGCTGCTGCTTGATGAACTTGAACTGCTACTTGATGAACCACTATCATAAACACATTCTTGTGTTTTATTTGGCTTTTGTTCTGTTGTTCCACAAAGATTTGCATCTAAACATGTTCTTTCTTGCAAGTTACTTGAAAAACATGCGCTCCAATCTGTACATGCCCAGTTTTCCTGGCATACTTCAGGTGCAACAAATGTGTTATTAACTATTACAAAAACAACAGGTGAATCTGTTTCTTGATTTCCATCACTTAATTTAAAATAATATCCTAGAGATGTGTTAACTTCGTATGCAGATAAATCAATTACTTTTGAACATGTTTGTGAATCTCCTGAAGTACAACCTGTAAATGATGCTGTGTTATATTCTGTTTCATTGCCAGATTTATAATATGCTTCAATTGCATTAACATTAGATTCTGTGTAAGTTACACTAAAAGTGTCATTATTGACATAAGTACCATTAGCTGGTAAAGTTTCTGTTATAACTGGTGCTGTTGTATCAACTTTAAAATTTACTTCTTCATCAGAAACTCCTAATGCGTCTTGTTTTCTAACTGTTAACACATGATCCCCGTCTGCCATTCCTGACGCAGGTATCAATGCTGCTTCTTTTTGACAATTTGTACAAAAAGTTGTGAATGCTTCTGAATCAATTTTGTAACTAATAGAAGAAACGTCACTGCTTGCACTTACATTTAACAATACCCTGTCTGCATAATATACAGTACCATCAACTGGTGAGTGTATTGTCAAATATGTTGGCTGAATTGGATTACTACTTTCGCCACTACATTCACATGAACTGTCGTAACAATTTTGTGGCAATGATTGGTAACCTTCGTCTGTTGTACATAATTTACAGCAATCAAAGTTACATGTTAAACCGCCTGGCATTACTTCGTTTCTATTATAACACTGTAATTGATAACTAGAAACAAAACTTGCCAGTAGCACTATTAAAAATAAATATACTACTGATCTAATTTTCATCCTTAACCCCCTCTTCAATGTTTTTTACTATTGTTAAGTAAACAACTATTGTTACTGGAAAGAAGTAAACACGAATATTTAAAGATTATGTTTTAAAAAAAATTAAAAAATTATTTCTTGTTTAAGCATACAACTCTTGGTTATTGGTTGAGTATGGTTGTGTTGGTGTTTTTGTTAATGGTGTATCACAATCACTGCTTGATTTATAAATAAAATTATTGCTGTTTGTCTTAACAATAAACTTGTCTCTGGAATATTTGATAATGTCATATCCATCAACAGTTTGTCCTATCACTACTGGATTCCTTGAAAAATAACTACGCTGTGATGCATAGTACTCAAAACAGTCAAGATTTCCATCATTGTCAAAGTCCAGTACAATTTCACTGGCTCTAGCACTGTAATCACTTACTACATTTGTCCTGTAAATAACTTCTTCATCAGGCACTTGTGCTAAAACACACTCATTATTAACACAATCATATCCTAGTTCACAGCTTGGATTATCATATTCGCATCCGTCTGGTGTTACTGCAACACATGCATTATTCACACATTCAAATCCCTGGCTGCATGCTGGGTTATTATTAGCGCATCCGTCTGGTGTTTCTGGCGGAATTTCAACACATTCATTAAACACACACTCGTAACCTTCACTACATGCTGGGTTATCATACGCACATCCTGATAATGTTTCAGCAGGAGCATCTTCCAATACAGTTATTCTATTTAGTAATGATGCTAATGTTTCCTGGATTTCTGTTATAACAGCTTGCAATGATTCTAATAAAGTTTGCAATGTTGTGATTTCATCTTCATGTTCTAATACTTGAGTTTCTAATGCTGCTACTCTTGTAGTTAATTCTTCATAATCTTCAGTGACAACAGGATCAGGATCTGGTTCAGGCGGAGTTATAATACCATCACATTCGCATGACGCAACCTCATCACAGTTCTGCGGCAATGTTTGATAACCTTCATCTGTTAAACATACTTTACAACAATCATAGTTACAAACAACGTCTGCTGGCATAACCTCGCTCCTGTCATAGCATGCTTGTTGAAAACCTAAAACAGTGTTTAGACTAACTAATAATATTAGAAATACTATTAAATGTTTGAATTTCATATGATCCACCCCAAATAACCATTATAAAATAATGATTATTGTATACTATTATTAAATAGTATTAAGGTATTTAAAGATTTTGGTTAAACTGATGTTTGAAAAAAAGGTTTTAAAATAAGCTGGACACATTAGCCTTATGTCTTTTTAATCATTTAGTTTTTTCAAATCAAATATTAAACGTCTTACAGAATCTTTTATTAACTCAGTTCTACTTCGATAGCCAAATTCATTATTGTATTATTATTTTATCAATTTCATCTATTAGTTCTTTTGGTAAAGCAAAAGTTACATAACCTTGACGAGCCATAATAATCACCTATATTTAGCAAAAACTGACGTATTGAACCTTAATAACGTTAATCAGGAACACATAATGGCGCTTGTACCTATCAGGAACTCATACTGGTCTTTGTACCTAAAAATTTATATAGTAGTATCACATTAAATTCAAGTATTTATAAAAAAATAACATTAAACCATTAAACATAATGTTTAAATGAAAAACGAAAAAGATATTCCGAGGTCACTAATCACAGTTCTTGTTGTTTTAGTAGTAGCAATAATAATAGTAGGAACTTTAACAATAGTATCAGAAATGACAAACCTTAATACCGCACCAACCTATAAAGGTCAAGGTTCTTCTTCTGCCAAAGTAAAGTTTGAAGTTCTTGAAAAAAACGAACCTGCAACAGGAAAAGTCACGTTTACAATTAAAGAAAACCCCGAGGCTGGATAAAAAATGGATGATATATCAAATAGAACACTTGCAATTTTATTGATTACAGCGATTGTT
>CAZEKF010000033.1:0-6855 GCA_964512765.1 uncultured Methanosarcinales archaeon
AAACGAATAAGATGAAAAAAATTGAGCCACCTTCCCAATGTCCCAGTTGTGGGTCACAATTAGAGCAAGTAAACGACCAATTATTCTGTCGCAACCCCGATTGCGATGCTAAATCGAGTAAGAAGTTAGAACACTTTGCTAAGACACTAAAAATAAAAGGGCTAGGTCCAAAAACCATTGAAAAGTTACCTCTTACTTCTATACCTGACATCTACTCGATGTCAAAAGAAGAGATTATTAGTGAGATTGGCGAGAAGCTAGGAACTAAATTGTACGATCAGATTGAGATTAGTAAATCTGCTGATTTAACAACTTTATTACCTGCTTTTTCTATTTCATTAATTGGTTCATCAGCATCTAAGAAACTAACTAAAGTAGTAACTAATATTAGTGATATTACTTATGAAAAGTGTGTAGATGCAGGGCTAGGGCCAAAATCTTGTACAAACTTACTTGATTGGTATCACGATGAATTTTGTGATAACCTAGAGTATTTACCTTTCTCATTTGAGGCAGAAGTACAAGAAGAAATGCCAAGCATCGGTAAGACTGTCTGTATAACAGGAAAATTAAATGATTTTAAAAACCGAAACCTCGCAAAGGAGTTTTTAGAATCATTCGGCTTTACCGTAACAACTTCCGTAACTAAAAAGACTGATTATCTTGTAGATGAGGAAGGACGTAAATCAAGTAAGAGTACTAAGGCTGAAAGTCTGGGTATTCCAATTTTAACAATCAAAGAAATATTAAAGGAAAATAAACTATGAGTACAACTCCAAAATGGACAGAAGACCGCACACGTATCCTAACAGCAATGGTAGAAGGTATGGACGTAATTTCACAAGACACAGTAGCTAACGCAGCAGCAGAACTAGAGACAACTACTCGTTCTATTAGCTCTAAGCTACGTAAAATGGGCTATGAAGTAGAATTAGCAGCTACAGCTCATAAGAAAGCATTCTCAGACGCTCAAGCAGACGCTCTTGCTAACTTTGTAACAGAGAACTCTGGTGCTTACACTTATGCTGATATCGCAGCTAACTTTGAAGGCGGTGCATTTACTGCTAAGCAGATTCAAGGTAAAGTACTTTCTATGGAACTAACTGGTAACGTTAAGCCAGCTGAGAAAGTAGAAGTTGCTCGTACTTACACTACAGATGAAGAAGCTACATTCTTAAACTTAGTTTCTAATGGTGCTTTCGTTGAAGATATCGCTGAAGCTTTAGGTAAGTCAATCAATTCAGTTCGTGGTAAGGCACTTTCTTTCCTACGTTCTGGTGACATTACTTCAATCCCTAAGCAGAAAGAATCTCGTGCTAAAGCTAACGTAGATGCTTTGACTGAGTTAGGTGATATCTCTGCTATGACTGTAGAGCAAATCGCTGAGTCAATTGATAAGACAGTACGTGGTGTTAAGACTATGCTTACTCGTCGTGGCTTGACTTGTGCAGACCACGATGGTGCTAAGAAAGCAGCTAAGAATGCAGCTGGTTAATTAACCATTAAAGTCAAAAGGGGTAGTAACGAATACTTGCTACCCCTTTTTTGTCGGAGTAAAAACCTATGAAGATCGTAGCAAAATTTCACGATACAGATAGTTTTACTAGTGCTGAGGCTGTTAGAAGAGCTAAAGACGTACTTGGCGAGTATACGGACATTAAAGCGTATCCTAGTACAACAGATCCGTGGGACGGGATTTATTTCTCCCTCCAACAAATAATCACTGACGAACAATTAAACTTTCTTTTTGATGAAGGGGCGTTATACCCCGAAAAGATGAAAGAGTTAAGATCCAGAGTTCTTGGTAGACTTACTGAGGAACTAGACGAAGTTATTCAAGATAACGAATATAAGGCAAGATAATATGGATATTGGGGCAGTAGTTCTACACATGATGATGGAGGAACAAAGTCTCGATGGTTGGGCAAGAGTTAAGAAAGACTTCTTTGAAGAATCTTATGCTTCTTTATACACTGCTATTTACAAGTTTTATAATAAAAACAATTCTATACCTTCATTCGAGGAATTAGACTTAGTAACTAGAGATATTAAGACCCAGAAAGACCTTGCGGCTATTCAATTACTTGAAGTTCCTGAAATCGAACTAGATTTGGCAATTGATGCCTTAATCGATCAATACTCTCAAAACGAATCACTAAAACAATTAGAAAGTTATATAGATAAAATTACTGTTATGGACAGTCTTGAAGTAAAGGAGGGCTTGTCTAGTATAGTAATGACGTTAGATGAGAAAACTCATACTGATGAGTCTGTATCAGATATGAGTAATTTACTTTTATTCCAAGAGGAAGGACTTGAAGAACACTCTTGTATACCACTCGGAATAAATAACGACTTTGATAGTAAAGTCGGAGGTGCTTATAGAGAAGAACTAATAATGCTGGGCGGTAAGCGTGGCTCTGGTAAATCTTTAGTAAGTGCTAATATGGTTGCTAATCAATATGCAATGGGCAGAACCTCAATATACTTTACGATTGAGATGACTGCAATGGAAACTTTCCAACGTATTACAAGTATATTATCAGGAGTACCCTACTCTAATATTAGAAAGAATAGACTTGATACACAAGAAATGAATCAGCTAGCTAAAGTACGTTCAGATATGTTTTTAGAAAGCGATGCAATTTACGAACACTTTTTAGAGAAAAGAGACCCTTTAGACTTTGAAAGACGACTTACATCTGAATGTAAGCTTAAACCAGATAATCAAATAATAATCGTTGATGATAGATCTCTTTCTCTTACAAGTATTGATTTACAGTTACAAAAAGCAAAAGCACAATTCGGAGATCAATTAGGTTTAGTAGTTGTAGACTACGTTAATCAAATTGAAACAGGAATTGGAAAAGACTTGTATGATTGGCAAAGCCAAATCTTTGCAAGTAAAAAACTAAAAGAGTTTGCAAGAAAGTATGATTTAGCAATGATAAGTCCTTACCAGATCGATGATAGTGGACATACTAGATTTGCTAAAGGACTATTGGATAGCCCAGATTCTGCTTTCTTAATTGAAGCACACTCGAAAGAAGACGAAGCTATAACATTCACATCTACTAAAGTTAGAAGTGGTCCAGACTTAGAATTTACTAGTTCTATGAATTGGGATACTTTGAAACTTGGGCCTCAGAATAAGCAGAAACCTGCTGGGTCATCTGAATCAAAGGAAACAGATGCTAAGAATGTTGGTAAGAAGAAAAAAGAACCTAACAAAGAAGATAGTGATATGCCATGGTAGTAAGTGAAATATTAGATAAACACAATATACCTTTTACTCCAAAAGGTCAAGACTATGTCGTTAAATGCCTAAACCCAGAGCACGAGGATAATAACCCTTCAATGCACATTGATCAGCAGGACGGAACCTTCCACTGCTTTAGTTGTGGATTTAAGGGTAATGTATTTAAGTTTTTCAATGTAGATAGAAACTGGCAAGACGTTAGAGTTAAAAAACTAAAGAATAAAATAGAAACAATAAGAGCGGCCTCTACAGGATTAAAAGTACCTGAAGGGGCCGTCCCTTATTCTAGACATTTTAGAGATATAGATAAAAGAACTTTAGCTAAATATAATGCTTTTACACACGATAAGCACTTTGAAGGTAGGATAGTATTTCCTTTACCTGATATTACAGGTAAAATAAGAGCATTTATTGGTAGGTATATTAACAGTAGTGCACATCCTAAATACATGATTAAGCCTTCTGGAGCTGATTTACCTTTATTTCCCTCTATAGTAACTCCTATAAATGGAACAGTAATATTAGTAGAAGGTATATTTGATGCCTTAAACTTAATAGATAAAGGACTTGTTAATGCAGTTGCAGTACTTGGAGCGAATAACCTAAAGGTTGACTTGCTCGAGGCACTGAAACTACAAGGAGTTCATACTATTTATACAATGTTTGACGCAGATGAAGCAGGTAGAAAAGCAGAAGCTTCCGTACTTAGATTATTAGAAGATAAATTCATATTAGATACATTAGAAATCCCTGAAGGTTTAGACCCTGGAGACCTATCCGCATCTGATATAGAAAACATTAGAGGAAATTTATATGATAGCAGTGATTGATAAAGCTCCTAGTGGAGTAAATTATAAAAGGCACTTTAACTTTGAGTTTGAAAACTTTCACTTATCCTCTAAAAAGGTTAAGAAGTTATTAAAAAGAGATGTAGACTTAGAGTTTAACGCAGATGAGTATGAATATGTAGTGCTTATTGGTTCTGAAGCTGCTAAGTTTATTGCAGGAGTAGGCTCAGTAACAGAATTTGCAGGACATCTAATAGACGAGAAGTTTATTCCAATGATTAACCCTGCAATGCTTAGTTTCAAACCAGAAGCTAAACCAATGTTTGATAGAGCTTGTGAAAAATTACATAATTATATTGCTGGAGAAAGACCTCCTACGGTAACAGGAGATTTCGAAGGAATAACAGAAGAGGAGAGAGCAAATGAGTATCTTAGAGGGGTCATTGAAGACCCTACAATTAAATATGTTGCGTGCGATACGGAAACAACGGCACTATACCCAAGAGACGGTTATGTACTGGGTATTAGCCTTACGCATAAGAGTCAGCAAGGTGTTTACATCTCCACTGAATGTATTGGACCAGATACAGAAGAACTCCTCCAGACTCTTTTCTCGACTAGACTAATAGTATTTCATAATGCTAAGTTTGACTTAAAGATGCTTGAGTATCACTTTGGGTTTAAATTCCCTCAAGTATCTGATACAATGCTTATGCACTATGTATTAGATGAAACACAAGGGTCTCACGGTCTAAAACAACTAGCGATGAAGTACACTGGCTATGGTGACTATGATAAAGCATTAGATGATTTTAAAAATCAGTATTGTAAAGAACATAAAGTATTGAAAGGAGATTTTACATATGATTTAATTCCTTTTGATATTATGTATGAGTACGCTGCTATTGATACCGCAGTAACATATGACTTATATCAAATGTTTACTAAAAAGATTTTGTCTAATGTTCAACTAAAGAAAGTATATAAAGAACTTATGTTACCTGGTATGCTATTCTTGAAAGACGTTGAAGAAAACGGAGTTCCGTTTGATAAAGATAGACTACTTAAGGTACAAGATCTAATGGAGCAAGAAGTCCAAGAAGCTAAAGAGAAGCTATATGAGTATGAGGAAGTTCACCGTTTTGAAGCAGAGCAAGGAAAGGTATTCAACCCTAATAGCACGGCTCAATTACGTGTTCTTTTGTTTGATTATCTCAACCTTACTCCTACTGGGAAGCTTACTGGTACTGGAGCTGCTAGTACTGATGCTGAGGTATTAAAGAAATTAGCAGAAGAACATCCTGTACCTGGAGTTATCTTAGATATTAGACAAAAGTCTAAAATTAAGAATACGTACTTGGATAAAATTATCCCTGCTTTAGATAAAGACAGTAGAATTAGAACAGGCTTTAACCTAACTTCTACTACTTCAGGTCGTTTATCGAGTTCTGGTAAGATTAATATGCAACAATTACCTCGTGATAACGCAGCCGTAAAAGGATGTATTAAAGCAAGACCGGGCTATAAAATTCTACAACAGGATTTAGCAACAGCAGAGGTATATGTAGCAGCAGTTTTAGCAGATGATAAAAACTTACAGAATGTATTTAAGAGTGGGGGAGATCTTCACTCTACAGTAGCTAAGATGGTATTTAATTTACCTTATGAAGTTTCTGAGATTAAAGAAAAAGCATCTACCCAAAGACAGGCTGCTAAAGCTATTACTTTTGGTATTATGTACGGGTCTGGGCCAGCTAAAGTATCTGAAACAGTGACTAAGGATAGTGGGAAACCTTTTACTATTCAGCAAGCTAAAGATACTATTGCCAAATACTTTCAGACCTTTAGTAAGTTGAAAGATTGGTTACAAATGTCAAAGGAGGATATTGAAGCAAATGGATATATTTACAGTATTTTGGGTCGTAAGCGTCGCTTACCTAATGTATTTAGCAGCGACAAGGGTATTGCATCCCATGAAGTACGCTCTGGTATTAATTTTCTTATTCAGTCTGTTGCTTCTGACATCAATCTGTTGGCCGGAATTGACTTAAATCAATGGATTAAAGATAATAATAAAGATGCGACTATTGTAGCTCTTGTACATGACTCTTTAGTACTAGAAGTGGCCGAAGAAGATGTTCAGTCTGTATCTAAAGCTATGGCTGATTTTACTCAAAAAGATAGAGGTTGTTCTATTCCAGGACAGCCAATCGGAGTAGACTTAGATATTGGAGATGATTATGCCTTCGGTAAATTCGACAAGCAATATCCAGAGTTTCTCTAATATTCATTGGCCTGTTTGGGGTATACGTCACCACGAGTATATCTCAAAAGGACTAATAAAAGACAAAGTAGGTATTAGACGTTTAGATTTAGAAGATAAACACGATACTTTCCCTTTTAGACGAATACAAGCTCAGCGATTAGATGATTATAAACTTTATCCATTGAAAAAGCCTATATGGAGTTTAAAAGACCTTGTAAAATCTGGATTATTAACTTTTGTTGATTATGAAGGTAATATTTACAATTATAAAAAACAAAGGTTCTACCCCTTAGTATATAGAAAAATACTAAATAGGAAATATACAGAAAATACTACAATATTTAAGATTGAAAATATTAATTCAGTATTTGAAGTTAAAGGTAAACTAAACCTTAAGGCGGAATATGCAGGATTATTGAAGATATATAGGGGTTACTTGCTATATGAAGTAACTAATAAGAAACTAAAAGATAGTAAGAGAAAAATATGAGTAAAGCAATTTTATCAAATAGAATTTATATGTCGGCTGACGCTAAACGACA
>CAZEKF010000034.1:0-6311 GCA_964512765.1 uncultured Methanosarcinales archaeon
AGGCAAGAGAAAGAGCAAAAGGTGGAATGATGGTTGATGCTCTTAATCAAGCACAACAGATGCGGACTACTGGTATTAACACAGCTATGGGTCTACTTGCTCCACAACAACAAGCATATTCTAATCTTATGAATATTGCTGGTATTGGTCCAGGTATTGGCCAAACTATGGGACAGATTGCCTCAGCACAAGGACAGAATATTGCTGGTGCTTATGGTAAGAATGATAGTATGATTGGTGGTATTACTGGTAAAGCCCTTGGTGGTTGGTTATCAACTTTTTAAGGAGTAAATTATATGGCATTCACAGGATTATTTAAGACACCAGCTCAAATAGCAGCTGAAGAAAGAGAAGAAGCTTATAAAGGCAGAGAAGGTTGGGAAGCAGTAGGTGTGGGTTTAGGTCGTATGTTCAGTGGACCATCAGATGCTGAGCTTAGAGCAGAGGAACTAGACAAAACTGGTGATGAACTGATTGAATTATATAATGCTAATGCAGAGACTGGTTCTTGGGATGATTTAGACTATACTACTCAACTTGCCTTAGGTGAGAAATACCTACGTAAGAAAGGATATGGTCTAGAAGCTGATGCTTTATTTGATGAACGTAAAGAGCGTAGAACTTTTGAAAGAGCAGAAGCAGAAGAACTTAGAGCAGCTGCTAGATTTGCTAAAGAAGGTTTAGATAAAGACAAAGGCAAAGGTAAGAGTGCATCAGCGGCTCAGTTTGGTACATCAATTGAAAATATTAATAAGTGGATGACTAATGTATCTGATGATATGTCTGCTGCTAATATTATGTTTAATTATAATTGGAATCCTAATCAGACAAGTAAAGTAGAACAAGCTTTTGCTACTCTACAAACTGTTCCTGGTATGACTGAGGCTAAAGCATCTACTATTCTAAGAACTTTTGTTAAACCTGATGATGATATGATTGACCCTGAAATATCTTTTGATATAAAGAGTTTTGATACGTTTGTTAAAAATCAATTCCCTGGAGCTTTCGGTGGTTCTGGTAAATCAACTCAACAAAATACTTCCACTGCAGGAGGTAATGTATTAGATAAAGTAACGTCTAAACCATTAACTAAATAATACTTATGGCATTAACTAATATGCAAGGTGAGGAACTTCTTCAAAATAAAGAAGAAGAGGTTGCTCCAGTTGAAGAAGTAGTAGCACCTATTCAGGATAAGCTAGTAGTTAATCCTGAGGATACTCGTCCTAAATTTAATCCGATGAATAATCCTCTTGCTCAATTTATTGAGAAGGAAGACCAAGCACGTAAAGAAATTAGAGAGGCTCCAGATAAAGACCAAGCATATTACTCTAATAAAAGAGATGAAGAGTATAATGAGTATACTACTGCTAGGGAAGAGGCTTATGTAAAACAAGACTTTGATACAGTTAAACAGTGGGACAACTACTGGCAAGAAGGGAAGGATAGGAGAGAAGTTTTTAATAAGTATTGGGATTGTACTACTAGTGATTGTAGTGAAAGCGATTTCAATATGGGTGTTAATGACTCCGAAGAGTTTAGATATGATACCTTAAAAGAATTTGAACCTTTACTATTATCTCTAAGACGTACACAGAATGACTATCGTTCATCTGATGAAGCTATTCTAAGAGAGTATGCTAACGATATGACTTGGAAAGAGGTTAATTCTTTCTCATTAATAAAAACTGTAGCTAATAGTTTATTCTTTGATACTGAACAAGAGAAGAAAGATACTGCTTTACAGATGGCTGTTTGGTCTAAGGTTAAAGGTACTGGTGAAGGTAGTAGAAAAACAAGTAGACAGGTAGCTGATGTGGTAGAAGCAGGTGCAGCTGACCCTTTAAACCTTATAGCTTTTGCAGCTGGTCCATCAGGAACCACAAGTAAGCAAGTAATGCAACAAATGGCTATGAAGGAAGCCTCTAAATATCTTCTTAAAAGTCTTATTAAATCTAAAGCTACAACTACTGGCCTTAAGTGGAGTACTTTCTTAGGTTCTTATTCTGGCCTACATAACCTAGGTAAACAAACAGTCCTTCTTGAGGGAGGTGTAGGTGAAGAAGTAGACTGGGATAAAGTAGGTATGAGTGGTCTTTATGGTGCATCCACTGGTGGTACTTTAGGTGTTTTATTAGGTGGTGGTAGTGTAGTATTTAATAATGTTATGAATCGCTATATGCGTAGGAAGAACATTAATAACAAAGAAGCACTAGGTGAGATGCGTTCTGTCGTTAAAGATGAAGCAAGTCTTTATCGTTGGTTAAAAGATATTGGCTGGTCTAAGAAAGAAGCTTTAGAAGAATTAAACTTCTTAGAAAAACATAAGTTTAAGTTTGATGAGAAAGCTGGTAAGTGGGTATCAAAAGAAACTGGGGCCTCATATAGGCCACGAATGGAAGAGAGATTAACTGAGAAAGCTCACTTCGGTAAAGATACTGATATGCCTTTGTTTATGAGAAATATTGTAGACAGAGGACAGAAACTAATTGATAATGAATATGTTAATGTTAACTCATTAAACGTACCTATACCTTTTACTAAGATAAGACAAGGTGCTTTTGATTTCTTTGATAAGACTTTTGGACAAACTTTCTCTAGGACAGTTAGGTCTACTGATGCTATCCTTACTCGTATTGGTGAGAGAGTAGTAGCTAAGAATATTAAAGAAGCACAAGTGGCCACAGATGTTAATACGGCTAGGATTGGTAATAAACTTAGAGAATTAGAACAGAAGTTTGGTGATGAACTAGGTGATTTAAATATTTTAATTAGAAAAAGAAAACCAACTAATAAAGCTCAAGCTGAATACTTAAAGGCTTGGGATACTATTAGGAATGATATTACTTATAAAGCCTTTAGACTAGGTGTTGTTCCTAAGAAAGAATATAATAAGTGGACAAAAGATTTATCTTACATCCCTCGTGTGTGGAACATTCAACACCTATTAACAGATAAAGGTGCTGCAGAGTTTGGGCAAACACTAGGAGAGATGTGGAAGAAAGACCCTGAGACATTAAAAGGTTTACTAAGTAACCTTACTGATAAAGATACTAAGCTAATAGAAGCAGCTATTAAGAATAAGTTCTCTGGTAAAAGTGTTCAGAATATCTTTAGAAGAAAAGTAGATAGAGAGATGGATGTTCACCGTTCATCACACTTAGAACACGAAAGAAAGATTAGAATACCTGAGAAGTGGGAACATCGTCTTGACCCTTTTATGGCTGATACTTCAGACAGATTAGTTACCTTTGCTTATGATGGTTATAAACGTAACGAGTTTGCTAGAAGGTTTGGTAATAAAGACCAAGTAATTCTAAATAAACTAAAAGCTTTAGAGAAACAAGGTAAGACAAGAGAAGCTGAACACTTACGTGAAGCTTACTTTACTGTTATGGGTGACCCTAGAAGGTCTAAAACTATTCAAGCTAAACAGGATATGCCTGAGTTTATGAGAGCAGTTAATAAAATTAATGCTGCTCAAACAGTAACTAAACTAGGTACTGCTGCTATCCCTAATGCTACACAGTCTTTTGTTAATGGTGCTACACTAATGGCTAAGACTGGTAATATTATTATGGCTCCATTCAAGGCCACTAAGGGAATTGTAAGAGCTATTGTTAGGGACAAAGCATCTCAAGAAGTTGTACACAATACTGGTGTATTAGGTGAGATGGATTTAGCTAAAATAGCTACAGAGAACTCACCACACTCTAGAATTATTGAGAGAGAATTTAAAGGTCCACTTAAGTATCTTAATGAACCAACTAAATTCTTAAGAGCTGTAGGTTTCTTATCTGTGGAAGAGATGAACAGAAGAGCTGCAGCTATTATGGCTAAGGGACACGTTAATACTTTACATAAGAAATTACTTAAGAGATTATCACAAGGTAAGGCAGACACTAAAAGAACAAGAGCTATTGAAAGAGAGTTAAACGATTTAGGCATTAGTGACCCTTTCAAGCAAGACTTAACTACTGGTGATTATGTTATCTCTGGCCATATGTTTAATAAACACGTTAACTTCTCAGGTGAATCTTATAATTTACCACAACACTGGAGTACACCGTGGTTTAAACTAATGACTAAGTTTAAATCTTTTATGTTTTATCAAGCAAGATTTCTACAAAGGAATGTTATTGATGAAGCTTTATTACACGGTAACCCTAGACCTTTAGCGATGTACTTAGCTGCAGCAGGTGTAGCTGGTAATGCAGCAGATACTGCTAGGTCTATTGTGAAAGGTAAGGATATAGAAGAGAATAAGAATGCTCTTGAATATTTAGTTAGAGGTATTGGTAATGCTGGTGGTGCTGGTTTATTCTGGGATACGCTACAACAAGTAGGTGATACTGGAATGAGAGGTATTGGTGGCCTAACTGGACCTACAATATCAGATGTAGTAGGTGGTTATCAAGAGCTAACTAAAGGTGAGATAGATAAAATTTTATTAAGACTAGTACCTAATGTACCAGGTAAACATCAATTAACACAACAGTGGAGAGACCAATAATGACAACACCAACACAAGGATTATTTAATATTACTCCTTCCTTTGAAGGACCAGGACCTTCTTATACTCCTACTTCTAGTGGTATGTTTCAAGGACTAGGTGAAACAGCTAAGAGTCAAGAGTTTATTAAGAACCTTAGCAATATGTTTGACTGGGAGAATGAACAAAAGAAACAACAAGCTGACCAGTTTAGACAAGAGTTTGGACAAGCTTTACCTGAAGTAGATAAGGAGCTATACGAAAATATGGACCCAGCTACTCAGAATTTCTTTATGGATTTATATATGCAAGGAGTACAAACAACTCCTGGTGAACAACAACCAGTGACCCCTACTGTTCCAGAGTTTGTTTCACCTTGGGTACAGAAATACTAATATGGGTCTACTTACCCCTTTAATAAAAACTGTAGCTACGGAGGTTTTAAATAAAACACCTAAGCCTATAGTGCAACGAGTGGCCTCTAATGCCATTAATGACCTTAAAGGTTTCTATTCAGGAGTGCCTGGTGCTCAGGGATTATCAGCTACTAAAGGTTTCGCTAAGACTGTAGGTAATACAATACTACAAGAAGCTAGTCCTACTGCATCTAAACTTTATAAAGATGAAGGTATCTCTCGTACTCTCCAGAAGGTACTTCAAAAAGAATTAAAGTTTCTAGATTCTAAACCAGTAACTAATGTAGTAGATAAAGAGATGCAAATTAGAATAGGTAAAAGAAAAGTTACCAGTCTAAAGAAGAAGTTAAAAAATGAAGAAGATAAGGAAGTAAGAAAAACATTAGAGGCAGACCTAAAAGAAGCAGAAAGAACAGCTAAACAGGTGTTGACTGAAGGTGATAAGAAGATTCTAAAGAAGTCTATTGGTTCAGCTAAGGCTATTGAAGGCCAGCTTGGTTATAATTACCTACAGACTAATCAACAGAAGATAGCCTCTAAGGCTCTTAACGACTCATTTGAGGCAGAAAACTATTTTGGTAAGGGTGACTTTAACTTAGAAGATTTCGTCCAAATTAAGGACGTTAACAAGCCCTGGATGAATGAAGGTGTTTTAAATGACCAGCAAATGGCTACCTTCTTTGATAGAATTAAAACTGCACAAGAGATTGGTGATGAACCAGTAGATATGTTTATTAAGAAAGCAAACGTATCAAAAGGCTCAGGTGATATTATTCATAACATCAACTATAAAGCAGGTAACTCAAAGAAAGTAACTAAGATTATTAAAAATAAAGGTAAGTCTTTTGATTCTAATGAAGAGTTAGGTAAAGAATTAAAGAAAGCTGGTGTTAGTTATGAGGAGAAAGATGGTGTATTATACTTTCAAGATAGCTTCAAGAGTTCAGCTTATGAGCTAGGTGGGGTTAACGCACAACACAGTGTGGACAAGAGTGGTAATATGATTACTATTGTGAATGATGTTAATGATATGTTTGGTATTAAGATGCCAGCTGGTAATAATGGTTTATCTGTTGTGCCTCCTTATATTCGTAACCCTTTAAAAGGTAACATTAAGAAACAAAAGAAAACACCAGAGCAGTTAGAGGCTCGTAAAGAAAAGAACTTACAGAGTAAAGCTTTAGCTGAAAGGATAGGTGTAGGTGAGAATAGAAATACTGGTCAACAAGCACTTACACAAAACCAAAGATATACTGCTGACCAGATAGCTAATATGAAACCAGATAATCTAACGATGAAGGAATGGTTAAATTACCTAGCTAAGATGGGTATTATTCCTGCTGGTGTTGGTCTTCTTTCACAGGGTGATGATAAGTAATACTTGCATCATCTATATGTAGATA
>CAZEKF010000035.1:0-6081 GCA_964512765.1 uncultured Methanosarcinales archaeon
CAATTCATCTGCGGGTCTAACAGACCTGCAGTATTCTTGGCGGAGAATAAAAATAAAAATAATAATAAAGTAACAAACCCGCCAATGAATAACAGATTAAAGTCAACAAATGTCATTAAACATAGTTTTAGACAGAGAAGTATATAAAATTTGTTGATTTTACACTGGACATCTACTTCTCGTCTATAAATTAGTCAAAAACCCACTGGACATTCTTGTGTGAGATATATAAACTAAATCACCCAATGCAGTAGAGTAAAGGTGATTTATTTATGAAAATCTCAACATTAAAAAAATCCAATGAGTTTGCAGAGTTTTTAGGATGGCATCTAGGAGATGGATGTATCAGTTTGAGCAAATCCAGGTATCAATATTTTTTAACTGGGGATTTAAAAGAAGAACAAGAATTCTATAATGAAATTGTATTGCCTAATTTTAATAAGTTATTTAATCATATTCTGACAAAAAAAGTCTTGTTAAAAAAATATGCGTCCATTGGTGTATGTGGAATATTTGTTTTTGATAAGAAATTAATTCATTTATTAACTAATAAGCTAGATATTTCTTATGGAAAGAAAATAAACAACTTCATTCCTAAATATATAAAAACAAGAAAACAAAAAATTCATTTTATTCGTGGCCTTTTTGATACAGACGGTAGCATTTACTTTTGTAAAAGCAATTACAAAACTAAAAAACCAAACCTGCATAATATTTTCCATTATAAACCAAAAATTAAGGTTGCGACAATTTCCAAACAGTTAATTAGAGATGTCTATAACCTCTTGGTATCACTTGGCTATTCACCAAGATTTACAAAACCAGCAAAACAAAGACCAACTGAGTCAATTATGTATGGAGTTGTAATAGATATTAAAAAAGACATACAAAAATATCTCAAAGAAATAGGATTTAAGAATACAAAGCACAAAACAAAAGTTGAAATAGCTAAAATATTTGGTTTTTGTCCACCATTTACTAAAATTAATCAAAGAAAAGAAATACTTAATAAAAAAATTAATCCATTGACATTCTATACTAAAAGTTATACTCAGAATTTAAATAAAATAAAAAAGGGATTAAACACATGGATAGAATAAAAATATAAGTAAATTATTTAAATTAAACTTAAATTCTAGAACATACTACCTGCGGGGGTAGCAAAGCCTGGTCAAATGCGCAGGTGCTTATTTAATTAAGCTGCGATACTTAAGACTAGGCCAATGATACAGCCAAGGTTGTACTTTGGTAAGATATCCTGTATCTTAGTGATTTCGGGAGTTCAAATCTCCTCCCCCGCATTTCTTTTTATTCTCACAACTTCTTCCATAAGTTTATATACAAAGTCAAACTCCTTTGAGACAATATTGTAAACAAAGGTGTAAAATGAAAGATTTTGAAAAAGGAAAAAATTATGGTAGACAAGGTTCAAGAAGATCTGATAGGCGAGGTTCAGGAAGACCAAACAGAGGTCGGTCTATTAGAGATTCAGACAGGTCTGACAGAAGAAGTTCAGGGTTTAACAGATCAAACTCCGGCAGATATAGTGGCGGACGATCAGGTGGATTTAACAGAGGGAGATCAGGCGGGTTTAATAGAAGACGCGGAACAAGAGATGAAAAAATGAAACATCAAGTAACTTGCGATGGTTGCGGAGATGAATGTGAAGTTCCTTTTAAACCAACATCAAGCAAACCTGTTTACTGCGACGATTGTTTTAAAAAAACAGCTAACAGGAGAGGAGATACTAAAGGCTCACGAGCGCAAAAAGATAATTCTAAAGAAATTGAAGAATTAAATCTTAAACTGGATGTTGTCTTAGACATGCTACGAGATTTAAAAAAAGACATAGCAAGTTCTAAAGAAAAAGCAGAGCCAGTGAAAGAGAAAAAAACAACAAAAAAGAAACCTGCTGAAAAAAAAGCAAAACCTAAAAAAGCAGCAGCTAAGAAAAAAACAGTTAAGAAGAAAACTACTAAAAAGAAAAAGTAGTTTTTTATTTATATTTCTAAAATTCACAAATATTTGTGAATTTAAATTTTGTGATTTTTAC
Source organism: uncultured Methanosarcinales archaeon (assembly GCA_964512765.1). Classification (GTDB taxonomy): domain Archaea; phylum Nanobdellota; class Nanobdellia; order Woesearchaeales; family GW2011-AR15; genus GW2011-AR15. The sequence goes on from CAZEKF010000035.1 coordinate 2,054, forward strand.
TTCCAAAAGAATAATTACAAATAGAAAGTTACTGCATTTACATAGCGTGTGGTTGTATTTTCTTCATATTCTTTATTTTTAAGTTATTATAAGACTATATCTTTAAATATAAATTATTGGTCCAAAACAACAAAGTGACAGATCCAATAAAATTACAGCTTCTTGAACATAGATTAGCTAAGTTAGATAAGGTAAATTTAAATGGTGCAAAAAACAGTAATAATAAGGACCTTAATATTGGCTCTTTTGAAGAATGGACAGATATAATAACTAGAATTTCAAACCCAGATGTATTAAGGACTGCATTATATGGTTTATTTCAGCCTCTTTATGATAGATTAGTTGAAAGTCCAGGTCCTTTTTCAAGTAATATGAGACCACATGCTATTCAAGTAATGAATACTCTTCATTTATTGAGTTCAAAATATCTAAAATCCTTTTATTTTGGAGAACCTAATATTAAAGGATTTCAAAAAGGAATTAGACCTCATTTAGAAAAAATTGCAGGTTTTGATAAAGAATCAAAATATGAAACAAAAACTAGAAACATGAGCAATGATTCTTTGACACCAAGTAATTTACAATCATTTATTATTACATACGGAGAAGCAGTTTTAAAGGGAGTTATACCCTTTCCTGATTTCATTATGGGAATAGCATGCGGCTCGAGTGAAATTGCATATGCAACAGCTGCTATAATGGGGTCTACATCAGGCTTTGTAAGGATGTCGTATACAAGGAAAGACACACATGTCAAAATGATATGTGAAGATCAAGAAGGTATTGCAACAAAAATAACAGGTCATAATGTAGCTGTGGTTGAGGATTTTATATGTTCAGCTCAATCAATGAGAGACGTACTTTTATTTGTGGAAGATCACAATCCTGTCCATTCTCGTGGGTTTTCTATTCGCGAAAATTCAAATAAATGGGAATACTTAGTCAGTGATATGAAAGTTGAAATTGAGAGACCTAATTTTTATGTATTTACTAGATAAAAAAAATTTATCTTGAATTTACTTACTTTTTTTCTAAAACAATAACCTTAAATAGACTTTCTAATTGATTAATCAAACATGAGCAGAGAACATAACAAACAAGCATTAAGGTTATCTTATTTCACTGTAATCTACAATATAGTGGAAGGTTTAATCTCTGTTATGTTCGGTGCAATGGCTGGCAGCATTGCTCTTATTGGTTTTGGATTAGATAGTTTTGTTGAATCTTTATCAGGAGGTATCATGATATGGAGATTCCATAAACATGATTTAACTAAACACGAAGAAAAAAAAATTGAAAAAAAAGCTTTAAAACTAGTTGGATACACATTTTACATTCTAGCAGTATACGTGTTTTATGAGTCTTTTACAAAACTGTATTATAACAAAATACCTAATCCTTCAGTTGTTGGAATGATCATCACAATAATTTCTTTAACTATCATGCCGATTTTATACGTTAAAAAACACAAGCTAGGCCATAAATTAAAAAGCAGAAGTTTGATAGCTGACGCAAAACAAACAATTGCATGCATGTCATTATCTGTTGCTGTTTTATTAGGAATAGGTATGAACAAATTTTTTGGATTCTGGCAAGCTGACCCAATTGCTGGGTTAATTGTTTCTGTGTTATTAGTTAGGGAAGGTTATTTAGTGTTAAGAAATAAAGAATTGTGTAGTTGTTAATATAATTTTTAATAACAAATTTTTTCTGTTTATACACTATTTAAGAAAACTCATTAACTTTCTTTTTATAGAATATTTTTGAATTTTTTTAGGTTCTTTTTCTTCATTATGCTGGTTTAATCTTAATTTTCTTAGATTTGCAAGTTTGTTTATTTGCTTTAGTTCTTGTTTTATTGTTTCTTTTTCACTTAATTGAAATTTTGTTTGTTGTTTTAATGTCTTGCTTTTCACGTGTTTTTAAATATAACAACATATTTATAAAAATTATCTAATATTCCTTATTATTCTGTTCCAAATGACACCAGTAAATGACGTATCAATTGAAGTAAGTAACACATGTTTTTTTAAATGTAAAATGTGCACGTTTTGGCAGAATACAAAAAACAACAACATTGATATATCATATTACAAAAGTTTTTTTCAAGACTTAACTAAATTTAATGGAAGAAACACAACAGTATCTTTTACAGGAGGTGAACCTCTTTTATACCCTCATGTTTATGAGTTATTATCCATTGCAAAGAAATTAGGATTTAGGACAAACATACTAACAAATGGATGGCTACTTGATAAAAATAATATAAAAAAAATTTGTGATGCTAGTCCAGATTTAATTAGTTTATCATTAGATGGTTCAACTGCAACATTACATGATGAGATAAGAGGAGTTAAAGGTAGCTACAAAAAAATTCTTGAATCATGTAAATTGATCAAAGAAGAATTTAATAAACAACGTAAAAGCGTTCAAGTAAGAATTACAACCGTAGTCTCAAAACTTAATATACATAATATTGAAAACATTGTTGAACTGATTACAAGAAACAAATATATCGATACCATGCATTGCCAAGCTGTTACAGACGTTAACCCAGATCCAAACAATCAAAACAACTTTGACAAATACCTAAAATTATGGCCCAGAAATAATAAACAAATACTGGACGCATATACAAATTTAATTTATATCAAAAGAAAAAATAATCTTTTTTCAACAAGTGAAAAGAGATTAAAAATGCAATATCATTATTTTATGCATCCTGATTTAAGAATAAAGAATTTAGTTTGTCACGCATACAAAGATTTAATTATTGATGTGGAAGGAAATGTAACTTTATGTATCCCAATGAAACTTATTTTGGGTAATATTAAGAACAAATCAATAGATCAAATGCTTAACTCAGATAAGTTCTTAAGATATAAAAAAAAAAATAAAAAACTGTCAAAAAAACTGTCACGTGTTATTATGTAAAGGAGTAGATCCAAAGTGATAATTTAAATACTGATGAATGTTTTTTTATTAAAGGTGATTTACTAATGGCAAAACAAAAGAAAAAAGCAGATAGTACTTGGCTCATACCTGGATGTTTATTTATTGGGATAGGATTAGGTTTCCTTACAATGAAACCAATTGCAGTAACAATTCCAGGGTTTACATTAATCGGACTAGGTACAGGTTTAATACTTGCATACATATTAAGAAAAAAATAATGGAGGTAAAAAATGAAAGATAAAAAAGGTAAAGGATGTTGTAAAGGAAAAAGCTGTTTTCCAGGGTTTGCAATAATTGTGTTATTGATAGGTATCTCTTGGCTGTTAACAGATCTGGGAATATTAACTGTTAAAATTCCTTGGTGGCCTATCATATTGATTGTTGTAGCTACTGGTTGGATTGTTGACAGTTTTAAAAAGAAATAAAATTTTATTTTTTGAATTGTTTTAATGCTCTTTTTAGAGGTGAGTGTCCAAACGCAATCATTAGAATTAGATACCAGTACCATTCTATTTCATTTGCATCACTTCTAAACCTTGGCCATGTTTTATATAAAAATAAAACAAAAAACATACCGGTTATAATTAAAAAATTTACATGATAAGGTTTAATTGTTATTTCTCCTTTAATCCATTGTTTTATGTTCATTTTTTACAACATTCAAACATTTCTTTCATATCGTGGAACATTTTAGTGAATATTCCACAGGCTGAATTCAATTCTTTTTCTCCAGCTTTTGTTAAGGAATACACTTTATCTTTATCTGCAGTAATTAAACCTTTTTCTTTAAGTTCTTTTAATGCTGGATAAATTGTTCCTGGGCTAGGCTTAGTTCCACGCCTTTGTTCAAGTTCTTTAGTTATTTCTGCACCGTTCATGTTTTTTTTCTTTAGAACCCAAAGTACAATAAACGACAAATATCCTTTCATTTCACAACATCCAACCATACAAATTAGTATCGGGTAACCTATATTTATAATTATTCATTTCAAAACACATATATCGGACAACCGATATGTTTAAATATGAAATAAGGGGACACCCCTTATAATCCCCTTCCGCTTCGCTACTCT
>CAZEKF010000036.1:0-5382 GCA_964512765.1 uncultured Methanosarcinales archaeon
AGTTATATGGAGAACTAGCAGAGAAGTACGGGAAAGAATGGTCTTTAGATATTGAGTCTCCTGCTGAAGCAATTAGAGCTCTGTGTGCAAATAATAAAGGATTCAGACAATTCGTAAGTTCTTCAGAAGAAAGAGGGGTTGGGTACAAAGTGGTTGTTGCAGACCAGGTGTTAGAAAACCCTTTAGCAGAAATACAAAACCCTACTGGCAGACAAGAAATAAAGATTATACCTGTAGTAGGAGGGGCCAAGAAAGGTTTAGGACAGATTATAATAGGGGCACTATTAATATATGTCTCACTCCAGACTGGAATACCTTTGGAGGCCCCCGGCAGTGTAGCAGCCTTAGCAGAGGGGGGAACTGTTATAGCAGGTAACGTTATATCTACTGGGGGAATGATGGCTTTAAAGTTCGGAGCAGCCATGGTATTAGGAGGAATAGCATCTATGTTAGCTCCTACTCCTAAACCTGTAGAGGATAAGGAATCTGTTCAGAATTATGCATTTAATGGAGCTGCGAACACGACGAGGCAGGGAGTATGTATTCCTGTATGCTATGGACAATTAATAGTAGGCGGAGCAGTTATTAGCTCAGGCGTAGAACCAGAGGATTACACACCATGAGTGAGAAGGATTGGATAAGAGGCTCCGGCGGCGGAGGTAAAGGTGGCGGAGGCGGGTCTCCTACAGAGGACGATGACTCTTTATTTTCGGCTTCAAAAGCGAGAACAGTAGATTTAGTTTCTGAGGGAGAAATTGTAGGTTTAATAAATGCTGAAAAGTCTATATACCTGAATGAAACCCCTCTAATGGATTCTGCAGGTAATCTTAATTTTGATGATGTAACATACGCGACCCGCGAAGGTACTAATTCACAAACCTACATCCCAGGTTTTGCAGGTACAGAAACTGAAACCCCTGTAGGTGTCCAAGTTAAAGTAGCTTCTCCAGGTGCTATTATTCAATCTTTTAGTTCTACTACAGTAGACGCAGTTAGGGTAATATTATACACTCCTGCATTATTGGATGCCACTAGTGATAATGGCGACTTACACGGGTCATCTGTAGCTTTTAAGATATACTTAGAAAAGGACAATAATGGATCTTGGACTTTGATGAAAACCTCATCTTTTGAGGGCAAGACGTCAAATAAGTATGAAAGAGCTTTTAGACTTGATATTCCTAGTGCGTGGAAAACGTCTGGGTTTACTCAAATTGCTATTAAAGTAGAGAGAACTACTGCAGACTCTACATCTACTAAACTATCTAATGATTTATACTTTGGCTTATATACTAAAATTATAGATAATAAATTAAGGTATCCTAACAGTGCTTTAATGGCTTTACAGATAGATGCTAGACAATTCAGCAGCATTCCTAAACGTGGGTATGAAATTAAAGGAATAAAGATAAAGGTTCCTAGTAACTATACTCCTTACGATCCAGGGCATTGTTCTTTATCAGGGTATAGACGTAAAGACAGATGTGAGCAAGCGGGCGGCACTTGGACGGGTACGTCACCTGGCGCAACGCTATATAGTGGTTCATGGGATGGTACATTTGATACCGAGTGGACTTGTAATCCTGCGTGGATTTTATATGACCTATGTACCGATGAAAGATATGGATTAGGTAAGTGGCTTTCTGCTAACCAAATGGACAAATGGTCTTTATACGAGATTGGAAAATACTGCGACGCTGTAGACAATAGTGGAAACTTTGTAGGTGTAGACGATGGTTGGGGTAATAAAGAAGCACGTTTTGCAGCGAATATCTATTTACAAGGTAGAGAGGAAGCATTCAAGGTATTAAACGATATCGCTTCTATTTTTAGAGGTATGATATACTGGCAGCAAGGCCAAATAACGGCTGTACAAGATGCTCCTAAAGACCCAGTAATGAACTTCTCAGATGCTAACGTTATTGATGGCAAATTCACTTATGAAGGTACTTCTAGAAAACAACGACATAATGTTGCTCACGTAACTTGGAACAACCCAGAAGACTTTTATAGACAAAATGTCGAATATGTAGAAGATGCTACTGGTATACAGAATAATAATAACCAGATATTTGCAACTGATGTAGTTGCTGTAGGCTGTACTACTCAGAGTCAGGCACGAAGAGTGGGTAAATGGATTCTATATACTGAAAGATATGAAACCGAAACAGTAACTTTTTCCACAGGAATGGATGGAACGTCTATCAGACCTGGAGATATTATTAAAGTAGCTGACTCTCATAAAGCAGGAGTTCGTTATGGTGGACGAATTGCATCAGGTAGTACAACTACTACTATTAAATTAGATGCTGCTACTCCAGTTACTGCAGGACAAACATATAGGCTGTCTTTAATCAATACTGAAGAAGCCTGTGTACAGTCTGGAGTTAAACAAGCTGAAACTACACAAGAGACTTGTTTAAATGCTCACGTAGACAACGAGTGGAAGCCTTATGTATGGGTAGAAACAAAAGACGTAAGTACTATTGGTACTACTGGATCAGTGGAAGAAATAACAGTTACTTCGGCATTTACTAATACTCCTACTACTAATTATATGTGGATATTAGAAGAAGTAGGAACAGTAGAAGCACAAGATTTTAGAGTATTAATGATTAGAGAGTCGGCTCCAAACATAGTTGAAGTTTCTGCTTTAAAATACCATCCTGCCAAGTATGATTATATTGAAGAAGATATTGCCTTTTCAAGTAAGTCTACAAGTAGTCTTCCAGACCCAAGCGATCCTATTCCTTCTCCAACTAATCTAACAATTAGTGAGGAACTATATGTGGATTCTATGGGTAACGTGAAGAACAGGGCCACCTTCAGCTGGGACGCTCCAAACACGGCCGGTACATCGACTACTTATCCGTATATTGCGTCATACTATGTTGAATGGAGAAGAAAGGCTCCAGCAATCACAAACTGGACTTCTATGGGGGAAACTTCGGCACAAAGTATTACTATTGATGATGCTCCAGCAGGTACGCTAGAGTTTCGAGTTAAGACAAGGAGAATTTTCTAATGCTATACTCACCTTTTGCTACGGTAGAATCTGAAATATATGGTAAGTTAACGGCTCCTAATGATGTAACTAATTTTAATATGGTTGCGCAAGGGTCTAAAGCTTATTTAACTTGGACTCCTGTTACGGATTTAGATGTTATTAACGGAGGAAATTACTGGATTAGACATACTAGTAATACAAATGGAGTAACCTGGTCAGGAGCTTCAGATATTACAAAATCTGTTGCTGGAAATACTGACAACTTTTATGTACCATTAATGACAGGAACTTATTTAATAAAAGCCCTTGACTCCTCTGGTAATGAGTCCGTTAATGCAGGATATATACTATCCAATGTAGCGGATATTTTAGCACTAAATGCTGTATATACATCAACTCAAGATACTTTATTCGGTAGTGACACGGTGGATAAGGGAGTAAATGATGCCAACACTAGCAATATATTTTATGACTCTAGTGACAATACTATTGAGCTAGAAGCCGCTAATATTGCAACAGGAGCTCACGATGCCTATTATACTACGGGTACTGGGTATATTGCGGAAGATTGGGTAGACTCTGCTACAGGTAACTGGGATGCTCGTTCTGGGAATATGGATGATAGTCAGCATACTACTAATGACTTGGAAGACGATAATGCTTCTTTTACTGCGGAGTATGTGGGTAAAATTGTACGTAATACCACAGATAGTACTACGGCTAATATTATATCCGTAAATAGTGCTACTAGACTAACTCTAGATGCTAATATATTTACAGGTACAGAAGGAGATGCTTATAGAATTGAGGTTCCTAATAATCATTTAAGGGATACGGGCGTTACATTTACTGCAGCAGCTCATGATAATAAGATTATTAGAAACCTAGACTCAGCTCTAGTTTCTACTGTATCTTCTGTGGATGCATACAATAACTTAGTATTGGCTGATAATATATTTGGTCAAACCGACCAAGCTAACTATAAGATTGAAGGGGATATACCTTCTTCAGGGTATTACTACTTCACAGATCAGTCCATAGATTTAGGGGCTGTGTATACTTCACGTGTTACCGCTTCTTTCTCAAGTACGGCGGTTTCAGTAAAAGACTTATTCGACGTAGCCTCTGGTAACTTCGATGATGGCTCTGGTATGTTTGACGGAGCAGATATTTCCGATGCAAACGCATCTTTAGAGATAAGAATTACTACAGATGACCCAGCTGCTTCACCTACTTGGGGTACTTGGACCACTATGTTAGTAGGAGACTACTATGCTAGAGGTATGGAGTTTAGAGTAAAGCTTACTAGTGCTAATACTTCTCATAATGTACAGGTGGACTCACTGTCTGTGACGATAGATATGCCAGACACAACTAAGAGAGCTACTGAGGTTACTAGTGACTCGGGAACAAATAACGGTACTAAGGTTATTACCTATGCTACCGCATTTAAGTCTACCCCTACTGTGGGTATTACTTTACAGGACGCAGATACTGGAGATTATTATACTATTAGTAGTAGTACAGCTTCAGGATTTACAATAACTTTTTATAACAGCAGCGACACCGCTGCACAAAAAACATTCAATTGGATGAGTACAGGATATTAAATATGGCAACACATGACTATAGCGTAGCAAATCAATCATTTCCGGCAACTAGAACGGACATTAATAACGCACTTACTGCTATTAAGAGTAGCAATAGTGACTCAACAGCTCCTACAACTTCTTTAGTATCGGGGCAGCTTTTTTATGATACAACAAATACTGTTTTAAAGGTATATAACGGGTCCTCTTTTGAGTCTGTTATTTCAGGTACTGTGGGCTCCGCAGATATTGACGCTAATGCCGTCACTGCTTCTGAAATCGCAGCAGACGCCGTCACCGCCTCTGAAATCGCAGCAAACGCGGTGGGAGCGTCTGAACTGAGTGTAACCGGTAATGGTACTTCAGGTCAAATACTTACTTCAGATGCAGACGGTACTTTTAGTTGGGCATCTTTGACAGCAGGGACTGGCTTAGATCTATCAGGTACAACCTTCTCAGTAGAGGCAGATTTACGTGATGTAACGCACGTAGGTAAAGATACTACTGATTATATTACTTGGACGGACAATTCTTCCACAAATATTTTTGTGAATGGCGGAGAGAGAGTACGTATTGAAGCAGATGGCGATATGCACGCGGATGGCGATGTTATCGCATACTCAACTACTATCTCTGATGAGCGTTTAAAAACAGGTATTACTACTGTAACTAGTGCACTTGATAAAGTTACTAAGTTGAATGGAGTCGAGTTTACACGTAAGAATAATGGACAACGTTCTGCTGGAGTAATCGCACAGGATGTAGAGAAAGTGCTCCCTCAAGCAA
>CAZEKF010000037.1:0-5035 GCA_964512765.1 uncultured Methanosarcinales archaeon
GCCAATTCATCTGCGGGTCTAACAGACCTGCAGTATTCTTGGCGGAGAATAAAAACTATAACTTTAGCTTGTGTAGCTGGTATTGGTGCGTTTGTTTTAACTACTCCTTTACAATATGATCAATACAGAGCCACGAATAATGACGTTAAACTCACTGTTTCCAGTCCTGATGAATTGTATATAATACAAGATACAACACCTTACCCAACTGAAGGATTACCAACACCAACTCCTTATTCTGTTAGTACACCTTCTCAAGGGGGTCCAAACATTGAAGATGCTATGACAAATACTCCTGAATATGTTTATACAGGCCGCCATTTAGTTGAATTAGAACCACGATTGATTAATGCAAGTAAATGCGCTTTTGGATTACTTTTAACAGTTCCACCGTTTATGTCTGCTTTTCTTGGTTTAAAAGCCATTAATTATCTTAAAAGAAAAATATATGAATTTGAAAAAAAATAGCCCCGCCAGGACTTTCGTAAGCTGGAGCTTACGAGTTGTCGTTCGTAAACTCTCAACACTTCGAACCTGGGTCCTCACCTCCAAAGGGTAAGATGAAATGCCTATTCAAACATTCAGTTTGAGTAATTGGCCACTACACTACGGGGCTCTAAACACAATAGAAAAACACATATCTTTTAAATTTTATTATAATTTTAGTAATTTTACATAAACTACTATTCTATTTATAAATAAGTTATTTCTACTCTGGCACATGCTAGGCCTTATTACAGAAAGATATGAAGCTTTATGTGATATTGTTGATGAGCAAGCAAGGATATCTTTTGATGTAATTCCACAAAAACGATTGGATTTTGAGTACTTTCCTTTGTTTTTTCCAAAACCTAGTAAGTCAAAGAATCAAAAAAACAATAATATCCAATATAAACTTTTAACTTTTATAGCTATATACACTGCATTACAGTTGGCTTATGATAGAGATAATGTTACAAACATCGATCTTGGTTCAGGAGATTCATTACCACTGTCTGTATTAGGCTGTATTGGACTAACCTCAATAGGTATTGAATTACCACGAGATTTCTTTTTTCAGTTTGCATTAAAAACTACTTATGGTCATAAAATTGAGGATTTAGATAGCAACACACCTCAAGATGTTTTTGAAACAAGACTAGAAACTCAAGAATATCAACATTTTATGCAGCGTTTCATGCCTTTAATTAGAAATCATGAGCCCAAAATTGATCGAGCAGAAGAGGTACTTTCTTTATTTCAAAATAGTGGACTAATAAAAGGAGATAATATTCAGGTTTATGGAAATGCATTTGACCCAGATTGTTATGAAGAAATATATGGTAATTTAGAAATTGACAGCCTATTTTTATTTGAAAGTTCTGGTGGTATTAGAAAAGCAACAAATTTAATGAGAGACTATATTTTACACAAAAATCCTGAAGCCCTTTTAGTATTATATAGTCCTAGACCACTAGAAAGATATCAACAGTCTGGTCCGTATGAATCCAATTTTGACGGCCTTGAAACAAAACAGTTAGGCCATAGATTCTATGTAGTGTATCACCAACAAAATACTATAATTAGCTCATTTCTAGATCATCTCTCTGGAATGAACTTTCAATCAGATGACTGGATATTAGAAAGAGTTGATTCATTAGAAACATAATAGATTTTAAAGTACAAAAAGATTTTAAATTAAATACAAAATTCAAATATAATAATGAACAATTTACCTGTGATAGACATCCATGGCATGACAAGGAAAGATGCTATCCAGGTGTTAAGGATTAATTTGAAACATTTTCATAACCAAGGTTTTCATGAAGAATTGTGCACGGCCACGGTCAGGGTATTCTTAGATCTTATGTTAGAGCATTTCTTAAGAAAGTTTATTATGTTAAAGACATCAAACCCACAAGTAATGATGGAGCTACTATTGCAATCTTTTAAAAAAGGGGTTTTAGGGGATTTGTCCCCTAACAAAACAATAAATTTTATAAATAATTCAAATCTCCATCATTCTAACAAAAGATAACTTTGTTGTTAAGACATTGTTATGCTGGAGGATAAGCGTTATGACTTTTTCTCCAAGGTGTTTAATATGGCAAGAATGTATTCAAGAAAAAAAGGTAAGTCAGGTAGTACAAAACCTGTTAAAAAAGGCGGTTATACATGGATGAATTACAAGCCTAAAGAAGCTGAATTATTAGTTATTAAACTGGCTAAAGAAGGTAACTCAACATCACAGATAGGGTTAATATTAAGGGATACGTATGGTATACCAGATGTTAAAGCAATAACAAAAAAGTCAATATCTGACATACTAAGCAAAAGAGAACTGTTGCCTAAATTACCAGAGAACTTAACTGCACTGTTAAAAAGAGTAGTTGATCTGCAAAAACATTTGGAAGTTAATAAAAAAGACGTTGTTGCAAAACGAGGATTGCAATTAACAGAATCTAAAATTAACAGACTAGTTAAATACTATAAAAGAACAAGTAGGATACCTGATACTTGGAAGTACGATCCAAAACGGGTTAATCTGTTAATAGAGTAAACATTATTATTTCTTTTTATTTTTTGTTTTTTAAAAAATTAATATAGAATAAAATAAAAAAAAGTTATCTCAGTATAAACTGAGCATAGTCTGTTTTCTTAACATTATCAACGCTTAACACAGTCCTTAGATAATATTCGTAAGGATCTAACTCGCCGTCTAATGGTATGTAAAACATTGTTCGCATTGTATGACCTTTCTTAATCTTAGCAACAACTTTTTCATCGCCAAGCATTTCATCAAACACTGTTGTTCTTATCTTAACATCTCTTACATCTTTACCAGTGTTTTTAATGAACACTGCTACCATTAATTCGTCGTCTCTGTATGCTGTTTCTTCGTTCATTATCTTTACTGTTAACTGAAGGTCTTTAGCTTTAATCTTCTGCGGCCGATCTGCAGTGTCTGGATCACAGTCATTGTCAATACCATCTTTCAAGATTTCTCTTGAACCTGGGTTAACTTCAGGGTCCCAATCATTACAGTCAACGTCTGCGTCATAACCGTCATTATCACGGTCATTATCACACGAGTTACCAACACCGTCTTTATCAGTGTCAACCTGTGTTGGGTTGTAATGATCTAAACAGTTATCAACATCATCGCACGCACCGTCATAGTCCATGTCAATACAATCATCGCACCTGTCATCAACCATGTCTTCATCAATGTCAACAAACTCTACTTCTGTATAGTCACAACCACCTTCGAAACAGTACCATTCCCTGTACTCGACCATTTCATATATGCATTCTGAACCGCAACCAACGCATGATTTACAATACGGTTCAATTGGAGTTGAGTAACATGTTTGGAGTTCACTACAATCTTGTTTCAAACCATACTCGTAACACGGGTCATCGTCAAAATCGTCACGACATTCTAAAACAGTCATACCGTCTAAAGCGCAAACATCGTCACTTCCAGGAGTACATTCGTCTTCACACGAATCATAGTTACACTCACAGCCACTATCGCAAGCGCCTGAGTAATAATATGTGTCAGCTTCATAATACGGTTGACAATCATTGTTTTGTTCACATTCTGCACCGCACGCGCTTATACTACAGGTATGATCTATTGTTTCATCGCCTGTTGTACACTGTCCTGGTTCAACACATTGCGATGTAAACTCTGCTCTGTGATCAAACGTATAATCTATACCATCAGGGTTATAGAAACATTCGCTAACTCCTGCAATATTATTAGATGTACAGTCCATTACTGGACCTGGCAAACAGCTACCTGCTGTGCAAATGTCATCAACAGTACATCCTAGACCATCATCACATGATGTGTTGTCTGGCACAGGATCAGCTACACAAGTATCGCTGTCTTCGTCACAAATCCCTAGATTACACTGGTCTGCAGGCCCTGAACAATCCGGTGCTGTTCCTGCCTGACAATCTAATACAGCGTCACAATATTCAGATCCATCACACCATAAACCATTGTCACAGTACGTGTTATTAACTGCATTAACAATCACGTCATTTTCTTCGTCACAACTATCATCTGTACAACTTACACCGTCGTCAGGATCTACTGTATCTCCTGAACAGCTACCTGCTGTACAAACATCATTCTCTGTACAAAATAAACTGTCATCACACGGTGTATCGTCTGGTACAGGGTCAGCTACACAGGTATCACTATCTTCGTCACAAACTCCTGTGTTACATTGATCACTTTCACCTGAACAATCCACGGTTGTTCCTGCTTGACAGTCTAAAGTTGGATCACAATACTCTGTACCGTCGCACCATAAACCATTGTCACAAACACTATCATCTGGCGCATTTACTATTAAATCATTATCTTCATCGCAACTATCATTTGTACAACTCACACCATCATCTACATCTAAAGGTTCATGATCTATCTCATCATTTTCTTCATCACATGTGTCAACTGTACAGAATAAGCCATCATCTGTTTCTGGTGCTGTGCCTGATTGACAGTCTAATATAGGGTCACAGTATTCTGCACCGTTACACCATAAACCATCATCACAAACAGCATCAACCGGATCATGGTCTATCTCGTCGTTATCCTCGTCACAACTGTCTGTTGTACATGACACGCCGTCATCTACATCGATTGGATCGTGATCGATCTCATCGTTGTCTTCATCACAGCTATCAACTGTACAAAATAATCCATCGTCTACATCGACTGGATTGTGTAATATTAAATCATTATCTTCATCACAACTATCGTCTGTACAAAATAATCCATCATCCACATCGACTGGTGTGTGAACTACTTCATCACTATCTTCATCACAACTATCATCTGTACAAAATAATCCGTCATCTGTTTCTGGTGCTGTTCCATCTTGACAATCTAAAGTAGAATCACAATATTCTGTTCCGTCACACCATAAACCATTGTCACAAACTGTATCAACTGGATCGTGATCGATTTCATCATTATCTTCATCACAACTGTCTGTTGTACATGACACGCCGTCATCTACATCGATTGGATCGTGAT
>CAZEKF010000038.1:0-4795 GCA_964512765.1 uncultured Methanosarcinales archaeon
TAAGTTTAGTGAGATAGGATATGGAGGTAATCATGTGCATTTCTCAGTAGATGTGTCACAAATAATGCTTAAATCATATACTTCAAAAATGATTTTTAGAAAGCATCCTAATTTTAGGAAAAGATATCCAAAAGGATCATTTTGGTCAGGGTATGAGCATCATGAATCAACAGGAAAAAAAGATTTGGAAGAATCAAATAATTATATTAGAAATCAACAATGGCATCATAATATAAAAGTTATAGATGACAGGCAAAAGGCTCTAACAGCTTTTTAGCGCTGAGCAAGATACTGCTACTCCGATTTTTTAAGGAGTCGCAGAGTGGCGAAGCAAGAGGGGATTATAAGGGGAAACCCCTTATCTCATTATTTTTACATCCATGTAAATCAATTGCATAATCACCCATTGCAATTGCACTATTAAAAAAAGTTTTTGATCTATAAGGTGTTTTTTCTCTATATATTTCTTTAGCAGTTAAAGTTTTAATAGGTATTATTCTAATGCTTTCTCTAATATATGGAAGTGGAGGCATATGTTTTTCAATTTCTTTAAATTCTTGAGGGATATTATCACATAAATTATTATTATTATATATAGTATCAAAACCTTCATCATTAGCTATTGACCAATCAGTTTGTTGTAATTCATTTTGTACATAATATAAAAAGTGTAATGTTTTTAATTTAGCTTCACAATTAACTTTTTTTCTTGTCTGTCTATTTAATAACGCAGAAGAATTATATAAGTAATCATTTGCCCAATTAATTCCTGTTTTTGTAATCATAGATCTTTTGGTTTCACCTGCATCCTAATCATTTATATTGGATGAATCAGGGACACCTCTATATGCAATATGGGTTTCCCAATCTACAGGATAGTTTATTGGATAACTCATTGTATTCCCATTTAATGTTACGATTTCTTCAAAATTAGCAATATTTTCAAAATATCCAGGTGGTGGATTATTCATTTTTAGTTGAGAAGGAACTATCACTTAATCCTATTTTATTATTTTTGTTAATATCATATTTAGAATTAAAATTTGATGTTTTTCCAAAATCACTAAATTGTAATTTTAAATCATTTATATCAACAATATCATCATTATTAAAATCCATATTTTGAAGTTCAACAGCATAAGCTACATTGATTAATAATATAATAATTATTGTTATTATGATTGTTTTTTTCATATTTCTTTTCCTATTATAACTAAATCAAGTAAACCAATTTTTTTATCTTCATTTAAATCAAACTCATTGTTATTTGTTTCAAAATTAGAAACTAATAATACTACATCATCAATATCCACATCTAAATCTTTATCAAAATCTTGTGGATCAATAATTTTCATGCCTGGTTTTAAAAAAAAGGTAGAATTTTTCCCATTAATTTTGTATTTTGTATTTTGTAGTAAAATAGTTTTAAGTTGCCCATTTTGCCATAGTTCAAGTTTTTCAGGCAATATCCATACATCTTCATTTTTACCTAAATTTACAATAACCCAACCGTTTTCAAATTCTCTGGATAGAATCCAATTTTTTTTAATATAATTTTTTTTAGGATTATTAAATAATAATTTATATTCTTTGGGTTTTATTTTATATTCATCTGGAGTTTGTACTAAATTATAGCTTTTACCATGTTTAAAATAAGTATAATTTGGTACATATCCCATTAGAAATACTGAATAGCAAAAACTCATATATTTATCTCCTTCTTCCCAATTTACTTTTTGTAAAACATATTTATTCTCATTTCCTAATTTAAATTGTAAATCTATGTCTTCTAAAAGAAGTTCTTTAGGGTAGAATCTTAAAGTTTTTTCAGTCCCAACTTTTCCATAACAAAAAGCTTCATTTAATGCTCCATGAGTAAATTTTGCTGTATCTAGAGTTCTATTAACTTTTGAAGGTAATCTATGAATTCCATTATAGATTAAAACTTTATTTCTATTATCCATAATTCTTGTCATACGAGCTAAATAATTTTCTCTTGCTTTATTCCAATCATTAAGTTTCTCTTTAGTTATTAATTTTAACCAATTAGTTTGACTACCTGTAACAACACCAATTGGATTTGCATTATCAAAAACAAATCCATCATATGGTGCAAGTCTTAAAAATTCAATTGTTGTAAGCCTTGCCCATTCAATATATTCTTCATTTGTAAGATCAACAAAATCTAAAGAACGCGTTTTAGGAATTCTTCCACCTGTAAAATTATGTAAATACCATTCTTCTTTAAATTCATTAGCACCATATTTAGCTGTTTTTTGTCGTACACTTGTTGGAAAATATACTAATATTTTGATATTTGGATTAATTTCTTTTATTCGATTTACTTCTTTGTCCATAGGTTTATTTTGATTACCAACAACAACTAAATCATAATTATTTGCAACAAATTGAATTTCTTTCTCAGTCAATTCTCTTTGAGAATGTTGTGCCCATACAAAATGTTGACCCTTTAATATTGAAGAAGTATATTGAGCAAAACAAAAAGAAGATAAAACTACAATCATTAAAAAAAAACTAAATAACAAACTAACTTTTTTTTTCATATTTTCTTTCCTAATACAACTAAATCAAGTATATTTATTTTATCATCATTATTTAGATCATATTCAAGATTACTTGTTTTAAATTTGGAAACTAATAACTTTGCATCATCACTATCAACGTCTCCACCTAAATCAAAATCTTTTTTTAAGTTAGGATTTTCGACAAATGGGTTTTCATATTCTATTCCTCTTGCTTCTGCAACTGCTCTTAATCTTAAATCATTTTCATTCAAAGTTGGTGTAAGCCATCCTCCTTCAGGAAATTCAGCCCATGAATAGATATATAAACTTTGAGCAGGTACTTTTAGTTTACGTTTTTCTACCCAATTAATTCCATTTAACACATGATTTTTTAATTCATTATATGTAGGTTGTTCAAAAAGAGGTAAATTTTTATAAAAATTACTTGGAAGATTAGGCCTATAATCCCAACCAACATTAACTGTAGAAATAATATTTGTTTTTTTCATATTATTCCGTAATTTTGTTTTTTATTTGCATCTTTTGAATAAACTGTTCCAGGTTGATGGATGTTTGTAAAGTCAAGTGATTTTTCAGTTCTAAAAACTTCACCTTTAAAATCTAAAATCAAATCAAATTCTTTTTTATTTTTATTCCAGCTATTTTTTACATAATTAATTGCATCTTGAATTTTTTTTGAACTATCAATATTAATATCTGATGATGCTCCAAAATGTTTTGGTGAAATATATTTTCCTAAAGGACTCCAAGTGCGACCATCTGCAGTTATTAATGCAGTTCCATCAATGTCATATTTGTACTCTAAATCTATAATTTTAACGTATTGTGCATTATTTGTGTTACTATTTGATGCTTCTAAATAACTATTAAAAAAAATGTAATCATCATTAACAATATCTAAGATGGCATTTGCAGTTATAGTGTTTCTATTATAATTAAAAAATATTGAAAAGAGAAATAAACATACAAATATAAAAATTAAGAGATTTGTTTTTTTCATTTAACTTGCTTATAAATTTCTTCAAGTTTTTTTTTATCCCAACCTTGGGCTATTAGATGCAGTTTTAGTTGTTCCCATGTATAACCTTTAGCTAAATTATCTTTAATATATTTAACCATGGACGTATCACTTTTTTTATCATTTTCATTACTATTTTTTTTTGACGGTTTTTTTTCAAATTCTTCAAGCATTTTAATATCCTTTTCAAATTTAGCTAAATCTTTTTCTTCAGTATTAATTAAATCTTTTAATGTTTTTAATTCTTTTAAAATATAAAAAATACCTAAAATCATAATAACTAAGCCTGTAAAAAATAAAATTGCTGAAATAAAAAAAATTTCATAAACAGGTATATCAATTCCACCAAATAATATTGCCATTATTTAATCACCTTTTTCATATACTTTGAAAAAATTAATATAACTATCAAGATGAAAAGAACAAAACCAACTAAGAATCCACCTGATCTTTTTGCAAATACATTATTAGGTTTATTATGTAAATATAATGAGGTTACACTTTTTTCAATATTTTTACCTTGTTTTGAAACTGTTGAGGATAAAATATATTCCTTTTTTTCTTTTAATAAATATAATGGAAGATTAATAACTTTTTCATAATATTCATTTTCATTAATTGATACAGGACCATAACTTTCTTCAAGAATTGTTTTTCCCGAAATATCTTTTAATTCAAATTTAAATGAAACGCCTGATTGCATATTTTTATTTAAATTATCATATATTATTTTTACAGTGCTTTCTTTAATATTTTCATTATCAACTATAACGTTAAGGATTCTTTTATAATTTTGATTATCAATTATAACTTCTTCTTCTTCACATTTAATACATGAACCTCCACAATCAATATCTTGCTCATCATTATCTTTTATTTTATTAAAACAAGGATTTTGGCAATCAATAAGTGTTTGTGGTCTTTTATTATTTGTTTTACAATTATTTATATCAGTACAAGATCTAGTTTTTTTCTCTTCAACACAACTTGACCATTGATCACAGGTCCATGATTCAATACATATAGGATTACCTGAACCTCCACCACTTCCTCCACCACTTCCTCCACCAGAACCTCCTCCAGAATTACCACCACTACTAGTACAAGTATTAATATGACTAATTTTATCATTATTTTCATCACAAATATCTTTTGTGCAACTAATTTGATCATCAATATTTTTATTCTCCGCCAAGAATACTGCAGGTCTGTTAGACCCGCAGATGAATTG
>CAZEKF010000039.1:0-4788 GCA_964512765.1 uncultured Methanosarcinales archaeon
TTAGTTTGTGAACAATCTTAAATGGTGTGTGAGTTGGTAGTGCAGCTACAAATAACTGGAATTCTAAGAAATTTAGAAATATTAACTCATGCAGTTGATTTACATGGAATACAGGAACATACTCATATTGATGCATATCAATGTGCTGAACGTACGTGTCAACCTATTAAAACAAATATGGGTGTTGTAAGAAAATTTTACATGGAAGCTTGTGTTGATCAATTGATTGCTTAAATATAATTTAAAAAAAAGAATTATTAAGAAAAAAATTACAACCCTGCTTCTTCTTTCAAAGTTTCAGCAAAGTCTGTTTCTTCCCAACTAAATCCGTCTCTGCCAAAATGACCATGGCATGCTGTTTTTAGATATATTGGTTTTCTTAAGTCTAATTTTTCAATGATTTTAGCTGGCCTGAAATCAAAGTGTTTTCTTACAAGTTCAACAATTTTGTCTTCAGGTATTTTACTTGTACCAAATGTATCAACAAGTACAGAAACTGGTTGTGCAACACCTATACAATACGCAATCTGAACTTCACAAACATCTGCTAGTCCAGCAGCTACAATGTTTTTAGCTACATACCTACCAAAGTATGCTCCAGATCTGTCAACTTTACTTGGATCTTTACCTGAAAAACAACCACCGCCGTGTCTACCTACTCCTCCGTACGTATCTACAATGATCTTTCTACCTGTACAACCACAATCAGCAACAGGACCTCCAATAACAAACTTACCTGTGCCATTGACATGATAGATTGTTTCATCGTCAATCCAATCATTACAAACAGGTTTAATAACATGTTCAATAACATCTTTCCTAATTTGTTCTAGGTCCATGTCATCGTGCTGTGCTGCAATAACAACTGTATGAACTCTTTTAGGTTCACCATCTTTATATTCAACAGTCACCTGTGACTTGCCATCAGGTCTTAAATACTCCAAAACCTTTTCTTTTCTAACTTCTGCTAATTTATGCACTAACTTGTGCGCTAATGTTATCGGCAAGGGCATTAACTCTGGTGTTTCGTTAGTTGCAAAGCCAAACATCATGCCTTGATCACCTGCTCCTTGTTCTTTTTCAGAATCTTCATCAACACCTTGTGCAATGTCAGGGCTTTGTTTACTAATATTAACCCAAACACCAATTGTGTCTGATTCAAAACCAAAATGATGTTTGTCATAACCTGCTTTTTTAACAACATCTCTAGCTATTTCCTGCATCTCAACATATGCTGAGGTTGTAACTTCACCTCCTATCATTATACTACCTGTTTTTGTAAGGCATTCTATTGCTACTCTACCATTTGGATCTTTCTCAAATATCGCATCCAAAATAGCGTCAGATACTTGATCTGCTATCTTATCCGGGTGTCCTTCGGTTACACTTTCCGAAGTAAACAAAAAATTTCCTTTTTTATTAATCATTTTTTTCTACCTCCAATACATTATTTTTAAAAGGTAAATATTTTCTTTCTAAGAAAATCGTCGCATTTGTGTATATGTACTTTGCTAACTCTTTACCTTTAGAGCATGAATATTGTAAGTTATATGTATTTTGACCAATTTTTCGCATATCAACTGCGATCTTAATTTCTTTATCAATAATTTCACTTAATTTTTGCAAAAATAATTTCGATCCAGATGCAATTGTTATCTCAAAATAAGGACTTCTATTTCTATTAACATACCTAACATTTCCATCACCGTCAATTACTCCTCTAATGAAATGTCTAATAAATTCTTTTGGAACAACAGGAAACTGCATAATCAATGATTTTCTTGGTACCACTCCCAACGACATAAGTTTTTTGCAAATTTCTTTGTTGTTAACTATCAATCTATAAGATTTTGTCTTTGACGCATATAAAAGAGGTTTAGTGCATTCCAATAAATACCTAATTCTTTCCAAATGTTCAACATCTTTTTCAGATGAAGTAATTGTAAGATTATAATATCCTTTATTTGAGTTCCATGTCACACATCCATCTGCAAAAATGTAACCTAACACATATGTTGATATTTCTGATAAATTATCAAAAAAAGTTTCATTTACAGTATGTTTTTCAAAATAAAGCCCTATCTCTTTTGACCATCTATTAACAGTGGATTTACCTATTCCTAATCTTCGAGCAATTTCTCTTTGAGATATTTTGTGAAAACTAGATTTAATATAAGACAAATATTCAATTCTTTTTTGTTTTGGAATTATTGTTTTCATAATCTCCAATCTTTAAGGAAAATATATAATTTCAAATTAAAAAATATGCTAATTCCCCTTAATATATTTCATCGAACCAAGAAATCGCTTTTAAAGCTATTTGTCAATAATATTCCAATCAGAATAATTTTTAATTTACATTTAATATTACATCTTAGTAGTTCCTCTGTAAATAAGAATTCCAGAAAGAATAAATTATTTAAATAATAATTCAAATCTTAATAAATTTATGAACGAATTAATTGAACTTAAAAGACTAAGAAAGAAACTTGGGCTAACACAAACAGAACTTGCTATAAAAGCAAATGTATCACAATCGCTAATAGCTAAGATTGAATCAGGTAACATTGATCCTAGTTATACAAATGCAAAAAAAATCTTTGAAACTTTATCTTCTTTGAATGAAAAAAGTGAACTATCAGCCAAAGATATCATGCACAAAAAAATCATGTCAGTGAAAAGTACAGATACTCTAAAAGAAATTATAAAAACAATGAGAAAACATAACATTAGCCAGATGCCTGTGTTAAAAAATAATAAAGTAATAGGATATATTTCTGAATCTTTGTTATTAGATAGATTACTAAACGGAGAAACACAGTCTAGAATTAGTAATGTAATGGAACAAACACCGCCTATAATGCCACCAGATACAACACAAAGCGTAATAGCTAACCTACTTAAACACTTCCCTCTAGTTTTAATAGAAGATAAAGGTGAATTAATAGGTATAATAACCAAAGCTGATTTATTGAATGTTGTGTATAATTAAAAAAAGAGTAAAGAAAAAAATAATAAAATTATTCTTCTTGATTATCAATTAACGGAAAAGTTGCTTGATCAAGAATTTTTCCTAACATAGCACCAGCTGAACGTTGTTCATACCCTAGATTGACTGTATAAGCACTTTCTCTTTGGGCATCTGTTGGTTGATATCTATCTCCATTGGAGTTTGCTAGTGCATCTGCAAATAAATCTCTGTTTAAATTTCCATCATCATCATGAAGATAATCAACTACATCTCCTTCATCAAATCCTGCACAAACGCCACTCCATGTTACTACTGTTCTTAACGCGTTTCTTAATGTCATTCCACTATCTCCCAACATTGTGTCATCCAAATCAAGTCCATTTTGATACATATGCGTAATTGCACCATATATTTCACCAAAAGCTTCACAAAGCGCCTCTGTCACATATGTTTCTGCAGTAACTACTGGATCGTTTTCACTTTCTAATAAAAAGTCAATTCCATTTCTAACTGCACTTTTTTGATTTGAGGTAATGTTTGCAAGAGCTTGTGCATAAGAAGCGGTTATTATATTGCCTTCACCACCGACTGGTACACCTACCCAACCTGGTAATGCCCCAGAAAAATCATAATCACAAATACTTGATTTTGCACTCACACGTGCTGTAGCATTTACTTTATGTTTATTCACCTTAACTGTGGATAACAAACCTACTAATGTTGTGTAAGCTTCCATTGCAACTTCAATTGATACATCATTAATATCAATTCTATCAGTAGCTTCATAAGCAAGTGGATCAATACGTTTTCTCATAACTGTCACTAAATCTGAATCAATTGGAACACCCATAATTCTCGATGCTTCGGATAAAATCTCTAGTTGCGCATTAAAATTTTGAAATAAATCTTTATAAATTTCTCCCTGTTGGAACAACAAATGACGTCCGATATCCATTACTGTTCTTATTGATCCATATTCACGTTCAACTGCTAACCTAGCAGCTCTTTTTGCTCTCCAATTTTTTGCAACCCTCTTTCCTGTTAATTTTTCAAGTTTTTCATCATGCACTCTGTCATATAATTTAACTGCTATTTGAAAATCTTCCCAATTTTCAATTTCCTTAACTTCATTATTCTGTCTTGACATCATAAATCACCTTTTCATTTTAATATTTTTATCATTTAACAGTGGTGGTTAAAAACAAGTAATTTATAAATCTATTTATTTAAAATTAGGTAAAAATCTAAAATATTGATTTGTTAATTTTGGATATTGTCCTGGTACAATTAACCGAAAAGTATTTATATCACTACTAATTAATAGTAAATAATGGGAATTAATAACATAGTTCAATTTGGAAGTGTTGAATTTCAACCTGTTTTAGATATTCAACACAATATTCATTATGAAGATTTTGATCCTCCATTTGAACAATCAAAAAACTCAATACATGTTAGAAGTACTTCTCTTGAAGACGATTATGCTCAAATTCACGAGCATCTAAAACTAAGAGTGTATTCCATTTTAAAAGACTTATTCCCTAAAATACCTCCAGAAGAAGAATCAATTAGATTAAGACTAATGTTTGTTGTGAAAGAGTTTGTCAAGAACTCTATTGAAGCTATTTATGAACTTGCAGAAGAGACTTCTCAACCTTATATTGGACGTATATCTTTTCAAATGGGTTACAATGATGAAACTGGATTTCAGTTTGCCATAGAAGACAACGGTATTGGAATGACAGATGAACAGCAAACAGATTTTATTGAAAGATTTCAAAACAAGAAACAACACGGAAATAGTATGAAAGATGAAA
>CAZEKF010000040.1:0-3721 GCA_964512765.1 uncultured Methanosarcinales archaeon
AGGTCCGTGTAGATTTTATGATGAGCTAGGAGAAGACGATGCATGTATGTGTGGCACAGAACAATATGATGAAGAGGACTATGATGAAGGCAATAATTATTGTTGTCCAGGAGTTGGGTTAGTAAAAGATCGAGATGCGTGTTTGGGTCCTTGTAGAACATATGATGAGTTAGGAGAGAATGACGCATGTATGTGCGGTTCTGAGGAATATGATGAAGATGATTATGATGAGGGTAATAACTATTGTTGTCCAAGCGTTGGATTGTTAAAAGATAGTGCAGCATGTATTCAAGCAAAAGTAGAAACACCTTGTACAAACAACATTGAGTTAGGAGAGGATGAAGCGTGTATGTGTGGCACAGAACAATATGATGAAGATGATTATGATGAAGGCTTTAATTATTGTTGTCCAAGCGTTGGATTGTTAAAAAGCCAGGATGAATGTGAAAGTAACATAGGAGGTTTGGGAGGAGGTATAGGGCCTTGTACAAACTACTTCGAACTTGGAGAGGACGATGCATGTATGTGTGGCACAGAACAATACGATGAAGATGATTATGATGAGGGCAATAATTATTGCTGCCCTGGAACGGGATTAGTAAAAGATCGAGACGCATGTTGGGAAGATAGTCCTTGTAGAACTTTCGATGAATTGGAAGAAGACGAAGTTTGTTTATGTGGTACAGAATTATATAGTGAAGACCAATATGATGAAGGCTTTAATTATTGTTGTTCAGGTGTTGGATTAGTAAAAGATCGAGACTCTTGTATGGCAGAAAAAACAAAAACACCATGTAGAACCTACAACGAACTTGGAGAAGATGACGCATGTATGTGTGGAATTGAACAATATGATGAAGATGATTATGATGAAGGTAATAACTATTGTTGCCCGGGAGTTGGGTTAGTGAAAGATGATGAAGGATGTCAACAAGCAAAAACAGGAAATCCATGTAGAACCTACGATGAATTGGAAGAAGACGACACTTGTATGTGTGGCACAGAACAATATGATGAAGATGATTATGATGAAGGTAATAATTACTGTTGTCCAGATGTTGGATTAGTAAAGGATCAAGAAGGATGTAAACAAGCAAAGATAGAAAGTCCTTGTAGAACTTTCGATGAACTAGGCGAAGATGACGCATGTATGTGTGGCACAGAACAATATGATGAAGATGATTATGATGAAGGTAATAATTACTGTTGTCCTGGTGTTGGTTTAGTAAAAGATAGTGAGGGATGTATGGAAGCAAAAGTTGAGCAACCATGTACAAACCATCTTGAACTTGGAGAAAATGACGCATGTACCTGTGGTACTGAACAGTATGATGAAGATGACTATGACGAAGGTTTGAATTATTGTTGCCCAGATGTTGGCTTGGTAAAAGATCAAGAAGAATGTAAAAATATGGGTGGAGATATGGGTGGTCTAGGCGGAGCAGGAGACGATCCAGGATTAGGAGGAGACGGTTCAGGCGTAGGCGGTGACGCAGATGGAGTAGGTGATACAGACGCAGACACAGCATCAGACTTGATCTTTGTGATAGAAAGATGCTACAATGAAGAATGTGAAGTCTATAAATTTATGAATGAAATTGGCGAAGAAGTATTGAATCCATTTGACAGTAGCCCACTTAACAACGGAGATGACCTGAGCACAGCTAGTTTGTATAAGTTCGAGGTTACAACTGAACGTGATAATCCAATGTTTGGTGTGTGCCCTGTTGCTAAGTTAAAGTTAGTGTTTAATAGAGGCACTGTGACAGCTGAACTAGAAGAACCTGTTGTTGAACCTGAAGAACCAGAAGCGCTTGATGAATGTTTGGAAGACGTTGGTTACGCAGCAGAGTTTAGCCCTGAAAATTGTTTATGCGGAGACCTTGAACTTGAAGCTAACTTGATTGGAGATGCAGAACTGTATTGTTGTTATGACGAAGACGGTGAAGGATTCTTTAGTCCTGTTGAATGTTCAAGTGCAGAAACCCCAACAACAGATTGTGATGAAGCAACACCTTACACAACAGCTTCTGAAAATTGTATGTGTGGTGATTTAGAGTTAATGAAGAGTTTACGTATGGGAGAACTGTACTGTTGCTTTGATGAAGATGGTAATGCATTCTTTAGCGCAACAGCAGATTGTGCAGTAGCAGTAGATGACGGTACATCAGGTGATGACGGTACAGACGGAGATAGTGGGACAGATGCAGACGATTGTTTAGCAGTTGACCGTGTATGTATTGATGACTTAGGCCTGACAGTTGGCGAATGTTGTGACGGTTTATCATGTTCAGGAGAAGAAGACGGAACAACCATTTGTGTAGCAGAGAGTGGAGATAGTGGTGGTGGAGCGGACGAAATTAGAAGAAGTCCAACTAACTTAGCATGTGTTGACGATGGTTATTTCCCTGACATAGGTTTCATGGGAAGTGCACCGTTTGACACAATAGCTGATATAGATTCATTTAGTGAAAGCTATCTTGATGGTGTTAAATGTAGATGTAGGGTTGAATCATCTGAAGAAGGTGTGTTATACGAGACATACGTTGGTCAAGGCCTTGAATGTTGTTACATGGACATTAGCGCAGTAAGTAATGTGAGAGGATACAGTAGCTGGGCAAAGTTACAGAATTCAGAGTATTGTTACGAAGGCGGTGTACCTGATTACGAGGATTTAAGTAAAAGAAGGTTTGACGCGCCATGGGACATAATAAGTGCACCCGATGCAAAAGTAGTTTGTGAATCAGACGCTGACGGTCAGACAGACTTTGCAAATGGAGAAAGCGGAATTTGCTACTGTACTGTTGAGGGAGAATGGTCACCATTACCATTGCAAGCATGTTGTGACGCAGAGTTCACGAGCATTGAAGAGGAAACAGAGTTTAAATCCTTTAGAATGAGCAACCCTGAATTATGTGGTAACTATCTTTACACAAAAGCAAGAGATGAAGGAAAGGAGGAAGAGCTTCCTGAAGATCTTATCCATGAAAGTACTGAACTTTATGGTAACTGTCCATGGGATTACGGAGAATCATCAGAATTTAAGTGTTTAGATGAAAACAACGAACCAGTAGATGAACACAGAAACCCGTGTACTTTGTTCTCAGACCGTTATTCAGACGGGAACCAAGTTGAACGCGGACACTTTGAGACTAGTACAAGTAATGTAAAAGGGTCTTACAGTTGTAAAGATTCAACTGGACAAGTATATTATGTGTGTCCAGGATCAACAGAAATCTTTACTGTAAAAGAAACTGATACATCTGATCCAACAGTGACACCTAGTCCGTTCATTGATTATCAAATGTGTAGTACTGCAGCATCAATGACAAGTTATTGTAAAGCTAAAGGTAGCACATTAGATGACCATCATTGTGAAGTTGTATATTAATTTTTTTTATCTTATTTTTTCTTAAAGTTTATATATGAGTAAACAAATAATATCTAGTAGAATGCAGAAAAAATCAAATATTTCTTTATTTGTCATCATAGGACTAGTTGTGATTGTTCTTGTTTCGTTTCTTTTATTAAACAATAATAATAATAGGATTGATCAAGATAGAACAGAAATATTGGACTTTTCACAGGTTCAAGGAACTGTTAAAGTGTACGTTGAAGATTGTCTTGAACAAACATTATTAGAAGCAATGGACAGCTATGGTTTAATAGACTCTGAAAACCAGATAAACGAGTATGTTTCAGATAATTTATTAGTATGTTT
>CAZEKF010000041.1:0-3403 GCA_964512765.1 uncultured Methanosarcinales archaeon
ATTCTCAAAGAAAAATTGGAGATTTCACAAAATAGGCACTTTTTGCGATTAACATCGCGATTCAAACGAAGTTCGGTTTTTCCTCGAAATTTTAGGCAACCCTAAAATTTCAGAGCTGAAAAATCGAATTTGGGAGAGCGACGACTGAGCCTGGCGAAGGAGGAGTGAACCGTTTAATCGCTGTTAGTTTCTTTTTGCATACGAAGTATGTAAAAACTGCGTCCGCAGAGTTGAAAAGGTCTTGTCCGTTATAGTAGTCATTAGACAGTGGTAAAAATAGAAACCTTTATATACACAAAGTAGTATTACCGCATTAAGATGATTGACTCACAAGTAAGACCAATAATTGATGAAGTAGTTATGGAAATAGCTGGTAGTTATGACACTGAAGCATTATATGGAACTTGTGGAAGAGTATCTCAGGGTATTCAAAATAAACTTAGAAAGGTTGGTATTGATACAAAATAGTGCGTTAGTCAAGATCCTGATATGAATGGTCATGTATATTTAATTCCTTCAGAGGATATAGTTTTAGATCCATTTGAACAAAGGATTATTGATGCATCAGCCGGTATGTTTCTATTGGATTATAAACAACCATTTATTGGTACAAGAAAAGAACTTCAGGATTTATTGATGTCTGGAGATTATGAAATTACTAATACTCGAAGTAGAGATAATCCTCAAAGAGCTTTTGAAAGAACATGGGGTAATACATCTGGATTCTATGGTAACGGTGGTTGAAAGGACAAGACCTTTTCAATTGAACATCGCGATTAAGAGAAGTTCGCGAAGCGAATTTGGACGGAGCCTGCAAGGCGTAGTCTCTTAATCGCTGTTATACGTTTTTTCTGCAAGAAAAAAAGCCGAAGGCTCAGTTAAATTTTCACGATAATAAATTTCTCCGTAGGAGACTATATGTCCGAAGGACGAGGGGGTTCCGTTCAATTCAAGGAGCGAAGCGATACATTAAATAAAAGAAAAAAGCAAACTCGATTTCTTAGGTTAATCAAATGTTAATTATACTTATATATTAAAAGTTAATTATATGTTAATAATGCTAGAACTTATCACTTGGTTGAAAGATGGTCCATATCGGGTTAAGGTCATCAGAAGTTTAGATAGAAAACCAAAACTACCTAGTGAACTAGCTGATGAATTAAATATAAATCGTGCATCAATAAGTAGGATACTAAAAGCTTTAAAAGAAAAAAATCTGGTTTCCAGTATGAGTAATTCATCTAGAACCGTTTCCTATTCACTTTCAGATCTAGGCAAAAAATTACTTAAGGGATTACAATGAGTTCAAGAAATGAATTATATGGAATAAATGAAACAAATGTTGACACAGTTTTGACTAAAAATATATTTACAACATATGTCCCTATTTCTACTGCAATATATCTTGATGATAAAAACAAGCCACTTCATTATTTGAATGTTAATGAAGATAATTTAAGAATAACAAATAAATCATTTAAAGACTTACTTGGCGTTAATGCAGAGCAATTAAAACAAATAAAGTGGTTAAGTGAATCTAGAAATCCCACATATAATAAAAGTGTTAAAGCACCAGGAATAGATATGGGTTCTGAACTTGATGGGAATTTTTTAATAGAATTAGAAGTTAAATTGACTGTAGTTCCTACACATGCAGAAAGTAAAGTCACTGAGATGATTGTGCGCCAGAATACTCAATTCAATTTTGCAGAAAGGTTAGTTTATAAATATGGGGAATTTTTATCTGAAAACCCTACTATTGATGAACTTAATAGTTTAATTGAAAATCATCAAGATATGCAAATGCCATTTATTATTCATGGACTTTGGAAAACAGAAGGGCATAGTTCTAAAATCGATGAAGCTCATGCTTTAGATGTTGTAGTAATAAGCGATTTAGCTTATCTTAAGATTTTATTAAGTTCAAATTTGGAAAAAAGTGAAAATTCTGGAACGGTGAAAACAAGAATTGGTCGGGTTGTAAATTTATTATTGAAATGGATAAAAGAATTCAAAACACATGAAAGAATGACTTATCGTGAGGAAACACAAGGGAGCAAAGACCATCTTAAAATCACATTATATCCAGTTCAATATTTTGAAGGATTAAGAGATGTTTATTTAAATTTAAGATTATCTTTTGAAGATTTTAAAAAAATTGTTACTTCTGAGTCCATTAAGAAATTAAGTCCTGAAAGGAGATTGGACGGTAGTATAATATTTACTCTCGCAAATTTAGAATTAGAAGAAGAATAATTAATTCTCAAAATTTTTAATTGCTGAAGCAATTGCAAAGGCTAATGTTGGAGGTACGGCATTTCCAATTTGTTGTTCAACTTCTGTTTTATTACCAATAAAAGAAAAATCTTTTGGAAAAGTTTGTATTAATGCTCTTTCTTCTGAGGTAAGTGGTCTAACTTTTGAAATGTTTTTTTCAGTATCAATTTTGTGAGGTTTATAGGTCTTAGGAATTGGTCTATTCACACCTCGAATTGTTGGACTTTGTTCGTCGATACTAAATATTCCTCTTCGGTTATAGGTTCTAGGATGTCGATAATAATGTTCAGTACCATTTAAATCAACATTATTTTCTATAAAATGTTCCCTAACTGATTTTCTCTCTCTCTTTTGTGAATTGAGATGGGGAATAATCTCATTATCTTTTCCGTTTTTCCTTCCAATTAAGAAAAATCTTTTTCTATTTTGTGGAACTCCAAAATCAGCAGCATTTAAAACTGCGGTAGATATGCCATAACCAGCATCAGTTAAAATCTTCTTAGCTTTCTTTAATTGTCCATCGCCTGTAGTTTTAATGGTATTAACATTTTCCATAATAACCCAATTGGGAGAAATTTTAGCTACTAGTTCAGCGAATAAAGGAGTTAAATTTCCTCTATGGCCATTACCATTTCTTTTTCCAGCTGAGCTAAAATCTTGGCAAGGTGGTCCCCCCATAATAATATGAGGTTTAAGACTTTTTAGAAATTTTAATTCTGGATGATTTTCATTATTTAATTCGTTCAAATCTACCATTTCAATAGGATGATCTTGGAAATTTTGTTTATAGGTTTCAACAGCTTTTTCCCAATTATCGTAAGATTTCACAATAGAAAAACCTGCATTTTGGAAGCCTAATGATAACCCTCCACATCCTGAAAAAAAATCTATTACTTTCATATTGATTAACATATAATTAACATCTATATAAACTTTATTGTTTTCAATTTGTAAAATATTCAACAATATATAAGTGTGCTCATTATCGAGTTTGCTAATTCAATAAATATCTTTTGCAAAGCAAAAGGCAAAATGTCCGAAGGACTAGGAACCCCCTCTTTTGTTTCTTTTTCTAAAAGAAAAATGCGATTTAGACTAGTGAAAATTTAATTGCGTATAACATCGG
>CAZEKF010000042.1:0-3363 GCA_964512765.1 uncultured Methanosarcinales archaeon
AAAAGCCGTAGTACCTTATGGAAATGAAGCTGATGCAATTTATTGGAGTGAAACCCGGTTTAATTTGAGGGGTATTTGCCCTGACTGTGGAAATTTAATCCACAAAGCCGGAAGTAAAAACAAGCTGGATTTGTATAACAGTTTCTTTAACCTTCAAACGATACATGAAAAACGATTAAATGAGGGCTTTCAGTCTACCGCTACTTGCGACATAAAGGAAGGTGAAAACAATGAGCAAATTTAACAAAGCAAACGAGATTGTAAAACATAAATACTTTGAGCACCTCAGGGAGGCACAGGGGCGTAGCGAGAAAACCATTGATTGCGTCAGAACAGCCATTATGCGTTTTGAAAAGTATTGTAGCTTCGCAAATTAAACCAGTCGGAAATTGTTGATTTGGACAGATTATTCTAGACTCAGGGAAAGAAGTTCCAGAATAAACTAGACAGAAAAGAGAAGGGAGTATCCCAAAGCTCCTCAGTGGAAAGACGATGCTTCGGGTACTCCCCCACAGTCATATTGATAATATACACGGCCGTAGAAATCAAGAGCTTGGTTGAGCTTGGCAAAAAATATCAGTGGGAGAAACCGGGGCAGTGCCCGAACTGTAAGGGGTGGCGGTTGTGGGGGCACGGTTTTGTGCTGCGGTATTTTGAGTTTTGGGATGCCGGTGTTTGGGTTAGGCGGTACCGTTGTCCACTATGTGGTGCCGTGCATACGATGAGACCTGACGCTCATTACCGTGGATTTGTTTATACGGTATCCACAATTCTTCAGTCATTGAAAACCAAGATACGGAAGGGGTGTTGGTTATTGTCGCCAAGCCGCCAAGTTCAGCAATATTGGTGGCGCGGGTTCAGAAAACAGCTCAGCTATAGTGGACGACCAACCCTTCAAACCGTTGAGGCTCTATCATGGCTGATAGACTCAACGATAATCCCAGGCAGTCACTCATTAAAATACCGTGAGATATCCGGTCCATTAGAGTCACCCCACCGTTATTTTGCATGTCCTCCGTAATAATAGTTGAAGTACCATGCCGGAATCTTAGGAAAAGGAGGGTTTTGGCATGGAACAAGCACAAAAAGAGAGGATTTCACTGTTTCGCTTTGGGGTTATTCACCCACTCATTGGGCTGAAGGACTCCGAACGGATTAAACAGGCACAATTGATCCGTGAGATTTGTGATCGGGAATGGGAGATACCGTATTCAAATCGGACGCATATCTGTCGAGCTACGATTCTTGATTGGCTGAAAAAGTACAGGGCATCGGGCGACAACCTGGAGAGCCTGTTTCCCAAGGATCGTTCAGATACTGGCCGACCTCGCGTTATGGATGACGATACCGAACGGGCCTTGGTGAACTTGAAGACGGGGCATCCCACCGCATCCCTTCCCACACTGATGAAGCTCGCCAAAAGCAAAGGGTTTCTGCCTCCAGATTTCAAGGCGGCGCCACAAACCATTTACCGGATATTCCAACGGCATGGATTGCATGTCCGCTCCATAAAACAAGAAGACTGCCGCAAGTTCCAGGCAGAACACCCCAATGACCTGTGGCAGTCCGATTGCATGCATGGTCCCCAGGTCAACGATAACGGGAAACTACGAAAAGCCTATTTGTTTGCCATCATTGACGATCATTCCCGCCTCATCTGCCATGCTCAGTTCTATTTTTCCGAAAACATAACGGCGTATGCCCATTGCCTACAGACAGCGATGGAAAAGCGGGGATTACCTCGCAAGCTGTACCTCGATAATGGCGCCGCTTTTCGGTCACACCATTTACGGTATGTGACCGCTTCGTTGGGCTGTGCATTGATTCATGCACGACCATACCGCCCCCAAGGAAAAGGAAAGATTGAACGCTGGTTTAAAACGGTACAGACATCTTGGTTGCCCTTGCTGCCTGAGTTGATGACGCTGGAGCGCATCAATGAGCGGTTGAACCAATGGATTGATCGGCAATACCACGTATCTATTCACTCCACGATACAAACCACCCCGTTGCAATGCTACACAAAGAAGCTACACCTGGTCCGGCCAGCACCGAAAAACCTGAGCGACTATTTTCGCTGTGCAACCAAGCGTAAAGTGAATAAGGACCGGACTGTGTCTTTATATGGGGTCGAGTATGAAGCCCCTCTCGGATTGATCGGCAGAACGGTAACGCTTCGGTATCATGCCGATGACCTGACTCGTATTGAAGTCTTTGCTGCTGATCGTTCCTGTGGGTTTCTTTCATCTCTAGAACCACAGATCAACGTGCATGTTAAACGAGAGACCTTGGTCCCTAATGCCCCCAGCGCCCCAGTGGATATCCCCATCAAGCACCATAAAGGGGGCCAACTATTCAAAGGAGAAATAATCGATGAGCTATAAACATTTCTTTGGCTTCAAAAAAGAGCCATTTGCGCAAGATATCTCGGTCCGTGAACTGTACCCACTCCCCGGGATGAAAAGTGTAGCCCAACGAATGGAGTTTACCATTCAGTGTGGGTCAGTGGGCCTCGTTTCGGGCGATGTGGGTGCCGGGAAGTCCACGGCGTTGCGATATGCCACAGCGGGGCTACATCCATCGAAATATCAGGTGATTTCTGTTACCGCCATTGATGGAACCTATCTGGAGCTCTTGAGGAAGATCGTCATCGGGCTGGGCCTGCATCTAAACTCTAATTCGCCGACTATTTTGAGCAAGCATATTCATACAACCCTCTTGGATATTGCGAGCAAAAAGAAGACCCCGCTTCTTGTTATCGATGAAGCCCACTTGCTTC
This sequence comes from uncultured Methanosarcinales archaeon, assembly GCA_964512765.1. GTDB lineage: Archaea > Nanobdellota > Nanobdellia > Woesearchaeales > GW2011-AR15 > GW2011-AR15. The sequence continues at coordinate 2,780 of CAZEKF010000042.1, forward strand.
GAATCCAGGTGTTTGCCCAGCTTCATACCCTGACACAATTTGAGTTTGACTCCCGGCCAATTATGCCGATGATCTTGTGCGGACAGAACAGCCTGATCGATTCGCTTTCCTATCACAGCTCTCGGCCATTGGCATCCCGAATTATTGGCCGCTCATACCTGGAAGCTATTTCGTTAGAAGAGATGAAGGCCTACCTCAACCATCATCTCAGCGTGGCGGGTATTGCTGACAATATCTTTTCTGAAGAGGCGATGCTTGCCATTCATCAAGGCTCCGGTGGATTTCTCCGTAAAGCCAATCACTTGGCACTTGGGGCCTTGGTTGCTGCGGCCGCTGAAAAACTCACCATTATCTCTCCTGAGCATGTTCGTGTTGCCGCATCTGAAATCTTTGCCTAATCCCCCCCCCCTCACCACATTAAGTCATGTAGCAAAAAGAGCCCGTAAGGGCTCTTTTTGACTTCCCATCCAGCTTAATCTGGAGTCCAGTTTAGCGTGTGATTTTCTGTCAGAATAATGTGAGAGGCTACAAGTATTTACGCCAAATGCTAAATGCGCTCTATGATCATTAGTAAATATTCCATC
>CAZEKF010000043.1:0-3261 GCA_964512765.1 uncultured Methanosarcinales archaeon
CTCCTAAGAATAGTCTTGTTCTTTTACTGTTTACAGTTTCGCCTAAGTTAAATATTTTACAACTCATTGGGTTCCTCCTTTAATACTAATTCTGTATAGTCCGTGTATTGTCCTACTGTTCCTTTTATAAAACTATTAAATGCTAGGCTTATTCTTTTAGTCTCTGCACTACCCCTCTCGTCTACTCCGTGGGACAAGGTAGAAGGAAATATAATTACATCCCCTACGCTTAACTCTTTTATGGTCCACGCGGTAGAGTTGTAAATAGTATATTCTGCTGGAACGAGTTTAAGAAGCGTATCTGGGTTGTTAGGATTATTAGTAAAGAAAGTTATATTATCAACCTTTTTATCTATATCTAAATATACCACGCCGGATAATACTGAATTAGCATGAGTATGTCTATGGTGAAACTCATTCTTTTTAGTATGATTTACCCAAGATTGAGTTATATATAATTCTAAGTCTTCCGCACCTTTAGGATTATATACGGTTAAAAGGTGCTCATTTAATAAGGCTTCTAATTCTTTTTTTAAGTCTATATATTCAGGTTTATTTAGTATATAAGACTCTTTACTACTACTATTGCCTACATTATTTTTTAGTTCTACCTGTTTTAAGGCTTCAAATTTATGGGTATCTTTTACGTTGGATACGCTTATGACTTTAGGGAATAATTCTATTAAATGCATTATAAACCTCGTAAACTATAATTAGATGCTATAGTTATTCTTTCTTTTCTGGAATAACTTGGTAAAGTTCTGTGTCTCAGCCAGGAAGGGAATATTATCAAATCTCCTTCTTCGGGGGTGATTTGATATACTGCATAGTCTTTTTTACTTAGTGCAGCTCTGCCCTCCATTTGGCAGACTAATCTAGGGTCTTCGAACTCTATACCTCCTCCAGGTACTTTTATATACATACAGCAACTCCAAAAAGAGTTTGGGTGAATATGAGACCTATTTATATCTTTTCCTATACTAATATTAGCCCAGGAGTTTACTAAAGAGTATTGTACTAAATTATAGTCTCGCATAGCTGTTTCTAAGCATTCATGCTGCACATCTAAGAACTCCTTGAACTCTTTAGCTCGCTCTATGTAATCGGTAATACTATGCCAACCCCCTACGTTAGACCTCTGTATCCCTTTAGGGTCTATTTGGTCTTTAAAGTTTCTAACGTGCTTAGCTAATACTTCCACATCTAACTTGGTTTTAAATATAAGTACTTCGGTAGGGAATAGACTTATTTTTTTATAGTTTGTTATCATTTTATCCTCCTATTGTACAAAGTTGGGCCATCACGTATCTTCCTGTGGTAGGGCCGGGAGATACCCCTTTTATTACTTTGGTTTCTGTTACTTCATGTTTTACAACTCCTGGGAACATAACCGTTATAGTATTACTTACAGGTATTTCAATATTATAATCAGTAAAGCGTATATTACCTCCAGTAAAGTTTTTAGGTTCTTTAAAAAACCAAGATACTGCAGTTACGTAAGTATAATCAAAATGAGCCCTATAAAACTCGCCAGACCCTTTATAATGAGATACTAAAGTATGGTCTTTTGTGGTCGTCATATTCTTAAAATACCAGTAATCACTATGTTTCTGTACTAAAGGGATCCCCTCCTTAAAAGTTTTCCTATTTATTGTTAGTATATCGGAGAACTCTCGTTTAGCGTATATCTCATCTATAAACGCTCCTTTTGTATTATTAAGTATTTTGTCCTTATCATCTTTAGCCGCAACAGTTTCTTTACCTTCTTGAAATTTATTACTATTATTATTTAAAAAAAGCATCTCTTTAAACATAATATCGTGTTCTTCTTTAGTATATAAATTCTCAATTATCGCTAAAGGAAAGGGCTCTGTATTTATTATTATATTCATTATATACTACACGCCCCACTTTCACAACCACTAACGATTGTTTCTGATTTATTTTCTTTATCTTTACTTCTAATGTAATATAGACTCTTTAGTCCATACTTCCATGCTGTAAGAATATCCTTTTTAACTCTGTTACTGTCTAAAATTTTATTAGGTAGTTTGGTTAAGTCATACCATTGATTTGTACTCATACCTTGGTCAATAAACTTCTGCAATACAGCCATAAGCTTAATGTAATCAGCAGAATTGTTACCAGGTAAGTCCCATGAACTCATATAATAAGGAGCTTTCTCAAAGTCAGGGATTAAAGACTTAACTGTAAAGTTAGAAGCCTCAAATGTATCTGTTACACTTTGAATAGGGTCAATACCTTGTGTACTATTCGAAACAAGTGAAGAACTTGCTGTTGGAGGGATCGCACTTAGTGTAGTGTTTCTAACCCCATACTCTTCAGCATCTTTCTTCAATGTTTCCCAATCACACAATAGTTCTGTATCAATAATACTATCTACATTCTCATTGTATGTATCAATAGGCATAATACCTCTTGAATACGCCGAATTTTCATTATAGTAACAAGCACCTTTCTCTTTAGCTAAATTGATGCTTGAACGAATTAAGCCATATTGAAAACGCTCTGCCCATTGGTGGGTAAGTTTCAATGCTTTAGTTGTTCCGAGTGTAGCTTCATTCTTAGCCAAGAAGTGAGCAAAATCACTAATACCAATACCTAAGAATCTATACCCTTTAGTGGGCCAGCGAGTTGCATCCATAGGGTAATCTTGAACATCAATAAGATTATCCAAGAATCTAACCATAATGTCTGTTAACCCATCTAGTTCGTCAATAGTTTCTAACTTACCAAAGTTTACACAACCTAAGATACATAAAGCAACCATTCCATCATTAAGCTCATAGTTCTCAATCCCTAAATCTTTATTATTCTCTAAACCTTTAAATATTACGTCTTTAGTAGGTAAGAAGATTTCCGAGCATAGATTTGTTTGAGTAACTTGCTCATCAAACATACCTTGACGATTAACATTATCAATAAAGTGAATATAAATACGACCAGTACCAACTCTTTCTTTAACTAATTTGTTAAATACTTCTACAGCAGGTAGAGTTTTCTTTCTAATTCCTTCATCTTTCTCATACTGCTCATAGAAGCTATCAAATAACTCAGGCTCTCCATAAGAACTTAACAATAAGGGTACATCTTCTGAACTAAACAAAGTCCAGTCTCCTTTAGCTAATACTCTCTTTAAAAATAAATCAGGTAAACCAATAGTATAGTCAATAAACCTGGCGCGGTTAGTATTACTACCCTGGTTGTTTTTGTACTCCAAGACATCCATTATCTCCCAGT
>CAZEKF010000044.1:0-2554 GCA_964512765.1 uncultured Methanosarcinales archaeon
TTGGTACTCCGGCAATTTTTATGCATCCTGCTGAGGGAATGCATGGCGATTTGGGGATTATTGCTGCTGAAGATGTTGTTATTGCTATTGGAAAAAGCGGGGAAAGCTCTGAGCTCAATGGTGTCATTCCATCGATAAAGAGTGTTGGTGCGAAAATAATAGGAATAATGGGAGATGGCAACTCTACATTAGCCAGGTGTTCAGATATAATTATTAACATTGGTGATGCAGAAGAAGCTTGTCCATTTAATATGGCCCCAACAACAAGTTCTACAGTTACAATGGTGTTAGGGGATGCTATGGCGGTGGCCTTAATGAAGATGAGAGGATTTGATTTGGCTGATTATGCACTGCTTCATCCCGGTGGGCAGATTGGCAAAAGGTTAACGATGGATGTTTCTGATGTCATGTTAAAAGGTAGTAATAATCCAACAATCAATATCTCTGACAGTGTAAAAAATTGTATATCGGAAATATCCAGAAAGCTGGCAGGTGCAATTTCGGTTGTTGATAATGATGGTAAGATTCTGGGGCTGGTTACAGATTATGACATTCGAAGGCATATCGAGAAAGAGGAGAATGTTTTTTCAATGGAAATTAAAGATATAATGAATCCAGATCCCGTATTTGTTTATGAGGACGCAAAAGCATTCTCCGCTTTAAAGATAATGCAAGAAAGAGAAAAGCCAATTACAATTTTATCTGTCTTAGACAGAAAGAATATCGTTGTCGGTATGTTGAGGATGCATGATCTGGTTAAGGAGGGATTATGAGGGTTATTAAAAAGCAACATCTATTGAGGATATGAAGGTCGCACTTGTTCACGATTGGCTAACTGGTATGCGAGGTGGGGAGAAGGTTCTGGAGGTGTTTTGTGAACTTTTTCCTGAAGCTCATCTATATACTCTGTTGCATAATAAAGGGAGTCTCTCCAGCACTATTGAATGTATGGACATAAGGACTTCTTTCATCCAAAAACTTCCTTTTGTTAAGAAAAAATACCGACATCTCTTGCCAATATTTCCTACTGTTATAGAACATTTTGATCTAAGGGGATATGATCTTGTCTTGTCTAGTAGCCATTGTGTTGCCAAAGGTGTAGTTACAAGTACTGATACATTGCACATCTGCTATTGCTTCACTCCAATGAGGTATATTTGGGACTTGTACAATTTATATTTTGGCAAGGAGAGAGCAGGCATGTTTACAATGTTGGCCACGTCTCTTGTTTTAAATTATTTGCGGAAATGGGATGTGGCAAGTAGTCGACGAGTAAATAGGTTTGTGGCTATTTCCAGATACATTGCCGATAGAATCAAAAAAAGCTATGACAGGGATTCTGATTTAATATATCCGCCGGTTGATTGTTCGTATTTCAAGCTTGGTTTGGCAAATGATGGTTTTTATCTAATGGTTTCACCTCTTGCACCTAATAAACGTGTAGATATTGCCGTTGAGGCGTTCAATACAATTGGTCTGCCGCTTATAGTAATCGGTTCTGGACAGGAAGAGAAAAAATTGAAAAAGATGGCTGGAGAAAATGTCAAGCTCATGGGATGGCAGTCAGATGAAATAGTCAGGGAACACTATGCTAATTGTAAAGCATTGATATTTCCAGGCGTGGAGGACTTTGGTATTGTGCCTTTAGAAGCACAGGCATGTGGAAAACCGGTAATTGCTTTCGGCGAAGGTGGCGCACTTGAAACAATTATTCCACTGGATAAAAACATTGGAAATAATAATGCTACTGGTTTGTTTTTTTATGAGCAAACTGCGGAATCTCTTACGCAAGCTGTTGTTCGCTTTGAGGATGTACAGGATCAGTTTAACAGACAGGCAATCAGGAAGAATGCGGAGTCTTTTGACAGGGCAATATTTAAGGATGAGATTAAGAAATATGTCGAAGAGGAATATAAAAAGTTTAGACAAGATTTGCAGGATAAATAATAAATGTTAAAAAAACACAGTAAATTTTTTGAAACACTGGTTCTGCTTCTAGATTTGGTAACACTATCCTGTTCCTGGATCTTGGCTTATTTTTTACGCTTTTATCTTCCTGTAATTCCTGTATCTAAAGGTATACCCCCATTCCTTACATACCTAACGCTTCTTATCATTATGCTGCCACTCTGGTATATCGTATTTAAGGCATTTGGTTTATACAGGCCAAGAAGGATTTCGTCCAAGTTTGCAGAGATAATGGATATTGCAAAGGGTACTACAATTGCTATTTTAATCTTAGTTTCACTGACATTTTTCGTGAGAAAATATGAGTTCTCAAGGCTTACTTTCGTGTATTTTGGGGTAATTTGTGTGATTGCTCTGTGTATTGAAAGGATACTTTTTCGTGAGCTTTTACGGCTTATTAGAAAAAGGGGATATAATTTAAGACATGCTTTAATCGTTGGCACAGGTAGATTGGGATTAGATGTTACGGATAGGGTGCATCATCATCCGGAACTAGGAATTAAAATTAGAGGTTTTTTATGTGAGGATAATTCTCAGATTGGTAATGAACTGGAAGGTTTTAAGGTATTGGATACTTTTGAGAATA